>DFBZ01000025.1:11123-11836 GCA_002366835.1 Gammaproteobacteria bacterium UBA3067
GAGTAAACGCTTTCTATTTGGTGCAGCCCTGCTTTCCGCCCTTGCGGAACCGATTGGTGCGATTATCGGTCTTGTTGCCGTGAATACCCTGCCGTCACTCAATCCGTTTTTCATGTCTTTCGCCGCAGGTGCAATGATATTTGTCTCAATTCATGAGCTCATCCCCATGGCGCGGCGCTATCGTCATATGTGGCTATTCCTTGGTGGCATGGTGCTGAGTGTACTTATCTATCGATTACTCGCGATGATGACTATTGGTTAATGTGTATTGTTATGTGATTTTTTGCGAGTCTGATTCTCGATACATTTGAATTCATTAATTTTTTTACAACGTATTTATAAAGAACTGCTTTTACACCTTTTAAGTTAGACCCATGCTGTGCGTAGAAAAAATTCGGATCATCAAACACACCAAAATCATTATTAATTTCCGTCTTTTTGGATACATGTGTCAATATCTTTCCAGCCAATTTTCGGAGTTCTAAAATCTGAAGTTGCAACACCGTACCCACAGAAAGAACCTATAACATTCGGAAAATTACATTGAAGGTTGTTTAAGTATTTTTTGTCCAAAACAATACAATCTAAATTCAGCCACTTCTCCTGATAATAAACTTCATACCCAACTATGGATAATGTTTTTGGGCGCCAGAAAATAGGGAAGACCAGTTATTGCCCCCTTTTGTATTACATTGACCGTAACCATCTTTCAG
>DFBZ01000019.1 GCA_002366835.1 Gammaproteobacteria bacterium UBA3067
GTTTTTTCATATTCGGGGCCTGGATTACCCAGGCCCACGATAAGCTTGATGGACATAACTTGCGATAGCTATCCGGAGGGCTATTCTTCGCCGGACTCTTCTTCGCCTTCATTTTCGTCTTCTACGGTGCTTTCTTTAGCTGCTTTAGCGACATGTACGTTGCACACAGGAAGGTCGTGATCTGTACCATGGGTGAGGGCAATTACCTCAACGCCTTCTGGGACATTAAGGTCAGACAGGTGGATTGTTTCACCCAGTTTGACGTTGATCATATCCACTTCCACGTATTCTGGAAGATCTTTAGGCAGGCAAGAGACTTCTACTTCATTTAACTGGTGAGAAATGATACCGCCTTCCACTTTTACGCCAACACAAGTGTCTTCGTTCAGGAAGTGAAGTGGCACATTCATATGGATCTTGTGCTCGGCATCAATACGTAGGAAATCGGCATGCAATGGGAAGCCTTTGGATGGATGACGCTGCAGGTCTTTGATAACTGCTTGATGGGGTTGGCCATCCAGGTTAAGAGTCAAAATGTGGCTATAAAAAGCCTCATTTTCCAAACATTTATTCAAATCCTTGGTGATAACGCTGATAACCATTGGTTCTTTCTCACCACCATAGAGGATGGCGGGAGTTTTATTTTCTAGGCGACGCAGGCGGCGGCTCGCACTCTTGCCCTGGTCTGTGCGTGATTCAATAGTCAGTTCAAATTCAGAAGACATGATTTTTTCCTTGCTTAATGAACCCCTTAGGCTCGCGACCAAGCTTTATGGGGTGTGGGTCAGATAGGTTCGAAATGGACGCTAGCTGATGATAACGAAGCCTTTGCTTAGGAGCTATTTGCTCACAGACAAAGGCTTCAGAAATTTTTGTTTCGCGTGATTTGCTTAATACCCGAAAGGGTGGTCGAACATGGCGCTCAACGATTCTTCATTGTTAATACGGCGCACAGTTTCTGCCAATACGGCGGATAAGCTCAGCTGGCGGATTTTACCAGTATCTTGGGCAGCTTGGGAAAGGGGAATTGTATCCGTCACCACCAGTTCGTCGAGCTGAGAGCCGGCTATATTGCTGAGGGCCTTTCCTGATAGTACTGGGTGGGTGCAGTAGGCGACTACGCGTTCTGCACCGTGATCTTTTAGAGCATCCGCCGCTTTGCAGAGAGTGCCAGCGGTGTCTACCATGTCATCCACTACAACGCAGGTTCTTCCTTCTACGTCACCGATTATGTGCATAACCTGGGCTTCGTTGGCTTTGGGGCGGCGTTTGTCGATGATGGCGAGGTCTGCATCGTTAAGGTGTTTGGCGATTGCTCTTGCTCGCACCACACCACCTACGTCGGGTGATACCACAACAAGCTTTTCGTAGTTTTGGCTTTTGATATCTCGAACCAGTACCGGGGAGCCGTAAACATTATCCACTGGGATGTCGAAAAAACCCTGAATTTGGTCGGCATGTAAATCTACCGTAAGTACACGGTCAATACCTACGCTGGTTAACATGTCGGCCACAACTCTGGCGGATATGGCCACGCGGGCAGATCGGACGCGTCGGTCTTGTCGGGAGTAACCGAAATAAGGAACCACTGCTGTGATGCGGCTTGCAGATGAACGACGCAAGGCGTCGGCCATAATCACCAGCTCCATCAGGTTGTCGTTGGTTGGAGTGCAGGTTGACTGGATAATGAAAACGTCTTTTCCGCGTACGTTTTCATTAATCTCAACGCTGATTTCGCCATCGCTAAAATTGCAGACGGTGGCGTCTCCCATTGGTAGGTGCAGATGGTTCGCGACTTTGAGGGAGAGTTCAGGGTTTGCATTGCCGGTGAAGACCACGAGCTTGGACATGATAAGGATACCTTCGGTGATGATATCTATGCGGAGAGATGGCTGGGCTGGGAGGATTCGAACCTCCGCATGCTAGGATCAAAACCTAGTGCCTTACCGCTTGGCGACAGCCCAATAAAACTGTTTCGAGATTTGTGCGTGGGAGCGAAATACCCCTGAAGCAATATTCTCGTTCTAAAAATAGCGTTCGAAAAGTGTAGCTCTGTTTTGTGGAAAAGGATTATTTTATAAACCTTTAAGAAAACAGTGGTCTGAGCCCCAGCTTTTCATGTAGTGGTGAATGCTGCACACCTTTGGCAATAAACGCTTTGCTAAAGGGTCGAATTGTTTCGAGTGCTTGCCTTGCGTTTTGCTCGTTTTTAAACGCGCTAAATACGCATGCCCCTGTCCCAGTCATTCTTGGTTTGCTGCCAATTTCAGCCAGCATATCCAAAGCCGTGCCAATTTCTGGGTGGAGTTTTTTCACCACATCCTCACAGTCGTTTCTTGTACCCTCTGTAAGAAAGGCCGGTATTCTGATGGTGTTGCTGTCTCTTGTCAATTGTTTGTGCCGAAATATTTTTGCGGTGTCCACGTGGCAATCCGGACTGACAATAAGGAACCACTGTTCGGGCAGCGCGATAGGGGAAAGTTTCTCGCCTATACCTTCTGCCCAAACGCTGCTGCCACCTAAAAATACGGGAACATCGGCCCCCAGTTGAAGGCCAAGTGGCATCAACTCTTCAATGGAAAGGCCCGTTTCCCAAAGCTTGTTCAGGGCAAGTAAGGTGCTTGCTGCATCCGAAGAGCCGCCACCAAGCCCGCCGCCCATGGGAATGCGCTTGTTCAGGGTTATGTTCGCACCGCTTGTGCAGTCTGTTTCGTGTTGTAATAGTTTTGCTGCGCGCCAGATAAGGTTGTCGGACTCCTTGATTTTAGAGGTGTCGTTGACAAGATGAATTACGCCTGTGTTGTTGGGGCTGAAAGTGAGCTCGTCGCAAAAATCAATTAATTGGAAGACGGTTTGCAGGGTGTGGTAGCCGTCTTCTCGCTGGCCGGTAATATGTAAAAAAAGGTTCAGTTTCGCAGGTGCGGGCAGGGTGATAGGGTATTTCATAGCGTCCAATTTTTTACGATAACAATGATCTTGGTGTCGAGATGTTTGAGCACGATTTTATGGGGCAGGGCGATGTTACCGGTCTGGCGATAGTTGTGATAGTTAATTTCCCAGCCATTGTCTATAAATTGCTCCATGCGCCCATAAGGATCCAACATGTATTTTTCAAGCTTGTTGCGTGGTTTGCCGGGGTTGCCAATAACCCAGTTTTTCGCTTGGGACAGGGGGAAAGCCCAGCCCAGCTCTTGATCAAGCAGTTGTTGAGGGTTGTTGGAGCTGATTTTCCCCGCATTAGCGCTGTGGATTTCAATAAAACTGGATGTCCCCTGGGCGCTGAGTGAACCTTGTCCGAGTGGGCCACTAAGGTGAATTTTGAAATGCTCTGTTTTTTGTTGCCATTGAATGCTGGCGCTGTTTGCCCGGTATGCTGATCGGCTGCCAATACGGCCAGTGAGTGCCCATTGCTCTAGGCCCTGCAGTTGCTTTATATGGTTTGCCCATAGGGTGACTAATGGCCCTGGGGTTTCGATAGGCGGTGGTGATTTAAACTGCGCACACGCTGAAAGGATAAGGCAGGCGGCTAGTATCGAGAGCTTGCGCATATCAGGGTAGAAAGCGCTTTATGACTGCTTTGAGAGCTTCACTCTCTGGATTTATTTTTAGCGACTCCTGCCACACGGCTTTGGCTTCCTCTTGTTGGCCGGAAACCCACAGTACTTCGCCAAAGTGTGCGGCAATTTCTTGGTCAGGCATTATCTTGTAGGCGGTGCGAAGGTGTGTGATGGCTTTTTTAAGATTATTAAGTCGGTATTGCACCCAGCCCATGCTGTCGATAATGGCTGGGTCGTCCGGGGCGAGGGTATACGCGCGGGTGATATAAGTGAGCGCCTCATCAAGCCTTACTCCGCGGTTAGCAAGGGTGTAGCCCAAGGCGTTCAAGGCAGATGCGTTTTGTGGGTCGTTCTGAATAATCGTCAGCAGGTCGTTTTCCATTACGTCCAGCCTGTTAAGTTTCTCCGCAATCATAGCTTTACTATAGAGCAGCTGAGGGTGATCTTTATGGGCCAGAAGGGCCTGTTGTAGTAACTGGTAGGCGTCCTGGTGAAGCTGCCTATTTTCTAGTAGTTCGCTTTGAGCGAGAAAGAATACGCTGCTGAACTGAGGGAATTTTTTCCGGTCAGATGCCAGAGCTAGAGAGGCTTCGTCTGTTTTTCCTTGTTGATCAAGAATGCTGGCGATCTGGATTCTGGCATTCACAAAATTCCGGCTGGGTTTGACCTTGTGGAGGTGCTCTAGGGCAGAATTCAGGCGTTTTGATTCTTCATCAATAACAGCAAGAAAAAAGTGGGCGTCATCGGTGTTACTGCCGATTTTAATAAGGCGTTCGAAATAGGGCCGCGCTTGCTCACCGAGTTCATTTTCCAAATAAATCATACCGAGGGAAAAAAGCAGTTTATTATCATCGGGGCTGAGTGCCTGAGCGGCTGAGAGCTGTTTTTCTGCTTTATCCAGCTCTCCATCCTGTATCAACTGCTGCGCATAGAATAGCTTTAGCTTGATGTTTTTTTTATGTTTTTTGACGGCCTTGGCTAGAAGAGCTTTAGCTTCGTTTTTCTTTTCCATCCTGGTGAGCAGTCGCGCCTGGGCAATAAAGGCGGGAATATAATCAGGCTGGTGTTTAAGAATGTCTTTAAAGGATTTTAATGCCTCGGTGTTTTGCTTGTTCATTTCAAGCAAAAGCCCATGGGCGAGCATTAGTTTGGCGTTGGAGCTGTGCTTCTGCGATAGCTGAGAAATGTTTTTAATCAATGTTTCAAGTGCAGAGGGTTGAAGTCGCGAAGCGCTTTTAATCAGTCCGTCGAGATTGATGTCCGCTGAAAGCTTGAGGAGGATGTCAATCTGTTCGAGCGCTTCTTCGTGGCGACCAAATATGATCAGCTGTTGGGCAGCTACTTGTCTGGCTTCTATTGCATCCGGTTCGACCTCTATCCATAACAAGGCTGTGTCCAAAATCGGCTTTGGTGAGCGCATATAACGGGCAATACGGTTGGCTCTGGCAACAACTTTAGGGTCGCGGGTGACTTCCGCTTGTTTGATGTATTGGTTTAACGCAACGTCCAGGCGCCCACGGTGCCCGGCAATTTCAGCGACCAGCAGAGAATAGAGGGTATCAGGGGAAAAAGAGGCTTGTTCTATTTCATCGCCAATGTCGTTTTTATCTGCATCTGCTGCAGAGTGGGGTGCCGTGTTTTGCTCGGGGTTGCCTGTTGGTTCGTCCAGTGAGCCGGGTTGAGTGGATGTTATTTCGCCGGTTTTTGTTTCGAGCAGTGTTGATCCAGGAAAGCTCGCGCACCCGCTAAGCATTTGAAACGAGGCACTAGTAAGGGCGATGACTAAAAAGCGAGAAATATTTATTTGCATAGTGGGTGTGAGCTTAGTTTCACTGTTGGAGAGTCAATGAGTGGGTGGCAAGCGTTTCGGTCTTGATGGGATCTTGTTGCCGAGAGTTGCGAAAACTGCGAGTAGGGAGCGATTATATGCAGTCCAGTGTAGCATTTGCCTCGCCCATTGGCTTTTCTTCCGCTATTTTTGATGAATTAGAGTTGTTTTGCCAGGCTTTGTTCCCCGCTCGTTTGAGTTTGGGGCAGAATTGGCGCAAAATTCGCTTCCTGTTGCGTTGAATATTAGTTTATATGGCTCTGTTAACACTGGGTATTAATCATCGAACTGCCTCCATTGATTTACGGGAAAAGGTCTCTTTTTCTACCGAGTCAATGGCTTCGGCTTTGCAGTCGGCTTTGGAAAAAACCGAGCTGACTGAACTAGCGATTCTTTCCACCTGTAATCGTACAGAGCTTTACTGTGCCCATCGAGAAGCGGGCAATGGCGATGAGTTGATAAACTGGTTGGCAGAATACCGGCAGTTACCAGTAGCGGATTTAAGCCAAAGCACTTATCTGTTTTCAGAAAATCAAGCGGTGCGTCATGCTTTAAGAGTGGCCAGTGGCCTTGATTCTATGGTGCTGGGTGAGCCGCAGATACTGGGGCAAATGAAGTCGGCGTTTAGCCTTGCCAGAAATTATGGCACCGCCGGTTCGCAGCTAAATCGCCTGTTTCAGCATGCCTTTTCAGTTGCTAAGCAGGTGCGCACCGAGACAGAAATTGGACAAAACCCAGTGTCAGTCGCTTACGCTGCCACAAATCTCGCAAAGCATATTTTCACTGATCTGAAAAAAACATCGGTGTTGCTGATTGGTGCCGGGGAGATGGTGGAACTGGTTGCTCGGCACCTTAGTGAGAATGGCGTGTCTCGCATTATGGTGGCAAACCGAACTCTGGAGCGGGCCCATTCGGTAGCGGAAAATTTTGGTGGCCAGGGTTTTACTCTGGAGGAATTGTCATACCACCTGCATGAAGCTGATATCGTTATTTCCTCTACCGCCAGCCCCGTACCTATTTTGGGGAAGGGCGCAGTGGAGTCGGCGCTTAAAAAGCGTAAGCACAAACCTATTTTCATGGTGGATATCGCTGTTCCGCGAGATATTGAACCACAAGTCGGAGACTTAGCTGATGTTTATCTCTATACCGTTGACGATCTTCAGGGGGTCGTTCAGGACAACATGAAGTCCCGGGAATCAGCAGCGACAGAGGCAGAAAAAATCATCGAAAGCCGTGTGGCGCACTTTATGGCGTCTTTGCGCGAGCTTGATGCGGTGGATACTTTGCGCGCATACCGACAGAAGGTCGAAGGATTAAAACAGGACGAAATGCAAAAAGCCTTGCAGCAACTGCGCAGCGGTGCCGATCCTGAAAAAGTCATGGCGCGTTTCGCTCATGATCTGAGTAATAAAATTATGCATCAGCCCAGCCAGGTGTTGAGAAAAGCGGGTGCTGATGGTCGAGATGACTTGCTTGAATGGGCGCAATCTTTATTTGGATTGTCTGTGCAGAAGAGTCAAGATGAACCGAATTGACAGTGGTAAAACTTAAAACGAATGAAATCATCGATTAAAATAAAATTAGACAATTTAGCGGATCGCTACGAAGAGTTAGCCGCATTAATGAGTGACGCTTCGGTTATTTCCGATCAAAATCGTTTTCGCAAATACTCCATTGAATACTCCGAGCTGGAGCCGGTGGTGAAGTGTTATGGGGAGTATCAGCAGGCGCAGGAAAACCTTGAAGAGGCGAAACTGCTTCAACAGGACTCCGATCCGGATATGCGTGACATGGGGGATGAAGAGTACAAGTCCGCATCAGAAAGTATTGAGAACCTAGACTTTTCCCTGCAGGCTTTAATGCTGCCGAAAGACCCTAATGATGGCCGTAATGTTTTCCTTGAAGTGCGCGCAGGCACGGGCGGGGATGAAGCGGCGATATTCGCGGGAGATCTTTTTCGCATGTACTCACGTTATGCCGAAATAAATGGTTGGCGGGTTGAGGTGGTCAACGAAAACGAAGGCGAGCATGGCGGCTATAAAGAGGTGATTTGCCGCATTATTGGCCAGGGCGTGTATTCCAAGCTTAAGTTTGAGTCGGGTGCGCATCGCGTACAGCGGGTTCCTGAAACCGAATCGCAGGGGCGCATTCATACCTCCGCGTGCACCGTGGCGGTGATGCCTGAGCTAGACGATGTAGAAGCTGAAGAGATTAACAAGGCTGATTTGCGCGTGGATACTTTTCGCGCTTCCGGTGCGGGTGGCCAGCATGTCAACAAAACCGATTCCGCTATTCGTATCACCCACATTCCTTCGGGTATTGTGGTGGAATGTCAGGACGAAAGGTCACAACATAAGAATAAGGCTAAAGCCATGTCGTTGCTGGCAACCAAGTTACTGACCAGCGCACAGGACAAACAATCTTCTGAAATTGCCGAGCAGCGCCGAAGCCTAGTGGGCAGTGGTGACCGCTCAGAGCGCATTCGCACCTATAACTATCCTCAGGGGCGAGTGACGGATCATCGTATTAACCTTACTTTGTATAAGTTATCGGAAGTGATGGCGGGCGAGCTTGGCGCACTGATTGGGCCTCTGGTGAGTGAGCATCAGGCTGATATGCTTGCCGCCATGGCGAATGATTAATACCTCTCAGAAAAACGCGCCAGCCTGTACTTGAAATGCAAAATTCTGATTCGCTGCAACAAGGGCAAAAATTATCAGCGCTTCTTAAGCAGGCACGCTGCTTTTTGGCTGAATCGGACAGTGCGCGTTTGGACGCTGAGTTGCTGTTGGCCAAGGTCTTGGAGAAAGACAGTGTATTCTTGCGTACCTGGCCAGATTTTTTGGTGGACGAAGAGCTGCGGGAAAAATACGCCCAACTTCTGGCCCGACGAAAAAATGGCGAGCCTATTGCCTACCTGCTAGGCAGATGGGAATTCTGGTCACTACCCCTTCACGTGAACGAGCACACCCTGGTGCCCAGGCCTGAAACCGAGCTGTTAGTTGAGCAGGCACTGTCTCAATTGCCCAATGGCCCTTACAAAGTGGCTGATCTTGGCACGGGCAGTGGCGCTATTGCTCTGGCGCTCGCAACAGAAAGGCCAAATTGGCAGCTCTGGGCCAGTGATTTTTCAGCTGAAGCGCTGGAAGTAGCGCGTGCTAATGCAGCGCAGCTCAACGTAATGAATGTCCAGTTTGGCGAAGGAAGCTGGTGTAAGGCACTGCCGAACCAGCGTTTTCATATGATTGTTAGCAACCCGCCCTATATTTCTTCTGATGACCCCCACTTAAAAGGGGATGGATTACCCTTTGAACCTCAGTCAGCTCTGGTTGCTGAAAAAAATGGTTTAAAAGATATTATCGATATCGCAGAGCAAGCTCCTTTCAAATTGCTTGATGATGGGTGGCTAATGGTGGAGCACGGCGCTGAACAGGGTGAAGCGGTTCGAGAAATTTTTTTATCCCAGCAATTTCGGTGTGTAACAACACTGCGGGATTTATCGGGTATGGAGCGGCTTACTATAGGGCAAAGAGGTAAAGACCATGCTTAACGATGATCAATTGCTTCGGTATAGCCGCCAAATCATGTTGCCGCAGCTTGATGTTTCTGGTCAGCAAGCATTACTGGATGCTTCGGTTCTGGTGATTGGTGCGGGTGGCTTAGGGTGCCCAGCAGCCTTGTATTTGGCAGCGTCTGGCGTTGGTAAACTGCTTGTAAACGATTTTGATGACGTTGAGCTTTCCAACCTGCAGCGTCAAATTGCCCACACAGAAAGCGATGTGGCGTCTTCTAAAGTAGAGTCTCTTAAATGCAGCTTGCAAGCCATAAACTCTTCCATTGAGGTTGAGTCTATTGGGTTTCGCCTGAATGAAGCCGAGTTGTGTAAGCGGGTAAGGCAGGTAGATGTGGTGCTGGATTGTAGTGATAACTTTGAAACGCGGCATCTCATCAATAAAGTCTGTGTCGTAGCGCGCAAACCTTTGGTCTCAGGTGCCGCGATTGGCTTTGATGGGCAGGTTGCCGTATTTGACTCAAGAGACAAAAGCGCTCCCTGTTACCGCTGTTTGTATCCTGACGTGCTTGAGGCTAATGTGAGTTGTGCTGAGAATGGCGTATTATCTCCCGTGGTGGGAGTAGTCGGCGCAATGCAGGCGCTTGAGGCCATTAAGTTAATCGCTGGAGTAGGGGTGTCGTTGACGGGGGTTTTATTGATTTTCGATGCCTTAAAGGCAGATTGGCGTCGCTTAAAGTTAAATAAAGATACTAAATGCCCTGTTTGCGCGGAGGAACTACTCTGACCCTTGCTAGCAAGGGGCAGAGTGGTTAGCGTAGCTTGCGCTTTATTGCGCCGCTGGCTTTTCTTCGTCCGCCCCTTTTTGTGCTGGGGCTTGGGGTTCTACCGCTGCGGGGGTGCTAGCTGGAACGTTATCACTAACCGCTTCCGGTTTAGGCTTTTCAAAGCTAGGGGTTGAAGCGCTTGCTTCTTTGGGTTCCTCACTTACTTTTGAGGCCTTGCTCTCTGGCTTTGCTGCGCTCACTACGGGCTGGGTAGCGGGGGAGGCCTCTGCTGCTGGCTTGGCAGTGGGTTTGGGGGCTGTTTCAACGGCCACTTTTTCAACATCATTGCTGGCTGTTTGGACCGCGGCTTTTGCGGCTTCCTGACGTTTTTTCTCTCTTGGATCGTTTGCTGCCCGCGCTCTATTTCGTCGCCTTGGGTTTCTGGTTCCGGCTTTTTTCTCTTCGGGAGTCGCTGTTGCTGCTTTAACGCCACTGTCAGCAGACTTCTCGTTACTTTCCTGTTTTTCCTCAGTGGCCTTTTTAGGCGCAGGGCTTGGAGTAGCCGTTTGCTCTGGAGTATCGGGAGCTTTCCTTGCTTCCGGCTTAGCTTGTACGCTTTGCCGGGCACCGGGCATCTCTGCAGCCGGTTTTTGTTCAGACTTTATCGGTTCTGGAGTCGTTGTTTTAGGCGCCGCGTTATTATCCGCTGCCGCCACTTTTACCGCTGTGCCTTCTGCTGTTGCGCTGGGTTTTTTCTTCTCTACCGGGGTCGTTTCTGCACGAGTTTGTTTGCGATCCTTCTGAGCCGCTGCCGGTACTTGATGGCTCGTTTGCGACTTCTCTTCCTTTTCAGGTAGCGCCTCTACTGCATTTTCTGGTTTCCTTTGGGGTTTTCTTTGTTCATTGCCGGGGCCTTCACCTCTACGTTGGCGAGTATTTTTTTCTGGAGCGGCCGCTTTCGCAGTGGTCTCTAGTTCGCTTCCTTCTGCGCCACGTTTTAGAGCTGGTTTTTTCGGCGCCGGGTTTTTATTGCGATCCCGACGAGGTGCTTTGCTGCCTTTCTGCTCGCCGCCTTTTTGTTCACTTTGTGGCTTTTTATTAGTGTTTTTATTTGGGTTTTGTCTTCTTGTCGTGTCGCCTTGTTTATTGGCCCCTTTGTCTTGACGAGTGTCCTGGCGAGACTCAGTACTGGAGTCGCCGCGAGTATTTTTGCGTTGGCTCTGGTTGCTGGTGCGACCCTTGGGTTTTGCTGGCCGAGGTGCAGGGGCCGCCTGTGCTGGCTTGTTTGTTGTTGGTGCTGGAGTGGCCTCCGCTGTGTTGCTTAGTCCAAAAATAGCGCCTAAACGTTTAAAAAAGCCCTCTTGTTCGGTTTTTTTGCTGGCTTGTGGCTGTGTGGTGCCAAGGGTATTGGCCTGTACAGCGGGTTGTTGTTTTTGCCCGGCACTAGTCTGTTCCAGTGATGGAAAAGGTATAACAGGTGCTTCGTTTCTTTCGATAAGCGTAACGCTGCTTGAGCTAAGTCCCTGGTTATTGCCTTCCTCTTGCTTGAGGCGAGAAATTTCGTAGTGAGGCGTTTCCAGGGTGATATTGGGAACCAGGACGATTCTCAGTTCGTGGCGACGTTCCAGTTCAAAAACCATTTCCCGCTTTTCGTTGAGAAGGTAGGTGGCAACATCAACGGGAAGCTGGGCGATAATATGCCCTGTGCTTTCTTTGATGGCCTCTTCTTCGATGATGCGAATAATGGATAAGCCGAGTGAATTGACGTCGCGAATACTGCCCTGGCCGTCACAGCGTGGGCAAACTTGCCCGCTGGTTTCCCCAAGAGAAGGGCGCATACGCTGACGGGACAGTTCCATCAAGCCAAACTGTGAGATACGACCAACCTTGATGCGTGCGCGGTCTGAAGAGAGTGCTTTGCGCATGCGGTTTTCTACTTCACGCTGATTTCTGGCTGGCCCCATGTCGATAAAGTCGATCACAATAAGCCCGCCAATATCTCGCAGGCGTAATTGACGCGTGATTTCGTCAACAGCCTCAAGGTTTGTATTGTAGGCAGTTTCCTCGATATCAGAACCACGTGTGGCACGAGCAGAGTTGATGTCAATGGAGACCAGTGCTTCGGTGGGGTCTATCACAATGGAGCCACCGGATGGTAAGTGCACTTCTCGCTGGAAGGCTGTTTCTATCTGGCTTTCAATTTGGTAGCGGTTGAAGAGTGGGATCGTGTCTTGATAACGATTCACCTTGTCTTGAAAGCTGGGCATGACCTGGCTAATAAACTTTTGTGCCTCCTGGTATGCGGCTTCACTGTCCACCAGTACTTCATCAATATCCTGGCGCAAGTAGTCGCGAATCGCACGGATAATGACATTGCCATCTTGATGGATCAGCAGGGGGGAGGGGTGTGAGTCAGCGGCGCTTTTGATGCTACCCCATAGTTGACTAAGGTAGTTCAGGTCATGTTGCAGCTCTTCTGCTTCACGGCCAATGCCCGCTGTGCGGACAATAACGCCCATTCCGGCAGGGATCTCCAGTGAACTCATGGCATCTTTTAGGCTGTCACGGTCGCTGCCTTCTATTTTTCTGGATATGCCGCCGGCGCGGGGGTTGTTGGGCATTAGAACAAGGTAGCGCCCCGCCAAGCTGATAAATGTAGTGAGAGCGGCGCCTTTGTTTCCCCGTTCTTCCTTATCAACTTGGACGATAACTTCCTGGCCAGACTTAATGACATCTTTAATGTTGATGCGGCCAGAAATCTCAGAAGGGTTTTTGGTGAAGTATTCTTTTGAGATTTCTTTTAGTGGCAGAAAACCATGACGTTCCGAGCCGAAATCCACAAAGGCCGCTTCCAGGCTGGGCTCAACCCGGGTGATTTTTCCTTTATAGATGTTGGACTTTTTTTGTTCGCGGGTTTGGGGTTCAATATCAAGATCGTAGAGTCTTTGACTATCGACGAGCGCAACTCGAATTTCTTCTGCATGAGTTGCGTTTATAAGCATTCTTTTCATGTGTTACCGTTTTTATTGGGCTATCCCAAAGACGGTAGAAAACACAGCTGGGGCAAGTTCGGCGCAATTTAGAACCCATCGACTATGATCGGCTGGTTGTTGCGCTGTATAAGGCTTGTCGGCTTACTTAAAGCAGTTTTGCGGTGATGGAGCGATGTTTATTGCCAGCTGCAAAGTAAAATGAGCATCTAAAATGCCCCGCTGGTTTCGCTGACTCTGCTTGTTAGAGCAGGGGTAGCTGCATCCTCGTGTTTTTATATATCCGGTTTAAACGAGTGGTTGTTGTGTGGTTTGTTCTTTTTAGGAGCTACGTAACCACTCACACTTCGGGTGTTTGCTGCAGGCAGGCCTGCGATCCAAACAAACAGGTATAGCCGGATAATAAAATCACCACTAACTGGCTGTGATAAGAAACAGCCGTTTAGAGAGCCTTGCACAAAATAACTTCTCGTATAAAGGGCTCTTCTAACTTGCCTTAAGTGACTTTTAAGCTTAGTTCTGAGGCATCTGTAGTAAGAGGTAATGCGCTCTTATACTTGCTTCTCTTCTGTAAGTTTAATTAGCCAAAACCCCTGAAAAGACGCTTCACGAATTACCGGGGTTTTGCTTCATTGCAAAATCTGTGTTTTCTAAACGTTTTTGAGATAGCAGTTAATTAAATATTCCGCAGAGGGTGATTCCTGTGCGGGTCTTATTCTGTTGGTTCAGGGAGCTATCACCCTGTTTGGCCTTACGCAAATAAGCGGGTTTTTAGGCTGGTTCTTTGCGCGAAAGCGAAATTCGTTTAAGCTTTCCGTTTTCCAAAATCAAACTCTTCCCTGGCGCCTTTAGCTCTTCTCGCTGATTGCAAGCTTCTTACCTTTTCGGGTTTTTATAAACCATGAACGGGTGTTGCAAGTAAAGGCTCTCGGAGTATAGCAGTTTTTCTTCTTGCATCAAATTTGATGCCAAGCTGGTATGATTGCCCCATGACAAACTTAAGTACCAGTTCTTCAGATAAATCCCATCGAAGTGCACCGACAAAGGTGAAGAAAGGTCCCGGCGATCGCTTTGCTCCTCAGGCCGCACCTCGGGTTTCTTTTAATATTATCGATGAGAATGCCTTGGGTCAGCGTGTTGATAATTATCTTCAGCGCGTAATGAAGGGCGTTCCCAAATCGAGAATTTATCGCGCGCTAAGAAAAGGCGAGGTGAGGGTTAATAAAAAGCGGGTTAAGCCGGAATTCAAGTTGTCCATTGGTGATAGTGTGAGAATTCCTCCCATACGGCTTGAGGAAAGTGCTGCTCCTTCCGCACCGGGAAGTAAGTTTGTAGGGCTTCTTGAGTCCCGAATTTTGTATGAGGATGATTTACTATTGATAGTAAATAAACCCACCGGAGTGGCTGTGCACGGGGGGAGTGGCGTTCAGCTTGGGTTGATCGAAGCACTGCGCAGCATGCGGCCGCAGTGCGGATTTCTTGAACTCGTACACCGTATAGATAAGGATACTTCGGGTTGTTTGATGGTGGCGAAGAAGCGCGCGGTGTTGCTGGATCTTCATCGTCAGCTAAGAGAAGGGGGCATGCAAAAATGCTATACGGCATTGCTGGATGGTCGCTGGAGTGGGCGAGAACACCTTATTGAGGCCCCCTTGAAAAAGAATGTGCTGGCTTCGGGAGAGAGGCACGTTCGTGTCGCGGTGGATGGAAAGGCCTCAAAAACCTTATTTCATGTTGAAAAACGTTATAAAGATGCCACCTTAGTGTCGGCAAAGCCAGTGACCGGGCGCACCCATCAAATTCGTGTGCATGCACAGTTTGTGGGGCACGCGATACTGGGTGATCAGCGTTATGGGCTAGCAGAAAGTAATCAGCGAGTTAAAAAAGCAGGTTTGAAACGTCTTTTTTTGCACGCGCATAGTCTGGCCTTTACCTTGCCCGATTCTGAAAATATCTTTCGCATTGAGGCGCCCCTGGACGCTGATTTACAGCAAGTGCTGCTTAACTTGGAGAAGGCGCAATGAGTCGCGAATATGATTTAGTGGTATTTGACTGGGATGGAACATTGATGGACTCGGCGGCGAAAATTGTTTCCTGTATGCAAGCCGCAGCCAGAGACGAGGGCATTAGTCCTCCTGGGCAAAAAGAGGTAGAAGAAATTATCGGTCTTGGCTTGCCGCAGGCGTTGGAACAACTATTTCCCGGTGAGGGTGCCGCAGTGCGCAGCGCCCTGCAAAGCCAATACTCTGTTCATTATGCTGAAAATGACAAAACTCATACGCCTTTTTTTCCAGGTGTCGAAGAGGGGCTGGCCGAGCTGGAGTCTCTGGGGTATTTGCTTGCGGTGGCGACGGGGAAAAGCCGAAGGGGTTTGAATCGCGTCTTTAGCAGTACAAATGTTGGGCGATTTTTTAATAGTTCCCGCTGCGCAGATGAAACTGCCTCCAAACCTGATCCGCTGATGTTGCATGAGTTGATGGCTGAGTTGAGCTGCGCTCCTGAAAGGGTTCTGATGGTTGGAGACACCGAGTATGATATGGAGATGGCGAGAAACGCGGGAGTTGTTCCGGTTGCTGTGAGTTATGGGGTGCACGAAGTGGAGCGTTTGCACGCATATCAGCCGCGATACTGTGTGGATGAGATAAGTCAGCTGATTTCCCATTTAGCAATATAGACGGCGTTATTCGCGCTAGACTTTCTAGAATGTAATGGGAGTTATTCTCTTCTCAAGTGAGAGCGAGAGAGCAAAACAGCAGGTTTTTAAGGAGAGTATGTGAGTAATTCAAACGATGGTAAGGAGTGGCAGTTGCTTGAGAAAATGCTGATGACTTCAGCAGTAGAGCAGCGTAGAGCGAGGCGTTGGAGCGTATTCTTTAAAGTGCTTACGTTTAGCTATTTGTTTGGAGTGGCATATTTGCTTATGACGAGTGATTCCAAGCTTCCCTCAGTCCCCACAAAACCTCATGCTGCGGTGATAGATGTCTACGGTGTTATTGCTGATGGTCAGGAGGCCAGCGCAGATAATATTGCTAGAGGTCTGCGCGAAGCATTTGAAAATGAGGCGGCCGAAGCAATTATTTTACGTATCAATAGTCCGGGGGGCAGCGCGGTGCATTCCGACTATGTTTTTGCTGAGGTTAAGCGCCTCCAAGCCCTTTACCCTAAAAAAGTATACGCGGTTATTAGCGATATTGGTGCGTCAGGTGGGTATTATATCGCTGCGGCGGCGGATGAAATATATGCTAACCCCGCAAGTATTGTAGGGTCTATTGGTGTTCGTCTCGGTGGTGGTTTCGGTTTTGAAAAATTAATGGAAAAGCTGGGTGTTGAGCGTCGAATGCTGACAGCTGGCGAGCATAAGGCTCTATTAGACCCTTTTTCTCCGCTTAAGGAGGATGAAATACAGCATATGCAGGGCATGCTTGACGGGGTGCATCAGCAATTTATAGCGCGGGTAAAGGATGGCAGAGGGGAGCGCTTGAAGCCTGATCCTAAAATTTTCTCCGGCCTGTTCTGGAATGGCACTGATGCAAAAGCTCTGGGTTTAATCGATGGTTTCGCCAGTGCGGGTGTTGTGGCAAGGGATAAGATTGGCAATGAAGAGGTTGTCGACTACACCGTGCGACCAAGTCCGATGGAGCAGCTTCTGGAAAGGATGGGTGTCGCCGTCGCCGAGGTTTTGGCAATAAAACTGGGTATTGGGGCGCATACCTTTGTGGAGTCTCGCTTGCAGCCTTAATAAAAAGACCATTATTTTGTAACACCTGCCCTAAAAGGCGGGTGTTACAAAATAAACCCAGTGTTTTTGTGCATAAGTCTTTGACAGCTGCATGGTAGATCCCTATCATTTCGCCCCTATGTCTGAGCACCCTCTACCAACGATGATCGAACCCTTTAAATTAGTGGCAAAAAGGGCGCTTGTTGATGGTCCTGTTGAACTGGATTCTCTGCCCCGTTTGCGCGATGAATTGGCCAATAAAACTTCACAAGAGGGTTTTGCTGAAGTTGAACTAGCCTTTCAGCGAGATCAGCAGGGTTTTGCGACTGCCTCTGGCTATGTCAGAGCTACTGCAGGAGTTGTTTGTCAGCGATGCCTTGGGGTCGTGTCCATCCCGCTTGAAGCCTCTGTTAGCTGGGCATTTATAACGGATGAGACTGCCTTCGAAGATGTGCCTAAGGCTTACGATGCCATCATGGTGGAAGACGAGGCAGTCTCACTGTTTGATTTAATTGAGGATGAACTCTTGCTTGCTCTTCCGCCAGTTCCAATGCATGAGGAAGGCGAATGCAAGGCTCCTGATCATCAGTCGCACGATGAGGGCTTTGCAAACGGGAGTGAGGTGAAACAAAATCCTTTTGAGGTGCTCGCCGAAATCAAGAAAAAGAGCTGATTACTTTTTGGATCAATAGAAATTAAGATTTTACGTATTTTAGCAATACTGCAAGTAGTTATAACAGGAGCCGATCATGGCAGTACAAAAAAGCAAAAAGTCACGCTCCCGCAGAGGCATGCGTCGTTCACACGACAGTCTTGGTGGGCCTACCTTGTCTGAAGAGCAGGCAACAGGTGAAATTCATCGTCGTCATCACGTGAGTGCTGATGGCTTTTATCGTGGCCAACAGGTTGTGGTAGAAGTTGAAGAAGATGAAGACGACGAATAAGTTTAAAAAAGGATAACTTCTCCAGGATGAGCACTTCTACAGTGACGGTTGCTGTTGATGCGATGGGGGGGGATCATGGCGTTTCTGTCACGGTCCCCGCCAGTATTGATAGTGTGCGGGCAAATCCACACCTGCGCTTAGTCCTGGTTGGGGATCGCGCCAGCATAGAGCTCGAACTAACTAAGTGCCGGGGCTACCCGGCAGTGAAAGACCGCATTGATATTAAGCATACCACTGAGGTGGTTGCGATGGATGAAAAGCCTTCTTCTGCTATGCGCAATAAGAAGAATTCATCAATGCGAGTTTCAGCCAATCTGGTTAAAGAAAAGGTTGCGGATGCCTGTGTTAGTGCAGGGAATACCGGCGCCTTAATGGCCACTAGCCGTTTTGTATTAAAAACCCCTCCAGAAATCGATCGCCCTGCTATCGTGTTCAATATGCCCTCCATGACAGGGCACTGCCATGTGTTGGATTTAGGTGCAAACCTTGATTGCAGTGCTGAGCAGTTGTACCAGTTTGGCTTAATGGGCTCTATTTTGTCCAAGGCAGTTGATGGTATTTCCGCGCCAAGAGTTGGCTTGCTTAATATCGGCACGGAAGAAATGAAGGGCAACGAAGTAATTAAAGACGCTGCCGAGCTATTGCGAGCTGATCCGCAGATCAATTATATCGGCTTCGTTGAAGCGGATGGCATTTTTAAGGGCGAGGCGGATGTGGTTTCCTGTGACGGCTTCTCCGGTAATGTCGCGCTTAAATCCTGCGAAGGCACCGCGCGCCTGTTTTCCCAGTTAGTTAAAGATGGGATTGGTCAAAATTTGCTGACCAAGCTTTCTGCCTTAACTTTTTTGCCGATTTTAGCCAGATTAAAGAAGAAAATGGATCCAGGTGAGTACAATGGCGGCACCATGATTGGTTTGCGTGGAGTGGTGATTAAAAGTCACGGCGGCGCTGATCGTGCAGGGTTTGCAACCGCGATCAGGCTTGCAGCCATAGAAGTTGAAAAAAACATCCCTTACCTCATTGAAGATTGGTTTTCTAATAAAACCGAGAAGAATGAAGTTAGTAAGGTTTAAATTTCAGTACCGTTTGAAATAAATCTGCTGGAAAGTGCTCTTTCTTGGCACGGTTTGCAGTCTCCCTTTGCAATACTTACTAATAAAAATGCTGTGTTGAGCTGTGGGGATAGACGGGAATCCATAGGGAAATTCACTATGTCATCAAATATCGCATTTATTTATCCAGGTCAGGGTTCGCAATCCATCGGTATGCTAAAAGAGCTTGCTAGCGAGTTTGGCCTGATTGAAAACACCTTCGCAAAAGCTTCTGAAGCCCTGGGTTATGATCTTTGGGATCTAGTTCAAAACGGCTCTGCCGAGCAACTGAATCAAACCGATATCACTCAGCCCGCACTGTTAGCAGCCGGTGTCGCGATATGGCGAGTGTGGGGGGAGCAGGATGGCGCTGAGCCCATCGCCATGGCTGGTCATAGTCTTGGTGAATATACTGCATTGGTATGCGCGGGTGCTATTTCCCTTGCTGATGGTGTGCGTTTGGTGAAAAAGCGTGGTGAGCTGATGCAGCAGGCGGTTCCCGCTGGCCAGGGTGCGATGGCAGCTGTGTTGGGCCTGGATGATGAGCTTATTGAGAAAATATGTCGGCAGGCGGCTGAGGGGCAGGTGGTTTCGCCAGTTAATTATAATTCTCCAGGTCAGGTTGTGATTGCTGGGGATAAGGCTGCGGTTGACAGGGCGGGTGATCTGCTTAAGGCGCAAGGCGCTAAAAAAGTTGTTCCTTTGGCGGTCAGTGTGCCTTCCCACTGCTCATTAATGAAACCCGCAGCAGATCAGCTTCAGCTTGAATTGGATGGCATAGACATCAGTAGCCCACTTATCCCTGTGGTGAACAATGTAGATGCGACTGTTGAAACGGACGTGGCTGCAATTAGAGCTGCTTTGGTTCGTCAAATGTATAGTCCAGTTCAGTGGGTGAAGGTGGTACAGCAGTTAATGGCAACGGGTGCTGAAGCGGGTTGTGAATGCGGCCCGGGCAAGGTGCTGACAGGTTTGAACAAACGTATAGATAGAAAATTCGCGGGCAATACTCTGCAGGATCCTGCTGGTTTTCATGCTGCCTTGACTAAAGTGTAACGAAGAGGAAAGTTTATGTTACTTGCAGATAAAGTGGCCCTGGTAACGGGTGCAAGCCGAGGAATTGGAAAGGCGGTTGCGCTGAATCTGGCTGAACAAGGCGCCACGGTGATTGGCACTGCCACCACCGAAAACGGTGCGGCAGGAATTTCTGACTATTTATCCAGTGCCTCTGCAAAAGGTGAAGGCTTGATGATGAATGTCACCGATACCTTATCTGTAGGTGCTGGGGTAAAGCATATCCAGGAAAAATACGGCGCCCCTTTGATTGTTATTAATAATGCTGGTGTCACTCAGGATAACCTGATGATGCGCATGAAAGAAGATGAGTGGGATAAGGTGATTGATACGAATCTCTCTGCTCTTTATCGTGTCACCAAGGCGGTGTTGCGGGGTATGACAAAGGCCCGCTGGGGGCGTATCGTAAATATCAGCTCCGTTGTGGGTTCAACTGGTAATGCTGGGCAGTGTAACTACGCCGCATCAAAAAGTGGCCTTGAAGGCTTCACCAGGGCTTTGGCTCAAGAGGTCGCTGCACGGAATATTACCGTCAACGCAGTCGCGCCTGGTTTTATTGAGACAGATATGACCAGTGGTTTGGCGGATGCTCACAAAGAAGCCTTGCTGACCAAGGTGCCGCTTGGGCGCTTGGGCGCGCCTGAAGAAATTGCTTCTGCGGTAGGCTTTCTGGCCTCTGAGAATGCGGCTTATATCACTGGAACTACGCTCCATGTCAATGGTGGCATGTTTATGGGCTAAAAAATTAGCATCTGGCTTGATTATTGGGCCATAGTTTTACTACACTTCCCGCCGACGGTTCGTCGTAGGGAAGTCTCCAATTACAAGAGAATAAATATATGAGTACTATTGAAGAGCGTGTAAAGAAAATTGTTGCTGAACAGTTGGGTGTAGACTTGGAAGAGGTGAAGGAAGAAGCGTCTTTCGTTGACGATCTCGGTGCAGACTCATTAGATACTGTTGAGCTGGTTATGGCGCTGGAGGAGGAATTCGAAACTGAAATCCCGGATGAAGAAGCCGAAAAAATTACATCTGTTGGCTTAGCGATTAACTACGTTAAAACAAACCAGTAAGTGAGAGCTTGTTGCGCGCGGGGCTGACCCCGTTATAGGCGCATCAATTTCAGAGAGAGGTCGCTATACTTAAACAAGTTTAGCGGCCTTTTTTGTTTGTGGGCTTTGTTGATGATATTTGTTGTCGTAGCGCTTTATCCTAGAAACCTCAGTTGCACCCCGAGAGCATAAAGGCACGAAAAAGATGTGCACCGACAGTAGGCGCTCTTAGGCGAGATATTGGCGTGCATAGGGAGTTTTAAAAATTCGCTTTCACCTTATTGGGCGTAAGCGCCGTATACGGCTGGAGATGAGAACTTTTTGAAATTTTCTAGGTGCGTCAAGAGCTTGTACAGACTTTCGTGATCCAACTGAGGTTTTTAGGTTTATGCTTTACCTGTTGTGGATTAAATATGAGAAAAGCCTGGGTGAATGGCGAAGATAGCCAGACGGCCTCCTTGCTGGATAGAGGACTGGCCTATGGTGATGGCCTTTTTGAAACCCTCTTATATGAATGTGGGCAGGTCCGCCTACTGGATTTACATCTGTCCCGCTTGCAGGCGGGGGCAAAGAGACTGCAGATTCAACTCTCTATGGGCACTCTGCAAGACGAACTGCAGGGTTTTCTGCAGCAGGCCAGAGGCGAAGGCTTGCTTTCCGATGCCGACAAGGCCGTACTTAAAATCATTCTGACTCGCGGCGTTGGTGGCCGGGGTTATCGCTTTCCAGAGAAAACAGTGACTCAGCGGATCATTCAGCTCTTTGATCACCCGGGTTACCCCTTGCAGCACCGAAAAGAGGGCATTCAAATCAGGCTGTGTAAGATGCCCGTGAGTGTGAACCCCGCATTGGCTGGTCTCAAGCATCTTAATCGTCTCGACAATGTAATGGCGCGAAATGAGTGGAACTGTTCTGATATTCAAGAAGGTTTGATGCTGGATGAGCAGGGTGCAATTATCGAAGGGACGATGAGTAATATCTTTATCGTTCGCGACAACATCTTGATCACACCAAGTTTGAAGCGAGCCGGCGTGGCGGGAATAATGCGCACCCACGTGCTGGATATGGCGAGGAAGCATAAAGTGGAAATCTGTATTAGCGAAAGCGTGAGCGTTCAGCAACTTTACGATGCCGATGAAGCCTTTGTTTGTAATAGTGTGCTCGGGGTCTGGCCTGTCGTTCGACTAGAATCCAAACAATGGCCAGTGGGAAGGCTTACGCAGCTCGCTCAGTTGTGGATCCAGGATATTTGCAGTGATTAAGTTCTTAAAACGCCTACTGCTTGTATCGACAGGCCTTGTTTTCATTTTAGGCATTACGTTTTCTTATACGTCTTACCGTTCGCTGACCAGCCCTGTTAAGCTGCCGGGCAGCTATTTGGATTTTGAGATTCCGAATGGTAGTTCATTTCGAAGTGTCAGCAAGCAGCTTTATGCCAGAGGCCTGCTTGATAGTCCTTTGCCGCTGAGGTTGTATGCACGCTTTAGCGGTAAATCTGCGCAGGTAAAAGCAGGTGAATATCGCCTGGAAGCCGGTCTTACGCCGCTGGAAATTCTTGCCCAGTTCATCGATGGCCGGAGTATTCAGCATGCCTTTACCATTGTTGAGGGCTGGTCTGTGAATGAGCTTTTGGCAGCATTGGCACAAGAGCCAAAGTTGAAACATACGCTGGATCTATCTTCCAAAACCCAGCTTCACCGTGTCTTGGGGCTAAAGGAGGCATCGGCAGAAGGTCTTTTTTTCGCAGACACCTATCACTTTTCTCGCTCCGATAGTGACCTAAGTATACTCAAACGGGCTTATGCGCGGATGCACGAGGTTCTCGATAAAGAATGGGAGAAACGTGCGAAAGGGTTGCCCTACAAGAATCAATACGAAGCACTTATTATGGCGTCGATTGTGGAAAAGGAAACCGGCCTAGCGGAGGAGCGTGGGGAAATCGCAGGTGTTTTTGTTCGCCGTTTAAAGAAAAAAATGCGCCTGCAAACTGATCCTACGGTGATATACGGCTTAGGGGAAAGTTATAATGGAAATCTTACTCGCAAGCATTTAAAAACTAAAACCTCTTATAATACCTATGTCATATTCGGCCTGCCGCCCACACCTATAGCGATGGCCGGTCGGGAAGCGATCCATGCGAGCGTGCAACCCAAGGATGGAGATAGCCTGTATTTTGTTGCCAGAGGAGATGGTAGCCACTACTTTTCTTCAAGCCTGAAGGCGCACAATAAGGCAGTCAGGGAATACCAGTGGAAAAGGCGGTCTGATTATCGCTCTGCTCCCAAACGATAAACTGATGAGGTTTGAAGTGCATGAGTGATACACAGCGAGGGCTTTTCCTTAGTCTCGAAGGTACAGAAGGCGCTGGTAAAAGCAGTAACCTGGCCTTTATCAAGGAATTTTTAGACAGTAAAAATAAAAATGTACTGGTCACTCGAGAGCCCGGTGGCACCCCTTTTGCCGAGGAAATTCGGGAATTGCTGCTGACTCCGCGAGATGAAGTCGTGTGTGAAAATACCGAACTCCTCCTTATCTTTGCTGCTCGCGCTCAGCACTTGCAGAAGCTCATTGTGCCTACCTTGGAACAGGGTAAATGGCTTGTATCTGATCGATTTACGGATGCAAGTTTTGCTTATCAGGGCGGGGGGCGGAAAATGTCTTTTGATACGATTAAGCAGTTAGAAAGCCTGGTGCAGGGAGCATTGCGGCCTGACTTGGTTATTCTTCTCGATTTGCCCGTGGAACTAGGCATGCAGCGCGCAGCAAAACGCGGTGCTCTGGATCGCTTTGAGCAAGAAGACCTGGAGTTCTTTTCACGGGTACGCCAAGCCTACCTTGCCCGAGCAGAACAAAATCCGCATCGTTATGCGGTGGTGGATGCTTCCCAACCTTTGTCTTCGGTACAAGATGATATTCGTGGGGTTTTGGAGAGCCTCGTTTAAGCATGAGTAGTTTTCTCGATATTACCAGTCCTGCGCTTCCTTACCCCTGGCAACAAGCCCAGTGGGAGAAGGTTATTGGTAGCCAGCAATCGGGACGTTTGCCCCATGCGCTACTATTTCTGGGCCCTCAAGGGGTGGGGAAGCAGAATTTTGCCGCCAGTCTGGTGGACAGAATGCTTTGTCATCAGCCCGAAACACAAAGGCTGGAGGAGCAAGCATGTGGAAAGTGTAAAAGCTGCTTGCTGCGGATATCCGGTAATCATCCAGATTTAAAAGTAGTCGAGCGACTGGAAAAGAAAAAAAACATCAGCATCGATCAGGTGCGCGAAGTAGGAGAGTTTCTAGCAAAGCAGGCGCAACTGGATGGTTATCGTTGTGTTGTGGTCAATGGAGCGGAGGAAATGAGCGAGTCTGCGGCGAATGCTCTGTTGAAAGTTCTTGAAGAGCCGGGTGACCAATGCCTGTTAATTCTGATAAGTGCCAGGGCGGGCGCTTTGATGCCAACCATTAAAAGTCGTTGTCAGCACCTTTACTTTCATGTGCCGTCAAAGGACGTGTCTTTACGGTGGCTCAGTCCGCTTGTGGCTAGCCCCGAGCAAGCGCAAACTCTGCTCGCAATTACCGGCGGCGCGCCACTCAAGGCGCTGCAGGCACAGCAATGGGCATGGCTTGGCCAGCGGGAAGTCATTGCCAGACAGCTTCTCTCGTTGCGCTTGAGGCAGATAGAACCCTTGCTTGTGGCTAAATCCCTGCAGGAAGTTCCTACTGACGAGCTGCTGCTATGGTTGCACCAGTGGGCTCTGGATTGGGTCAAGCAAGGTCAGAACCTGGCCATCGATAACGAGGATTTGCGACCCACTTTTGGGGAGATTATCAGTACGCTGCAAACAGAAAGTATCTTTCTATTTAGTGAAGAAGTGTTCGCTAACTATTTGTTACTTGCTCAAGGTGGAAACCCTAATATACTTTTAATGATGGAAAGTTTAATTATTTACTGGTCTCAGCTTCCATAGCGGGTAAAGCCGACATGGGAAGTCACACAGGTTTTACTAAGGAGTGCTTGCATGGCAGGTGTAAAGAGCGGGATTCTTTCACTCACGATTAAAGACAAAGCGGTGCTATATGCCGCCTATATGCCATTTATTGTGAATGGAGGGCTTTTTATTCCCACGAGTAAGCAGTATCGCCTAGGGGATGAGGTTTTCCTTCTATTAACTCTTATGGAGGAGCCGGAGAAAATTCCTGTGGCAGGAAAAGTTGTCTGGATTACTCCGCGAGGGGCAGGAGGTACGCGTGCCGCTGGAATAGGGGTGCAGTTTAACGAAGAGGGTGATATAGCAAGAAAGAAAATAGAAACCTATCTTGCTGGAGCGCTTCAGTCGGATCGACCAACCCACACGATGTAGTTAGGGGTGATTGCCCAGTCAAACTGTCGTTTGATATTCATCAATAAAGGGTGCTACAGGGCCTTAAATGTCTGGCTGTCTTCGCAGTATTGTTCGACCGAGGCGTCCAGTAAATTAAAATACCAACCGCTAGTTGTCACTTTGTTCTGAGCTAACCTTTCCTTGATCCAAGGATAAGTTTTCAAATTTTGCACTGACTTGATTAGAGATTTACGGCTGCAAATACAGCGCTGCTCTTCAATGGGCAAGTCGCTGCTTTCCTGAACTGTCTCTTCTGCAGCAGCGATGGCGTTGCTCATCCACTGGTCTACGCTACTATTCTTACTTTGGTCGTGGTTGATGCGTTTGTCGAGAACCGCTTGTATGCCAGCACAGCGGGAATGTCCGAGTATAATAATATGCGGGATATTCAGGGACAGCAGACCGAATTCCAGTGCCGCGCTGGTGGATGCGTAGCTCCGTTCGCGGCTGTATGGGGGAACGAGGTTGGCGACGTTGCGTACTACAAACAGATCTCCCGGATCGCAATCCATAATAAGAGCGGGATCAACGCGGGAGTCACAGCAGCCTATCACCAGTGCCTTCGGTGACTGACCATCCAAAGCGAGAGTGTGGAAATTTCCGGTTTCCCCCGCCACAAATGTTTGTCTGAAGCGTTCAAAACCATTAATTAAGTCTTGAAGTTGATGCATTTGATGGTATCCCTATTGGAGGTATTGTTAAGGTATATTGGCTCAATTGCCTTAGATTATAGCGTAATTGTTGATCCAGTTCAGCCCGTATTCTTTCGATGTTTCCAATACTGGCTTATAGGTTTTTGTGTAGAATTGAGAGCCCGAGAGGTACTTATGCAAATTCCTTATCAACAGTTATCAGCAGGTGCTTTACGCGCCCTTATTGAAGAGTTCGTAAGCCGTGATGGTACAGACTATGGGGAGCAGGAGGTATCGCTTGAGCGGAAAGTTATGCAGGTGGAGAATCTTCTGCGTGAAGGGTTGGCAGTAATTGTTTTTGATTCTAATACGGAAACTTGTGATATTGTGACTCGAGAGTAGGTGCTTATGTGTCCATCTATCTGTGTAAGAGGAAATGTTTTTATGGAACTGAAGGGTAGTTATGCGTAAATGTTTAAAGGTTAGTCTTATTTTATTTCTTTCTGCATCAATGGCCGCCTGTACCACGGGCGGAGCTGTTGCTACGTTGTTAGTGGGGGGTGTCGCGGCTGGTTATTATGTGGGAAAAGATAAACGGGATATTAATACCATTGCTCAGGATGCGACAACGACTTCGACCATCAAAAGCTGGTATTTTGGCGATAAGGACGTGAAGGCGTTTAATATAAATGTGAACACCTATCAGGGTGTTGTGACGCTTTATGGCACGGTGGATACCAAAGAAGCGGAGATGAGTGCAATGAAAATTGCTGCCAAGGCAAAAGGTGTTACCAAGGTGATTTCTAAATTGACGGTGATCAACGACGCTCCTATACCTGCGGCTCCTACTCAGGCGCCGGTTCCTCCGGCTGATGGTTTTATTGAAGAGCTTCCCTGATTGATATGAGCGAGATTACAGGGGGGCTGCCAGAGTGTTTGTTGAGCCCGGAGTTATACCCGCACCCTGTTTCGGCTTTGGAGTTGGTCGAAACGCATATTTCTTGGGTCGTTCTGACCGGTGAGTTTGTTTATAAGTTTAAGAAACCCTTGAAGTTGGATTTTCTTGATTTTTCCAGCTTGGAAAAACGCCACCATTTTTGTCAGGAAGAAATCAGATTAAATCGACGCTTTGCGCCATCCCTTTATCTTGATGTGCAGCCCCTGTGTGTGCAGCCCGGTGGTTTAAGGCTGGGGGGAAAGGGGCTTGTTGTGGATTATGCGGTCAAGATGAAGCAGTTTGATTCTGGCTCTTTATTGGATCAGTTGGTGGTTTCTGATGATTTTGATTTGAAAATGGCCAAACAGATCGCGATAAAAATGGCTGCTTTTCACGCCTCCCTATTTACACAGAAAATGGAGCCAGAGGCAGAATTTGGCAGTTTTTCGGCTGTTTCCTCAGCGGTTCTGGGTAATTTTGCCACCATGAAATCCTTGCTTGCCAGCGACGAGTATCTTCGCCTTAATGCACTGGAAGGCTGGTCTCGCAGCGCGCTTAGGGATTTGCAGGCGGCCATTGAGGAGCGTTGGCAATCCGGGATGGTTCGAGAGTGCCACGGTGATCTTCACTTGGGCAATATGGCCTTGATAAACGGTGAGGTCACGTTTTTTGATTGCATTGAATTTAATCCTGCTTTTCGTTTTATAGATGTGGTTTGTGAGTTGGCTTTTGTGTTGATGGATCTCGAAAGCCGGGGGCGTTATGCCGAAGCAAATCATTTGCTGAATACCTATCTTGAATATCGTGATGATTACCTTGGACTAAAGCTTCTTACTTTTTATAAGGTTTATCTTGCTTTGGTAAGAGCAAAAGTGCACCTGATTCAAGAGCGAGGTCAGGGTGCAAGCAAGGAGGCTACCTTTAAGCAAGAAGAGCCTGTGGGCTCACAACGTTATATTCATTTGGCTGAAACATATTTAGAACCTAAGCCGTTGTTTTGTGCCTTAACCCATGGTGTTTCCGGGTCGGGGAAAACAACGCTTGCGCGCCAGGTTGCGGCTAAGGCAGGAGCGATACAAATTCGCTCGGATGTGGAGCGCAAACGTCTCTTTGGTTTGGCCCCGACTGAGCGCAGTGAAAAAAGGCTGGCTGAAAGTATTTATACCAAGGAGATTAGCCGGAAAACTTTTCAGCGCTTAGAAAGCCTGGCCAAGACTATCTTGGATGCGGGGTACTCTGTTATTGTCGATGCGACCTTTTTGTCCCGTCAAAGCCGTGAGCCTTTTGAGGTGTTGGCCGTTTCACTAAACGTGCCTTTTCGTATTATTAATA
This sequence comes from Gammaproteobacteria bacterium UBA3067, assembly GCA_002366835.1. Taxonomy (GTDB): domain Bacteria; phylum Pseudomonadota; class Gammaproteobacteria; order Pseudomonadales; family UBA3067; genus UBA3067. Next base: position 27,803 of record DFBZ01000019.1, read on the forward strand.
CCCTGGCCAGTAACTCCACCATACGCAAACGACTTGCCCAAAGGGAAAAGCAAGGCGGTGATGCCTCTGAGGCAGGGCTTGAGGTTATGTTGGCCCAGTCTGAAGTGGTGGAAGAGTTTAGTGATAAAGAGCTTGATTATGTAGTCGCAATTTCGAGTGAACAGCCCTTAAGGGATGATATTTTAACAATCTTGTTGGAGAGTTGAGTTGATCAAAATAATAAGAGCTGGTGGGCTTGTCGCCATGATAGCTGCGCTTTGTGCTTGCGTAGCGCAAGTACCTTCGGGGGATGCTACTGTGGGGGTGGGTTGCACGGAAGATTTTGTGACCTATAAAAAAGATCTCGAGCGTCTGATAGAAGAGGGCCAGGATGAGGCGGCACAAGAGCGTCTTGAGGAGATTATAAAGTACGTGGATTGCGAAGAAGAGGGGGCTTCACAGGAGAACAAGTGAAGCCCCGTTGCTACTCTTGGGGCTGTGTTTTCTATTAGCGTTGAACGATGAGTGTATCGCAGTCAAGCCTGTCGGTTATACCACGCACGGTCGCGCCGACTTTCTGAAGTGGACTGGGGTTACTGTGGCTGCCTACGATTACCAAGTCGGCATTTAGCTCCTTAGAAAGATTGATGATTTCCAAGGAGGCTTTGCCCAGTTTGCAATGCATGCGGTCTTCAGGAATGGCATTTTGTTTGGCGATTTCCATCAGCTTGCTTTTTGCCTGGCTGATGGCTTCTTCTTGCAGCGTTTTCATGCTGTCATCCAGCAAGCCCATAGAAAGGCCTCGATCGTAGGTGTATCCAACGGGCCTGACAACGTGAAGGATGCTTAATCTGCACTGGTCACTGTTTGATAGCTCCAGAGCCTTTTCTAGTAGGCTGTCGTTGGACTCTTCAGTTAAATCAATTGCTAGCAATATATGTTGGTAGGTGGGCATAAACATCTCCAAGGGGGGGGTTGCTTCCAGCGCTGCCTAGTTTATTTACAGCGCTAGGTTAGAAAGTAGGTGATAAAGTACGCTCAGTAATTATGCTTGCACATTGTCAGCGCAATCAAGGCAATAAGCAGTATAAGGGATCGCTTCCAGACGTTTTTTGCTGATGTTGGCACCACAGGCGCTGCATTCATCATAATGACCGCTTTCAATGCGCGTAAGGGCTGTGTTTATCTGTTCGAGTTCTTCTTTTCCTTCTTTGTCCAGGGCTACCAGTACCTCGAAGTTTTCCATCTCACTGGCTTGTTCGGCAAAGTCCGCGCTTAAGGGTTCGTCGCGGTGGTGAATATGTTTGTCGGTGCGGCGTAATCGTTCTTCGATTTCTTCTTTTTTGGCAAGAAGCAGAGATTTTGATTCCTGGTGATCGCTCATCTGATAGGTCTCTTTAGTGTTTGAATAAGCATCTTTATGCTCTTAGATTCCACTTTTATTTAATAAGTCTGCAACATCCCTGAGTATGCCAGTGAGTGTGGGGTGATCCTGCTCGAAATGAATAATGGACTCTTCTAAAGCCTCTGACTGATGTTTTTCACCTTCTGGGAGCGTTTGGTTTATTTGCAGGATGTCATGGCTGATTTGCTCAAGCAGTTGTGCGCTTTTTTCATCCAGTGACTGCTCTGGCTCATAGTCTTTAAGCTGTAGGTGCAGTTTTTCAAGTGTTTTAATAAGTTCGTCTTGTTGGGTCATTGCAATTTTTTCCTGGGTGCAAGAGATTGCGTTAAATTACGGTGTTAAAACTAGCGGGTTAAAGTGAAATGACTGCGCTATTATATTGTCAGATCTGCCGCTTAAACCCTAACCAAAATCAATAAAGATAACAAATGTTAAGGATTTATTGTTTTGATGGTTCAGCCTGGCTTATAAAGCAGCGGTTTTTGTCATGCTATTATATTTCACCAGTATTTTTTGCTTAGTGTTAATGTAGTTAAGCTCGGTGACTGTCATGTACTTGTAACATCTTATTGTTTAGATGGCATTTTTCCGTTACGGTGAAAAAGATGGCCAGCCAAAATATTTTAATAGTGGAAGATGATGTTGATATTCGCGATATGCTGCGATTTTCTCTGGAGCGAGAAGGTTTTCATATAACCGAGGCCGAAGATGCCGAAAACGCTATTCGCTTGCTCGACCAGCCCGGTATTGATGTTGCTCTGATAGACTGGATGCTGCCGGGGATGAGCGGGGTAGAGTTTGTACGTCGCCTGCGCCTTGATGATCATACCAAAGAGCTTCCTTTGATTATGTTAACTGCCCGCGGTGAAGAGCGCGATAAACTACGCGGTTTTGATGTGGGCGCTGATGATTATCTGACTAAACCTTTTTCGCCTAAAGAGCTGGTTGCTCGTATTCGAGCCGTTATGCGGCGTTCGGCCAATAACGAGGATGAACTGTTATCTATTGGTGAACTCTCTCTCGACACCCAGGCTCACCGACTAGTCCTGGCTGGTGAACCCATCCATGTCGGGCCTACAGAATATCGCCTG
>DFBZ01000108.1 GCA_002366835.1 Gammaproteobacteria bacterium UBA3067
TACCTGCCCGATGCTCTTTTCCCCCACCTCAATGACTATAGTAACCCTGCCTACACCTATCGCGGCCTGATAGATGGCGATCTTGCCACTGGAGACGCCTTTTATATCGATGACTGGTATATCGTTCTTATTGGCGCTTTTCGCCAAGGCGCTAAAGGCTTATTCGCCCTCGACATCACAAAGCCCAGCGACTTTGATAGCAGTGACGTCTTATGGGAATACTCGACTCGAACAAGCACCAACAACAACCTGGGCCATATTTATGGTGACATTAGCATCGTCAAAACCCACGCAACACATAGTGGAAACACCCAGGCTTGGGCTGCTGTCATTGGAAATGGTTACAATAGCGTCACAGGCAATGCAGCCTTAATAGTGGTGGATATGGCTAGCGGGGAAACCATCGCAACCATTGATACAGGCATAGGCTTAAACGAAACCGGCTCCGCTCCTAGCCAAGCAAATAGAGTCGCGGGCTTGAACAACGGCCTTGGCTCCCCTTTTCTCGTAGACTTCAACCAAGGTAGCGCCCCAGACTTTATCGTCGATTATGCCTATGCAGGCGACCTTTATGGAAACCTGTGGCGCTTTGATTTAAGAGATAGCAATCCTGCAAATTGGTCCGCCAAATTGCTATTCACAGCTAACGCCGATCAAGCCATAACCGCGCAACCAGTGGTCAGTAGAAACCCAAGAAATGGCCAGGTGATGGTCTATGTGGGCACGGGGAAATACTTAGAAGCCAGTGATGACCAGCTGAGTAACAGCGACCCCATACAATCAATGTACGGCTTGGTTGAACGCTTTGAACAAACACCCTCAGTAATAAAACCCACTTATCTCGCCACACAAAGCATACTCGCAGATCAAGCAAGCCATCGGGGAACAACAGCACGCCTCATTAGCCAAAACCCCGTGCACTACTTCCCGGGAACAGGCTTACCCTCAACCCCCAGTCAGAATGGATATTTAGGATGGAAACTAAACCTAGCAACGGGGGAACGTATTATTTATCAGCCTATATCTCGGTCTGGTGTTATTGCCGTTGCAAGCACAAAGCCAGCCGTAGACGCCTGCGAATCAGGTGGCAGCAGCTGGCTGATGGCTTTAGACGCCCATAGCGGTGGCCGCTTGAACTACCAAGTTTTTGATCACAACCGCGATGGTATCGTTAACAATTCGGACACTATCAACTACGGCGGCGCAGACCTGTTTACCTCAGGTTATCAAGACAGCTCCCTCGGCATGACCAGCAAACCCACCTTCCTGCATGATCAACAGAACAACACCGATCACATCGCAATAAGCGGCTCCAGTGGCAAACTAGGAATTTTCAAGCTACAAGGAAACCGGAGTGCAGTGGGGGTTCGTGCATGGAGACGTTTACGTTAATGAGAAAAGCATACCCGACCAAGCACAACGCAGGCTTTACGCTTATCGAACTTATGATTGTGCTCTCTATTGTTGGCATTATTAGCGCTTTCGCCTACCCCGCTTACCAAAACCAGGTTATGAAAACGCGTAGAGGTGAAGCCAAAGCAGCGCTCACCGCATTAGCGCAAGCAATGGAAGAGTCCTATACAAACACCATGGACTATCGCGTTGCCAAACTCGGCTCAGAAGCGAGCCATATATTTCCCTCTGAAACCCCGCTGGACGGGCAACAAAAGTTTTACGATTTAAGTATTGATCAATCAAACACCACTGACCGGTTTTTTATTATTAGGGCAAATGCCAAGCCCCGCGGCCCTCAATCCAGGGATGAATGCCCAAACTTATGGATCAATAGTGCAGGACAAAGCGGGGCGACGGATGCAAATGGTCAAGCCCTTATTACCTGCTGGTAGAAATCACAAAGAGCACCACATGCACGAAAAGCTGAGCGATGACGAAACGACAGCCTTGCTGGCTTCACTAAACGAGCGCTGCCAAAAACACTGGAAAATCAAAAACAATGCGCTTTGCAAAAGCTTTGTTTTTAAAAGCTTCACAAGTGCGTTCCGCTTTATGACAGCCGTCGCAGCAGATGCAGAAAAAGCCAACCACCACCCAGACTGGTTTAACAGCTTCAACAAGGTTGAGATAAGCCTCACCACCCACGAAGTTGGCGGCATAACCCAGAGGGATTTCAACCTTGCTACAGGGATAGAAAAGCGTGCAAATAAAGAAAGTTCGTAAAAATAAGCACTGGAAAATCCAGCACATTTCCCACCAACTCATTGACTTCAAAAACCTTGAGACAAAGGAAAAAACAACCTATTTTTTGGTTGTTCTCTTTGCTGTTGCGACTGTAGGCTCGGTGGCTGGAATACTGGTATCCATCACCGCCTTAGGAATCATCGGCTTTGGCTTATATCGGTTTTTGGAAAAGAAATGGCTTCAGGCTGCCGTAAAAATGGAGGATGTCAGTGACCTGGTAGCATTACAAAATGAGGAACAGTATGAGCGCGGACAAGAAATTGAAGAAATCTTAAAGCCTTACCGAGATCAACTGCTCAACCCTGATCTAACTAATAGTGAATTACAACAAGTTGTAGAAACTGTACAGCAACGGCTCAACGAGTAGCCAGCCCTGAAAAAACCTGTCTTTGAGTTGTGACTTTAGCCAGGTCAGCTTTATCAAAACTAAGCCTGGGCTTCCCTGATTAGTTTACAAACTATTCAGAGAAGCCCTGGCATTAATCAAGTCAAGAGAACTCTATCCATTCACTAGAAAGTGCACACCAATACTCGCGGCATAACCCAGCGCAATCACAGGCGTCCATTTAAGGTGGCTAAAGAAAGTATAGTGCCCACGAGCCTGCCCCATCAAAGCCACGCCCGCTGCAGACCCAATGGACAATAAACTGCCGCCCACACCGGCGGTCAAGGTCACTAGCAACCACTGCACTTCAGACATTTCAGGGTTCATGGTCAATACTGCAAACATTACCGGAATATTATCGACGATCGCAGACATAACGCCCACAAGAACATTCGCCGTAGTAGCGCCCAATTCACCATAGATAAATTCAGAGGCCACTGAGAGATAACCGATAAAACCCAGGCCACCTACCGCTAAAATCACGCCGTAGAAGAAGAACAGGGTATCCCACTCTGCGCCCGCCACTTTTTCAAAAATATCGTACGCTGCGTCATTCGCATTTTTACCTTTGCCTGCTTCCTGGAAGGTTTCCGCAACATTGTGGCCATCGCCATTGGCGGTTTTCTTCAAGTAGTAGCCAAAAAACTTCAGGTAGGCTAAACCGGTCATCATGCCGATAGCAGGTGGAAGATGTACAAAATTGTGGAAGCTCACCGCTGTAATAATGGTCAAAATAAACAAACCAACGATCACCAAACCACCGCGCTTCATTCCGTCAAGCTGCTCTGATCCATCAGGTGGCGTCGGGCTGCCCTGGGGAATAGCAAAGTGCATAAACGCAGCAGGAACCAGAAAGTTCACAGCAGAGGGTAAAAATAGCTGGAAAAAATCAAAAAACGGCAGAATACCTTTTTGCCAAACCATTAGTGTCGTGATATCACCGAAGGGGCTGAAAGCACCGCCGGCATTGGCTGCGACAACAATGTTTACGCAGGATACTGCTATAAATTTAGGCTTGTCTGCCCCCACCGTCAGCACCACCGTACACATAATCAGCGCCGTAGTCAGGTTGTCAGCAATGGGGGAAATAAAGAAAGCCAAAATACCCGTTAGCCAGAATAACACCCGGTAGCTGAAACCTTTTTGTACCAGCCAGTTACGTAGCGCATCGAACACGCCCCGCTCAATCATGGCATTGATGTAGGTCATCGCGACTAAGAGAAAGAAAAACAGCTCGGCGTACTCAAGAAAGTTGTGCCGAATTGCTACTTCTGCCGCATGGGTAAAACCATGCTCCTGATACACCCAGGCGATCATCACCCAGATAATGCCTGCCGCAAGCAGAACCGGTTTGGATTTACGCAAGTGCAGCTGCTCTTCCATGATCACCAATACATAGGCAAGCACAAAAATAATCAGCGCCATATAGCCAACTGTATGATGGGTTAAGTCTATATATTCCTCAGTGTTCCCTGAAGAAAAAGCCAACGCAGGAAGAAATAAACCAACAAGAATAAAGAGAGAGGAGAGAATGTTTTTTTTCTGGAACTTCATTTTGATTTCAGCCTTGTACATATGGATTGAATCACTATCACTGTGCCGATTGACGAAGCCAGACCGGCTGAAATTCCTAAGTCAGGGAACCCCAACATAGAAATAACGGGCGCGATTTTACCACCAATCACTCCAGCAAGGGGCTCCTATCACCGTTTTTTTTGTAAGGTACGAGGGAAGAGGGATAACTAACGCGACCTCTTCTCAGCAATGGGAAGAGGTCGCGCGTTAAGAACTATGAAGGCAAGGGCAAGGTGAAAAAATTTAGTGCTGCTCATCGGCCCGACTCACCTGGGCATACACTTCAGTGGAACCGTCAGTTTTCAACAGCAGGACTTGATAAGGCATGAATCTATCACCCATTTCCATACCAGGGGTGCCCACAGGCATGGCAGGAACGGCTAAACCACGAGCATTTTCTGGCTTTTCAGCGAGAAAACGTTTCACAAACTTGGCGGGTACATGTCCTTCAAAAACAAAACCCTCTTTCGAGACGGCGGTATGACAAGATTGTGTTTCACGGCCAATGCCATGACTTTGCTTAACTGGCACGAGATTATCCAGGTCATGGCTATTCACGCTAAAGCCGGCGGCACTCATATGATCCACCCAACCCGAACAACAACCACAGGTAGGGCTCTTATACACTTCCAATTGCTCCATGCCGGTTGAAGATCGACTCTCTTGCTGAGTCACAAGTTTGTCCTGCGCTGTGCTGGCATCTTCTTTTTTATTGCAACCAGCGTTAAACACCACCAGCAAAGCGAAAAAAAACACGGATACAAGGGGTTTTAGATACGTCATAACATCATCCTGTTAACAAAGTGGTTTATGTGTGACTGCCACAAGGTTTACCAGTCCACGTTCAAAAAGGGGGCCAACCATAAATCAGCCATGTGTCTTAATCCAGCAGCGTTTTCACATATTGCTGGTGTGTTTTTACATAGATCTGTTCAACCAGCGTTTTCATTTCTTCTTCGTTGGGCCAAGCGGCCGAAAAACCGCTCAGCGCGGGATCTATCGTCAACTTTGCTGCGCTCACCAGATGTTTCAGAAGATCCATGGGGTTTTCCATACCCACGGCAAAACGCATGGTGGTTGCTGAAATGCCTACTTTAGACAACTGTTCTTCGCCAAGTTCCGAGTGAGTGGTTAAACCTGGGCAACTGACAATGGTATTAGTTTGCCCCAAGCTGATCATATGGGCGAAGGTCGGTTCAAGGTTATCAAAAAAGCGCTGAAAACTCTCAAGAGGCACGTCGATCATTTCAATGGTAAATAAAGGTGCAGGCAGACCCAAAAACAGTTGCGATTGAGCAAGCGTATAGTTCGCGCTCTCTGCTATACAACTGGCATTGACCTTAATTTGGGGGTGCCTGGCGAAAAATTCGGCCAACACCATGGTATTTATACACTTTGACAGCATCCGTGACTCAAGGGTTTTTAAACCCTGCAAGACCTCAAAAGCCGCATCCGCATTAAGAAATGCTCCTTTGATATAGTAAACATTCCAGAACATGGTGTTATCCCAACCTGGCTCGCCCTTGGGTAAAAACATATCTTCGTTGCGTGCAATTACACAACCAGCTATCACCGTTCCTGAACCAGAAAGATCCTTCGTGTAACTATGAATGAGAAAATCAGGCCGCTCCTCTGGGGCGTCCCTCTGCAGAGGTTGAACAAGAAAGGGGGTGCCGACGGTGGCATCCAGAATAACCCGTATACCCACCTGATGCGCCGCTTTACAAATAGCCGGCACATCCAGAACATAACCGTGTGGATTGGATGGTGACTCCAAATACAAAAAGGCATCTATATGCGGTTTAGCCAAACGTTCTTTATATTTTTCATGGGTCCGCGTCCAGCAACATAAAAAATCCTCAGCGCTTTGACCGTCAAAACTTTCCACCCCAATATTCATATTGCAGGGTTTTGCATACCAATCGAATATCAGCTGGTGGGAGCCTCCATACATATTTCGACTGGTCATCAAAATATCATTATGTCCCAACACATGGGAAAGCACGCCATCAATGGCTGCCATGCCACTGTTATAATTCCACGCCAGATAATCTCCCGCCCAGCGCCCTGCCTCCATATCCACAATATGATTTGCCAAAGCAAGCGAAGTGGGATTGAGCAAGCGCGAATATATTTCCAATAATAATTCACGCCCTTTAAAAGCATCTTCAATCCACACGGCGCAGGCTGTTCTGGTTGAATGGACCGGACACTTTAATAAGA
>DFBZ01000053.1 GCA_002366835.1 Gammaproteobacteria bacterium UBA3067
TTAGAGCTTAAATTGTTATGCACTTCAGACTTGAATCAGCCAAGCATTTCAAATTACTTGTGTGCTGATTATACGCGCCGAATAACAACGGCCTGGCGTTGATGTGCGCTTCGTTCAGCAGCGTCGGTACCCGAAAAACAACAAGGCGTTCGAAGAGTCCAGCTGGAGCGCCATACCTAAAAAGCAGGTACAACACTCCAGGTCGCACCTCAACGCCGGGTTGTTAGAGCCCAATAAAGGAAAAGGCATTGCCGTTAAGTACATCAGATTATGTGACAATTGGAGCAGCAATAGCCGGAGCTGTAATTGCAGTTGTTGGCGCAGTTTGGGTGTCAAATAATCAGCGTAGTAAAAATGCTATTTATGAAGTAAAGAATAAGTTCAAATCTTTGTTAACTGAAGACTTGCCAGCTTTTAAAAGTGAGGAAACTACTTTTTCGGCCTGTATATTACAGTTATACCCAAAACATAAATCTGAACTTGAACAGTTGCTTATTTACTTGCCAGAGTCACAAAAAGAAAAAATTATAAAGGCATGGCAGCCTTATGAGCAACTATACAACGAAAAAGAAGCATTTGGAGTGTTTGGGGCTATAATAACGGAGCAACCACATCCGGATTTCGAGCCATCAATAGAAAATATTCAAAGCATCGAGCGCAAGAGAAAAAAACAAGTGGTTAATGTTTTCAATGAAATACAAAAAATGCTCTAACAATCACATCAACATCAACATCTACATCAACATCAACATCAACATCAACATCAACATCAACACCGACAGCCAATCGTTACGGCCTATAAAGTTTAGCCTCCGCAGTTGTCTTCCGGTTATGTAAGCGTTATGCGATGAAGGAAGATCGATGCAAGAACGCACTTGGGGACGCCCATAAAAATACAGTAATGTGTACAAGTAATAATATGATGAGCTCGATTTTATTTAACCCTTACCACTCTCGCCAATAATTTTATAGGTGACCGGTAACACCTTATTTGAGTTGACCAACATTCTTAGGATTTTTACTCATTATGCGTAACCGTCTCGGGTTAAAGCAGCTCAATAATATTATGGAGCATATCAGTGATGGAGTTGTCGCCCTGGACGGTGATTGGCGTTACACCTATGTCAATGCACGTGCTGCTCGTATGTTGCAGAAGGAAAGTGCTCAGGATCTGATTGGTAAGCATATATGGACTGAATACCCTGAAGGCGTCGGCCAGCCATTTCATCAGGCTTACCTGAAAGCATATCAAACCCAGCAAGTAATAGTATTCGAGGAGTATTACCCACCATGGGATCAATGGTTTGAAAACCGTATTTATCCCTCTGAAGATGGTTTGACTATTTATTTTACCGATATCACTGAGCGGCAAAAATCAGAAAATGCATTACAGGACAGTGAGGCACACCTGCGCACTTTGATCGAAGCATTACCTGATCTGGTATGGTTAAAAGATGTAGACGGGGTTTACCTGAATTGTAATTTGAAATTTGAGCAGCTTTTCGGCGCAAAAGAAGCTGAGATTATAGGTAAGACAGATTACGACTTTGTTGAGAAAGAGTTAGCCGATTCTTTTCGTGAGCATGATAAAGCTGCCATGCGGTCAGGAAAGCCCACCCTCAACGAAGAAGATGTTATCTATGCCAGTGACAATCACAGGGAGCTGCTGGAGACAATAAAAACGCCCATGTTTGCCCTCGATGGCACCCTGATGGGGGTTTTAGGTGTAAGCCGTGATATAACCGAACGTAGGAAAACTGAAGAAATACTACGTCGATCTCAAAAAATGGATGCTGTCGGTCAACTTACCGGCGGCATTGCCCACGACTTTAATAATCTTCTTGGCATCATTCTGGGTAACCTTGAACTGCTAGAGCCTTATGTAAATGGTGATGATAAAGCAGTTAAACGGGTGAAAACCATAGAAGGCGCGGGATTACGTGCGGCTCAACTCACGAGGCAGCTGCTTAGTTATTCTCGTAAAGAGGCTTCACTCGAATCTGTAATAAAAATTAATCAGGTGATTAGTGAAATGGCTGAGCTCATCTCGCGCTCACTGACTCCCCAGATTGAGATCAATTACAAAATTTCTAAAGACCTTTGGTTCACTAAGGTCGATCCGGGTGACCTTAAAGACGCGCTGCTTAACCTGTGCATTAATGCGCGTGACAGTATGGCAGGGCATGGGCACATAACCATAGAAACTCATAATGTTAACCTTGATGAAACCAATTTCATTCCAAAGGCTGGTATTAGCCCGGGGCAATACATAGAGGTAATCATAAGCGACACTGGTGAAGGAATACCGAGTGAACATATAGATCGCATCTTTGAGCCATTTTTTACCACTAAAGATCGAGGTAAAGGCACAGGGCTGGGGCTGGCAATGGTGTATGCATTTGTTAAACGCTCTGCTGGATATATAAAATGTAATTCTGAAGTTGGAGTTGGCACTACCTTTCGGATTTACCTACCCAGAGATAAGTCAGATAAAACGGATAATGAGCAAGGCGATAAGCAATATGAAGCCATTCCCTTTAGCAAGGAAACTATCCTTGTAGTCGATGATGAAAGAGCGCTTATGGAGCTGGCTAAAGATATGCTTGAATCGCTTGGCTATCGCGTCTTAACCGCTTGTAATGGAAAGAGAGCATTAGAACAGCTAACCCATACTCCGGAGGTCGAATTATTGTTTAGCGATGTTGTGATGCCGAACGGTATGAATGGTTATGAACTAGCTGAGCAAGCCACGGCTATTCAACATGACCTTAGAGTTTTGCTTACCTCTGGAATAGATGGAAATATTGAACCCCGCAAGAATCAGGCGCGTTTTAATACTAATCTGCTTTCTAAGCCTTATCGGAAAGCGGATCTAGCAAAACAAGTTCGTTCTCTACTGGACGACCTGAAGCAAAGAGTGGCCCCTACAGTTCAATAAACCGATAAAGAGGCAATCGCAAACACACTTCGGATAATAAATTGCGGGTAGGTGAGGGTCTATTCCCCTTTTTTTCGGCCATGCAATTTCGCTTGTTAGTCAATATTTAGCGTTAAGGAAAGAATAATGGCATTTCCAATTCATAGGAAGCTTGTTATTGCGGTGGCTTCAAGCGCACTTTTTGATTTGACTGAGTCACATGCAGTGTTTGTAGAAAAGGGGGAGGAAGAGTATAGAAATTATCAAAGAAAAAATAAAAACAATCATCTTCCAAAAGGCGTGGCATTCTCATTCATACGTAGATTTTTAAATATAAATAAAGCATACCCGCAGCGGCTGCCGGTAGAAGTCGTATTGTTATCAAAAAATGATCCTGATACAGGGCAAAGAGTCTTTAATTCAATAAAAAGTTACGGTTTAGATATAAGTCGTGCTAGTTTTCTTAGTGGTAAGTCTCCCTATAAATATATGCCAGCATTTAATGTTTCTCTTTTTTTATCAGCAAATGAGAAGGACGTGAAAAAGGCTATTGAAGCGGGTTATCCCGCTGGTACGGTCCTGCCTTCTGAAGTTGTTGATGATGAAGATGATCATGAGTTAAGAATTGCCTTCGATTTTGATGGGGTTGTCGCTGATGATGAGTCAGAGTCTGTTTATCAGAAAAATGAAAATGTGGAAGAATTTCAAAACCATGAAGTAAGTAAAATAGACATACCTCATAACCCTGGGCCACTAAGTGACTTATTTAAAAAGCTGTCATTCCTTCAGAAAATGGAGTCAAAAAGAGAGTTAGACGAAGATGGATATCAACGAATCTTAAGAACTGCAATCGTTACAGCGAGAAGCGCGCCCGCAAATGAGCGAGTCGTCACGACACTTAATGAATGGGGAGTGACGCCAGACGAAACGTTCTTTCTCGGCGGCATTGAAAAACATCGTATTTTAGAGATTTTGAAGCCGCATATTTTCTTTGATGATCAAATGCGGCATTTAACATCTGTGGCGGGTAATATACCTTCAGTGCATGTTCCATTTGGAGTGCGGAATACCGCGCTCAGTGAGACACTTTAGAGTAAAACTGAATGCATTCATTAATGCCAGAGATGTTCTTAGCTCAGTGGTAAACGCTAAAACCAGTAGTTCCTTGTCTACTGCTTGCGGAATTAATTCATCGCTACAGGCCTGGGATAAAAGAAGAAACTAAGCCGTTGACGATGAGGCGTTTTCTTTTTTTCGATCAAAAAATATTAAAAGCGCAGGTAAAAAGAAAAAATCCACCACGAGCGCAAAAACAATAATGGGTGCCACCATTGCTCCGATGGTGGCATTAATGCCAAAGGTAGATTGAGCGAGAATAACTAAACCTGCGCTGAGTACCACTGAGGTGATAATCAGCGCCGTGCCTGTGGTGGTGAAGGTGTAGTGCAGCGCCGCTTCAGGGCTGTCGCCCTGTTTTAAGCGGTTGATATATTTGCTGAGTATATGCACGGTGTCATCCACAATAATGCCAAGGCTAACGCTAAAGGTCACCGCTGCAGCTTGGTTGATTTCTCCCACCAGTAACCCCCATAGGCCATACACAACAGCTGCCGGAAAGACATTGGGGATAAGGCTGATCAGCCCATAACGCCAAGATTTTAGCCCAAAGATTAAAACCAGGGTCACCAGTGCCAGTGCTGCAATAGAGCCAATGATCATGCTTTCTATGACTTGTTGGCCGAGGTGGGCAAACATAAGCGTCTGACTTCCCATTACCATTTTGATGTTTGGTGTGTTTTTTTCTATCCAGTTCCTAATATTCGTTTCGAGCTGGATAATCTCGCTGTTTTTCATCTTGTCGATGAATACCGTCAATTTGATGGTGGAGCGATCAAAATTAATCTGTTCGTTAATATCTTGCCCAGTTTTTAATGACATTTCATAGAGCAGTAAATACTGTGAGGCTAGTTCTGAGGTTTCGGGGATTGTGTAAAAGTCAGGGTTTCCTTGGTGCATATTCTGGTTGAGCTGTTTAATGGAGTCGCTCCAGCTTATTACTTGATTAACCCTTTGTTGTTGCTTCAACCAGCTGGAAAAGGTATCTACTTGCTGTAAAAAATCGGGCTGGCTAATGCCTTGTGGTTTGCCTGAGTCCAGCGCCAAGGTGATGGAGCGCGCCCCTTTAAAATGATCGTTGGCATAATTTGTTGATTGGCGAATTTCCAGTGACTCATCGAAATATTCAAGCAGGTCGTCATTGAGTTCGTTGCTCGGAATAAAGTAGGAAGAACCTAGCACCAATAGGCCGATAGCAACAAAGAAGATGCGCCGTTGCTTAATGGCGATACGGCTAATACGAATCATCAGCAGGGTTAAATTGAGATCCTTTTCACTTGTGCGCATGGGCAAAGCCATTAAAAAGCCGGGCAATAGCGTTAGGGTGAGGACAAAGGCGGCCATTACGCCAATGGCGGTAATATTGGCAAAGTCATGGAAGGGTGGCGATTCACTGAAGTTCATGCACAGCAGGCCAATGGAAGTGGTAACGCTGGTGAGAAAAATAGCCTGAAAATTTTCGGCAATACTATTTTTCATTGCAGTGAAGCGATCCAGACCGCTTCTTAGCAGGCTGATATAGTGCGTGATGATATGGGTGGAGTCTGCCAGCGCCAGAGTTAAAACAAGCATAGGAGCCAGGGCTGATGTTTGGTTCAGGGAGTAATCCATCCAGCCTGCGATACCCATGGTGAAAAGAATGGAAAAAAATACCGTGCCCATGCTGGCCAGCACAGCTGAAACAGAATGAAACAGTAAACCCTGAATCACCAAGCCTATGATGACCATGATGGGGAATAAATGCAGGGCATCCTGAATAGCAACCTGCAAAAAGCTGTCGGCCACCATTACCCCGCCGGTGATATGTATTTGCATGCCCGGATATTGTGTTTGGTAGCGTTGTTTTAATTGCTGGGCGAAGGCCACAATTTCTGAATTCGCCTGCCGACGACTTTCCGGCATGGCAATGTTGACCAATACGGCAGTGACATTGCCTGAAAAACTCACCAAGCGTCCCTTGAGCAGCGGCTCAGAGAGTACAAATTTTTCTATTTCTTTAATTTCGCTTTCACTGATAACGCTTGCATTGGGAACGAAATAGTTCATGGAGAAACCATCTGGGCTGGGGCTGTTCCTCTGAAAGTTCAGCAGTGAATGTACGCCCTGTGAATAAGGGGTTTGCCTGGAATCTTTGTGTAGTTGCTCTAGGCTGAGTAACGCGTCTTTATTGAATATGCTGCCTTGGGCTGGCGTAAGCAAAAATACGAGGGTTTCTGACTCATGGAATATCGACTGCAGTTGATCAAAATCCACCAGCTGGCGATTGTCTTCCATGAAAATGTCACGGTAGTTTGTGCTAAAGCTAAGGCGATCACCGCCCAGTGAGGCGAAAAATACAAGAATAAGGCTGAGAATGGCTAATTGGATGCGGTGTTTGACCAGGAAGTCGGCCATCGCCAGACTGGTTTTCATTAGAGTTTCCGTAAGGAAGAGGGGGGAGGTGTTTTATAGCGGAGATTGGAGGGAAGGGGAAGTCTGGATTTGGAAAGCTTATCTTATATCGTTTCGTCTTCTGCCAGCCCCTGGGGCGTTGGCAGCGCTTCTGCGGGATTACTGGGCACAATTTCGATGCCGCCCTCCAGTTCTTTGATGCCTTTTTGAACCATGCCTTCAATTACCGGCAGTGCTTCTTTCATGGTTTCATTTAAAGAAGCGCCAAGCTTGTCGCCGAGTTGATTGCCAAGTTCTTCCAGATCGCGGAAAAGTTTTTTTACTGCGCCAGGCAACAGGCTCGCCTCGGTTTGCTTAATGGAAACCCGCCACGTTTCATTTTGATAAAACAACACCGTGGTGAGCAATACTTCCTGGGTTTCTGTGCCGCTGAGTTGCGTCAGCGTGGTCTGAATGCTTGTGCGGTTACCATTGCTGTCTACCTGGCCAAGTTCAAAGGTCTGGGGTTTGAGTTTGTCTAGTAGCTTTGCAGCGGAGCCGTCAATGGCCAGCTTTTGGGCAGCTTCGGCATTGCGATTCTGCATAGCTTTCCAAAAATAATGGGCAGCATCCTCTGGCGTCTTGGGTTCCATGCAGCCGCTTAATAAAAGTAACAAGCCGCTTAAAAGTAAAGCTGAGGTTTTTGACAGTACGTTCATGGTGCTTCCCAATTTTATTTAAAGGTGTGTAGTGTAAAGAGCTACGAGGGGTTTAGGTGATATATCTCCACCGCGCTGGTAGTATTTCGCCAAACTCTTTGCATCATAAGGCAAGGAGCCTTAATAAAAAGTGAACAGGAGAATTCTTACACATGAGCTTACCGAAAATCGGCAATATGGCGCCAGCTTTTACCACCATCAATCAAAGGCAAGAGAAGGTCAGCCTGAAGGACTTTCGTGATCAGAACAATGTGGTGCTTTATTTTTACCCCAAAGCATCTACGCCAGGCTGTACGGTTCAGGCTTGCGATTTGAGGGATCATCTTAAGGAATACAATAGTTTGGATACGGTAGTGCTGGGGATTAGTCCAGACCCTGTGCCAAGGCTGCAAAAGTTTATAGAAAAGTACGACTTGAATTTCGATATGCTTTCGGATGTGGATCACCCCATTGCCGACAAATATGGCGTGTGGGGGCAAAAAAAGATGGCGGGTCGGGAGTATATGGGGCTAATAAGAACCACGTTTATTATTGGAAAAGATGGTCGCTTGAAATATGTCATGGACAAAGTGAGAACCAAAAGCCATCATGAAGCGGCCTTGGAAGCGGTTAAGCAATATTGTTGCTGAGGCTGTGCGTATACCCAAAAAAGGGTGAATAATTCCATTGTTGACCTGGGGGCTTTCTTGTAGAGGGTGAATCTGGTAAGGTTGGCGCGTTTTCGATTTAGCTGGTTGTTTTTTGACCTCTTTTCTGGGTTTTCTGGCTAATTACAATTAATAACGGAAGTATGGGAGTGGTTATGAAATTACGCTTTCGCAATTATTTGCGCTTATTGGCCGTCTTTTTTTTATTGTACGCACAGCCTGGTTTGGCTGATTTTGTCGTGGGTAGCGACGGCGAGGTGGTGGTTAACCTGAGAGAGCCAGGTGTTACGCCCCTACTATTGGCTGAGTCTATTCTTGGTTCGGGTATAGAGGTCCAGAATGTGGAGTTCACTGGGGCAGCGAGTCAGGCGGGTTTTGTTTCCGCTTATGACCTGCTTGGTTTTTCTGAAGGGGTGATCTTAGGTAATGGCGATATTCTCCATGTTCTAGGCCCCAATGATGAGGACTCGACAAGCTCCATTGTCTTTGATCAGAATATTGAAGACGGGGATTTCTATGAGCTTAACGGTCGTCAGTTTACTCGTGATTCATCTATTATTGAGCTGGATTTTATCGCCCCAGAAAACCAAAGCCAGCTGGTTATCGAGTACATATTTGGTTCGGATGAATATGCAGCGGATACTTCTCAGTTGGTGGATGGCGCGCATGACTTTATGGCTATTTTTGTTAATGGACAGAATTGTGCCACGGTGCTAGTTGGGGATGAGGGCGTTGAAAAAGTAGGTGTTTCCAGCATTAATCACGAATCCAATAGTGATCTCTATATCGACAATGTGCGTACTAAACCGCGCTTTTTTGGTGACTACACCAGCCCCTATAACACGGAAATGGATGGCTTTACCCAGGTGCTAAAGTGTAGCGCTCCGATTGTAGCAGGTGCGAGCAATCATCTTGAGTTTGGTATTGTCGATGCTTCCTCAGGACCAATTAAAGGCGGTGTTGACTCTTGGGTCATTTTGAAAGCAGTTTATACTGATAGATTTTTGGATAGTGATGGCGACGGCACTCCTAACTACGATGATAACGACGATGATAACGATGGCATTCCTGATAGCGTAGAAGGTAATTACGATATAGACGGTGATGGGCTGCCAAATGGTCTTGATGCGGACAGTGATGGAGATGGTGATAGTGATAGCTCCGAATGCCCGGATGCTAGTGACTGTTCAGATTCCGATGGTGACGGCATCCCTGATTTTGTAGATATTGCTGACCGTGGAAACGGTGCTGGTGATAGCGACGATGACGGCATCTCTGATGATGTTGAGTGCTCTACGCCAAGCAATAGCGGAAAAGATTGTGCTGATCATGATTCCGACCTGACTCCAGATTACAGCGATGCAGATAGCAATAATAATGGCATTGGTGATAAGGAAGAGTGTGCCGATGCAGGTACGGGTTGCGTAGACAGCAATAGCGATGGCATTCCCGACTACCTTGATGTTGATAGCGGTGACGATGCTGATGATACCGACTCTGACGGTGATGGCATTTCAGATAGGGATGAGTGCAGCAATGAAATAGAAGTCTGCCCTGATTCTGATGGAGATGGTATCAGTGACTACCGGGATGCTGTTGACGGCAGTGCTGATGACGACAATGATGGCGACGGCCTTACAAATGGCACTGAATGTCCTGAGCAGCGTTTCTGCCCTGACTCCGATGGTGACGGGCTTGCGGATTATAGCGATGCAGATAGCAATAATAATGGCACCGGTGATAAGGAGGAGTGTGCCGATACAGGTACGGGTTGCGTAGACAGCAACAACGATGGCATTCCCGACTACCTCGATGTTGATGATACCGACTCTGACGGTGATGGCATTTCAGATAGGGATGAGTGTAGTAATGAAATAGAAGCCTGTCCTGATTCTGATGGAGATGGTCTCAGTGACTACCTGGACGCTGTTAATGGCAGTGCTGATGACGACAATGATGGCGATGGCCTTACAAATGGCGATGAATGTCCTGAGCAGCGTTTCTGCCCTGACTCCGACGGTGATGGGCTTGCGGACTATGAGGATGTGGATACGCCAGCGGATGCCGATGAGGATAACACAGGCGCTGATCCAAGAACGGTGGGAGATAACAACGGCGCTACCGACCAGCGCGTAAAAGTAGGTGTAGACGGCGTTGGAGCTTTTAATCCCATGCTGCTGGGTTTACTTTTTCTTTCCCTGGGGTTGCGTACCGTAACAAGCATGCGACGCAGCTTTTTTTCATCTGCGACGATGGGCGCGCTTGCCCTTGGTCTGTTCGCTTTCACTCAAAACGAACAGGCCGTTGCTGCCGATGGGGCTGATCAGGAGGGCTATGAAGGTTTCTACGTGGGTTTGAGCCTTGGTCAATCGACTCTCGAGCCAGATGTTAGTGCCTCTCCTTATACGCTTGATGAGGATGGTGGTTTGGGTATTAAAGTCTCTGCTGGCTATGACCTGACTGACAGCTTTTCTGTAGAAGGGGCGCTCGCTTTATTAGGCGAAGCGGAACTGAGCCCCTCTGCTAGCATAGAGTATCAGCCGCTTTATGTTAGCGGTGTTTATCATCTGCTTGGCCAGCGGTCTCGTTCGGTATTTATAAGAGCTGGTTTAGCGACACTGAATATTTCCTCTAGTATTCCCGTAAATGAGGAAAATGATTACCAGTTGATGCTGGGCTTTGGCGGTGAGTGGGCTCTCGATAAGGGCTGGTCAGCGCGCGCTGAAATCGAGAGTTTTGATGAGGATGCCAGCCTGCTTTCAGTGGGTATTGTCAAACGTTTTGGGCGTAAGACGCAGGATGTTGCGGAGCTTGATATGGGCCCTAGCTTGATGGGGGAGGGAACAGTAAGTGAATTTGATACCACGGAAGAAGAAATCTGTTCTGATATTTCCATGGAGGTAGGATGTTTTATACCGACGATTGAAGAGCAAGAAGACTCATGCGCTGTTGTTGCTGGGCGTATCGAGGGTATTCACTTTGAATTGAATAAAGCTGATTTGACACCCAGCGCTATAGCAGTTTTGGACGAAGCTGCCAGTGTATTAAAAACGTGCCCTTCGTTTAAGGTTGAGATTCAAGCTTATGCCGACAATGTGGGGTCGAAAGAGCGCAACCTTGTTTTGTCTCGTCACCGTGCCCATACCGTGCAGTTACATCTTGCAGCCAGAGGCATTTCTTTGTCCCGCTTGCTTTCAAGGGGGTTTGGGGAAAATAACCCTGTTGCCGATAACTCAACAAAAGAGGGTAGAGCTCTCAACCGTCGGGTAGAGTTTAATCTTATGAAAATTGGTGGGCGCAAGCCGATTTCATCAGATGAATAATTAATTAAAAGTAAAAGGGGTTTAGAAAGCGCGGGCTAATTATTAGCCCGTGCTAAGCTTGGATACTTCGATTCTCTGGGCTTTTTTTAGCAAGTCATCCTCTGTTTCACTATGGTTCTCATCTACCAATATGCAGTCGATAGGACATACCTCCTGGCATTGCGGCATGTCGAAGTGCCCAACACATTGCGTGCACAGATCAGGCTCTATCTCATAGATTTCCTCGCCCATATAAATGGCATCATTCGGGCATTCGGGTTCGCAAACATCGCAGTTGATACAATCGGTAGTGATTTTGAGGGCCATTGTGTTGCTTCTGATCGTCTAATAGTTTGATATTAGTTGTTAGCGCTAAGTTTGGTAAGTAAGCACAGCCCTATTATCCTACTTTAGTCGTAGGCTTACCAATTGTTACGAGCTTTGGCCTGTGATTGCATAAACAATCTCGAGTCACTTTGGTAAACTGGACTTCTAGTCAATTATTGAGCGGGAGTTAGGGATACAAAGCCGCATGGTTAAAGAGATGAAAAAAGAGATTGTTCGAAGTGAATGGCCTGTTGGTGCAATTTTAAAAGTGCGAGATACCATCCCTGATCGTAGCCTTGTCGGTGCTACTGTCACGATATTGGGGCCTGTTCAGGACGTGCTTGGGGAGAGGGTGCAGACTATTGAAATACATGGTGTCGAGCCTCCCTCTCCGCAGCCGTGCTTTCTTGCTCGGCCATGCGACTTGTATGATTTCTCGGACGGCAGTTATAACTGCTTTGAAGACAGCCTTTTTAACTTCAAACCTTGCGTAAAGGTATGGAAAGCGCCTCAAAAGCAGAATGAAAAGGTTTGAGTTATTCGAGCTATGCCCTGCTTCCCCTGCCGCCAACATACTGCCTTGCGGCTGTTTCTTTTCGTCTGCCGTCTGCTTTTCGCGGTTAAGCTGTTGTTAATCAGCCCTTGGTTATAGTGGATTTTGCCCCTCTATAACTTAGGGAACCCCTAAAATCTATGGATTTTGCAAAACCCCTCCGTTTCATATTGCTGCTTCCAGCGGTATTGATACTTGCTGCCTTGTTATCAGGCAATAGTGTATTGGCTGGCGATTTGAGTGCTCAGCCTGTTGAGCGGATTTCGACCTATCAAGCAGTAGAGCTGGCAGCATATCCTCCCTCCACTAAACTGAACGAAAAGTTGTCCCTAGCCTTAAGCTCGCTGTCGGTCTCTAGTCAGCGCTTGTTTTCTCCGGGGCCCTTTCTTGGTCAGTCGTCACCGGCTTTGAATGCCGTGGACGATCAGAAGGGCGAGACAAAGAGCAGTCCTGTGGCAGAGTGGCTGGAAGTCACCTTGAGCCCCGTTTCCCAGTGGCTAAGGGGTTTGCGCCGCAGCGACTCGGATAAACAATCTCTCGCTGGAGATAACATAATGCAAGAGGTGGAAAACCCCTCTTCTAGCGCTCACCTTTCAGCCCCTTCATCCAAGAAATTAAATCAGGCCATTACTGCTGCAACAGATCAGTATCAAGGTATTCTTTTAAGCGTTAAGCGTCTGACCATTGAGCAGGCTATCTACAGAATAAAAATACTCCGACAGTCAGGTGAGCTTCGCACGCTTGATTATAGCGAGGAGCAAGATCAATTTATTTCAGAAGGAGATGAAAACTGGTATGCGAATACTGTTGATTGAGGATGAACCAGCCATTTGTGAGCAATTAGTGCAGATTCTAAGCGCAGAAGGTTTTCGTCTGGATGTTGCAGAAGATGGTGAAAAGGGGCGTTACCTGGGAATGGAATATACCTTTGATCTGGCGGTTATTGATTTGGGTTTACCTAAAGTGACGGGGATAGAGCTTATCAAAGAGTTCCGCGATGCTGGGAAAACTTTCCCCATTCTTGTGCTCACCGCTCGCTCAGACTGGAAAACCAAGGTCGAGGCCTTGAATCTGGGGGCAGATGACTATTTGGTGAAACCTTTTCAGGTGGAAGAGCTTCAAGCGCGACTGCAAGCGCTTATTCGCCGCAGCGCCGGTTTCTCCCGCTCCGAAATGCAAGTGGGCGGTTTGTGTCTTGATACCAAAACACAGCAAGTGACCATGAATGAGCGCCCCCTGGAACTAACCGCATACGAATACAAAATTCTTGAGTATATGATGCTGCATTCTACCGAGGTGATTACCAAAGCATCTCTGATCGACTATCTTTATGATCAGGATTATGACCGTGACAGCAATGTCATTGAGGTTTTTATGGCGCGATTACGTAAGAAGCTTGATCCAGAGGGCGAATTAAAAGTGATCGAAACATTGCGTGGGCGCGGTTATCAATTTAATCTGGGGAATCTGTCGTAACTAAGCGGTGGGTTCTTCGGCTTCTATCGCCTGCCCGGTTTTTTATACTATTTGAAGGCGCTTAAGTTCCCGTTCCCATGAAATTATGGACTAACTACTCCCTAAGGGCGCGCCTGTTAATGGTGAGCGCTGTTGTGCTCAGTCTTTTTTTTACAGTATTGGCTGTGATTGTCAGTCAAACCTTTGATCTTTATTTGCAAGACAGTGCTCGTGAGCGGCTTAAGCTGCAAATCTTTAATCTTATTTCCGTTGCTGAATATCATCAGGAAAAAGACCTTAGCCTACCGATTTACCTTCGGGAAAAACGCTTTAATCAAGCCCACAGTGGTTTATATGGCGTTGTGGTGGATCAAAGTGGGAGCATTATTTGGCGGTCTTTTTCGGCCAGAACCTTACCCATCAAAAACCTGAAAGTCATCCCGCGTGGCGAATGGAGTTACGAGCGACTGGGCCTTGTCAGTGGCGAGTCCATGATATTGCTCAAGTATGGTGTGGGTTGGGGCGAGCCAAACTCCAAGGTAAAAGTCTCGGATTATAATTTTGTAGTACTGGAGAAGCTTCGTCCTTTGCGAGAAGAAATTCAGGGTTACCGTTTGGCCATTTTTATGGTTCTTCTGGTTTTGCTTTCTGTGCTGCTTGTTTTGGAAGCCTTTATTTTGCGCTGGGGGCTTGACCCCTTGCGCAAGCTAACTAAAGATCTGCGCAAGCTGGAGTCGGGTGATTCCAGCCAGTTAGCCGGGGATTACCCGCAAGAGTTAAGGCATCTCGTTGATAACCTGAATTTGCTGTTAGCAAATGAAAGAGAACAGAGGCAGCGTTACCGAAACACCATGGCTGATTTAGCACACAGCTTGAAAACGCCACTTGCTGTGCTTAAAGGCTTGGAGAATAGTCCATCCGGCAAAAACAATAAAGACATTTACCAAAGCATTGATGAGCAAGTGGCGCGCATGGACAATATTGTACAGCACCAGTTGCAGCGTGCTGTATTAGGCAGTCAAACCCTACAGACAAACTGGATAAAGCTCGAACCCTATGTGCAATCAACCATGCAGGCCCTTAAAAAAGTGTACGCAGAGAAGCCGATTCAAGTGCATCAACATGTGTCGAAAGACTTGAACTACTGCGGTGACGAAAACGATTTGATGGATATACTCGGTAATCTTTTGGATAACGCATTTAAGCAATGCCAGCGTCAGGTGGATTTTAGTGCCTGGGAAAAAAGTAATAAACGCGCGCGTTACCTTGTTATTCAGGTAGAAGATGACGGCCCTGGTGTGCCAGAAGAGAGTCGTAAGGAAATACTAAAAAGAGGTGTCAGGCTCGACAGTCGCGCCGCTGGACATGGTGTTGGCCTGGCAACAGTGATTACCATCATTGAGGGTTATCGCGGCAAGCTGGAAATTGATGAGTCCTACTTGGGTGGTGCGCTGTTTCGTGTTGTTTTGCCCTTAACGTAAAACTCGCTCAAAGGGCTGGATTAATTTCTTTTGCTACTGTAGGTTCTTCGGCTGAATATTATGTTCTGCGTTATTTCTCGCTAAAAACTAATAATAAAAGGATGCTGTATGTCTCCCCGTGGTTTTACTGAGTGGTTGCTTTCTCACCGTATTTTGGTGCTTATTGCCTCATTTATCGTTTTAGTTGCGTGCGTATCAGGTGCTCTTCGCTTGGATTTCAGTGCCGACTACCGGGTGCTGTTCAGCGATAAAAACCCACAGCTAAAAGCGTTTGAAGAAATGGAGTCGATTTACGGGAAGCGCGATAACCTAATGATCGCCGTGGCACCTGATGATGGGAACGTCTTCACTAAAAAAACACTCCAGGCCATTGCTTCAATTACTGAAAAAGCATGGGAGACCCCATATTCTGTTCGCGTGGATTCCGTTACCAATTTTCAGCACACTACAGCTGAAGAAGATGACTTGACGGTGGCTCCGTTGTTCGAAAATATCGACATGCTGAGCAATAATGAGATAGAGGAGCGGCGCAAAATAGCCATCGCTGAGCCTCTGCTCTACAACCGTATGATCTCTGAAAAAGGTCATGTTGCGGCCATTAATATCATGATCAATACGCCGGAAAATGCCAGCCTTGAGCAGCAGTTTGAAACGGTTAACTATGTACGTGATTTGATTAAAGAAGCAGAAGCGAATACATCAAATATTACTTACTACCTCACCGGTGAAACATTGATGGGCTTCACCGCCATCGAAGCCGCCATGTATGACGGTCAGACACTTTTCCCCGTTATGTATCTTTTGATCCTAGTGATCACCTACCTGTTTTTACGCTCGGCATGGGGCGTATTTTCAGTACTGATTGTTATCATGCTTTCCACTGCGGCGGCTATTGGCTTAACAGGCTGGGTTGGTATTCAGCTATCCACCTTATCGGCAATGGCCCCTATTATTATACTTACGCTTGCTGTCGCAGACAGCGTACATATTTTGGTGACCTTGTTTCAGGAAATGTCTCATGGTGTTAATAAACGTGAAGCGATAGTGCGTTCTCTGGAAGTTAATCATCAGCCGATATTCCTGACCAGTGTGACAACAGCCATTGGCTTTATTTCTCTTAACTCCAGCGATGTGCCACCCTTTGGTGATATGGGTAATATCGTGGCAATGGGAGTACTGATGGCATGGTTTTATTCTGTTATTACCTTGCCGGTTATTCTCGATTATTTGCCACTAAAAGCCCGAGACCGATCTACGCGCAGTGAAGCTCTTATGGATCGCCTTGCTGATTACTCATTAAAACGCCGCAGTGAACTAGGTGTCGCATTTTCTTTGATACTGATTTTTGGGGCGTATTGCAGCACCCTCAACCAGTTTAATGACCTGTTCCCAGAAATGTACGGCGAACAAATCACCTTTCGTCAGCATACTGACTTTGTTCGGGAAAACCTCACCGGAGTAATGCAGATACATCACGCCATTCGTGCTAAAGAGGCAAATGGGGTTTACGAACCAGAGTATTTACGCCAGCTTGATCGCCTGACTGATTGGTACGAAGACCAACCCGGCGTAACCCACGTGGAAAGCTACTCCTCCACCATTAAGCGAATTAATAAATCCCTGCATGGTGACCAGAATTTGCACTATCGTATTCCCGACACCAGGGAAGAAGCGGCGCAATACCAGTTTTTGTTTGAGTTATCGCTGCCCTATGGATTAGAGATGGAAAATATTCTCACCAGTGAGCGAGATGAAAGCCGACTCACTGTCACCATGGGAAATGTTGAATCCAGGGATCTGGTTATATTGGAAAGTCGGGCGAGGGCATTTGCAGAAAAGCACCTCCCCGATATTCAGCTAATGGAAGGAGTGGGTGCCTCGGTCATGATGGGGCACGCAGCAAGGCGTAACGGTGAATCGATGATGGTCGGCGCTCCCTTGGCCGTGATTATTATCTCAATTATCGTCATTATCTCTTTGCGCAGCTTTAAATTGGGAGTGCTCAGCCTGTTGCCGAACCTGGCTCCAGGGGTGATTGCCTTTGGTTTGTGGGGTGTATTAGATGGCAAGCTTGGAATCGCAGCCGCACCCACAGCAACCATTGCTTTTGGTATCGTCGTGGACAATACCATTCACTTTTTTAGTAAATACTTACGGGCGAAGCGGGTGAATAGCTACTCCACCTCAGAAGCCATACATTATTCTTTTCATCGTGTGGGTACCGCTTTAGGCACTACCACAACAATTCTCGCCAGTGGTTTTCTGGTATTAACCTTGTCTGCCATGTCGCCTAATTTATTTATGGGGCTTATGACAGCCCTTTCCTTGGTCATTTCTCTGGGCATTACCTATTTTATTCTACCGACAGTGCTTTCCTATATCGACAGGGATGAAGGTGCAGAAGAACAAAAAGAACAGCTGAAGAAAGCCGCATAGCTGCTCCCCGAGGGCATAAAGGTGCGAAAAAGATGTGCACCTAGTGTCGGTGGGCAGAATTTTGTTCTCCAATTGCGGTTTCTAGGTTAAACGTTTCAGGAGTTATTTGTGCCGAAAAATAGTATTAGCGTTACCGATGCCATAAAAACTCGTCGTTCCATTCGCGCATTTCTAGATAAGCCGGTCGAAAAAAGCCTGATGGAAGAAGTACTTCAGCAGGCGGCAAGGGCACCCTCTGGCGGTAACCTACAGCCGTGGAAGGTTTACGCTATTTCTGGTGAAGTGCGTGATCAACTGGTGAATACGGTATCCGAAAAGCAAGCTACTAATCCCCTTGGTGATGGTAGTGAGTACAATATCTACCCGCCTGATTTAAACGACCCTTACCGTTCACGACGACGGGATGTGGGTAATCAACTTTATCAATTAATCGGTATCCCCCGCGAAGATAAAGCGGCAAAGTTTGCACAGCTAGCAAAGAACTTTCAGTTTTTTGGTGCGCCAGTAGGCCTGATTTTTACCTTCGACAAACATATGGGCTTGGGGCAGCACGTTGACCTGGGGCTTTATATGCAAAATGTATTATTACTGTGTAAAGAAAAAGGCCTTGATACCTGCGCTCAGGAAGCCTGGGCTGTTTGGCATCAAACCATTCGTGATGTAGTGGGTATTCCACAAAATGAGTTGGTATTTTGCGGAGTCGCGGTGGGTTACGCTGACCCCGGCGAAAAAATAAACGAACTGGTGAGCGAGCGCGCAAGCCTGGAAGAGTTTGCTCAGCTAAAAGGCTTTGATTAAATTGAATGGTAAATAATGCACTTTTTCTGTGTGATGGATCAGACAGGAAAAAAGTATAACAGTGCACAGAAAGCCCCTCTTCTAAGTAGTAATGTTAGATGTTCTTATTGTCATCTTAAAGGAGAGTGTAGAAATGCCGATTAGCAAAATCGTTGCAGTTGGTGGAGCCTTCATATTTGTCATCATTGCCGGTGAGTGGATTATGATGCAGTCTCATGGTAACAAAGGCGAAGCAGAGCTTCTCGGAATAGCGGGAAATATGGCTACTCTGGGAGTGAATCAAGAAAAGCCGTCTTTACGAGGAGCGCTTTAAAGCTAATCTTGCAAGCTTATTTGAGGCTTTTTTGCTCCTTGCCAAAGGGTTTAAAGAAGCGCAGTAGCTGTGGTAAAAGCGTTAAGTCAGCTGTTAGTGCAATAAGCATGGCCAGCCCTGTCAGCAAACCAAAATAAATAGTGGGTACGAAATTGGAAAGTACCAGAATGGAAAAGCCTAAAATAATGGTAATGGTTGTGTAATACATGGCATTACCAATGCTGCCGTGGCTGCGTAGTACGGCGGCATCATAATCGTAGTCTTTGACGATTTCTATTTTAAAGCGATGGATATAGTGGATGGTATCATCTACCCCAATACCCACTGTGATGGCGGCAATGGTAATGGTCATCATATCCAGAGGAATACCAGCCCAGCCCATAACTGCGAGTATTGTCATGGCGGAAACTATATTGGGGATAATGCCTACAATGCCGAGAGGGAGGGAGCGAAATATCACGGTGAACATTGCAAAGATGGCCAGTAGCACGACCCCTAGTGTGAGTATTTGTGATTTAAACAGGCTCTTGAGCATATTGTTGTACATCACCAGCATACCGGAAAGGTGAATATCCTCTTCCGCAAGATCCAGCTCTTCAACCAAGCCCTGATGAATCGTTTTTAGTAACTCATCTCGTTTAAGGGTGGGGTCTGAATCTTTTACGCGAATAGAGAAACGTGCTTCATTTTCCTCGAAGGACACATAGGGTTTGACAATCATGTCGAGATATTCTTTCGGTAGTTTCTGGTAAACAAGGCCCAGTTCAAGGTTGGTGAGAGCTTTGTTTTCATTAAAGCTCTCTGCAATACGCATCATAGTGCTGATGGAAAGCACTTTTCCAGTATGGCTCAGCCCGTCAATAAAGTCATGGATTTGATGTAGCTTGGCCACTTTGCCTTGTGTGAACCAATATTTGCCAGGGTCACTGTCAGTCTCCACTTCAAAGTCATCACCAAAATCGGAATCATTAAAAAAAGCCTCATCCGGATCTTCTTCTGTGGAGACGATTTCCTCTTCCTCTGTGTTGCCGAGTTTTACAATAACCTCCAGCGGAGTTGTCCCCCCCAGTTCTTTGTCAATCAGCGACATGCCCTGATGAATTTCTGTACTGCTATCAAAGTAATCAATAAAACTGTTTTCGACTTTGAGTTTCGAAAGCCCTACTAAGCTGAATATCAGTAGCAGCAGGGTAATTAAAAAAATGCGATTACCTAGCACCAGAGTACTACGACCAAAAACGAGGGCAGTGAGGCTGTGTTTGTGTTGTATCTTCATGGGTTTTGGTTTGGGCAGCAGTAATACAATGATGGGGAAAAGTGTAAAGTTAACGATAAAGGTTACTGCGATACCCATTACCATCATCCAGCCAAAATTAATCACGGGCACAATTTGACTGACTACCAAGGACGAGAAAGCAATCATGCTGGTGATGGTGGTATAAAAGCATGGCGCAAACATATGTCTCACGGTTTCGCTTACCAGCTCTAGGTTACTCCAGTCGCTGTTTTCCGATAATAACTCTCGGTAGTGCACAACAAGGTGGATGGAGAGTGCCAGGGTAATAATTAAAACCAAGGAAATAAAGTTGGAAGAGATCACCGTTACGCGCCAGTCTAGCAGCCCA
Organism: Gammaproteobacteria bacterium UBA3067; assembly: GCA_002366835.1. GTDB lineage: Bacteria > Pseudomonadota > Gammaproteobacteria > Pseudomonadales > UBA3067 > UBA3067. The sequence goes on from DFBZ01000053.1 coordinate 20,060, forward strand.
AGCAAGCCCACCATCACCACGGAGGAGAAGCCGCAGCAGATAAGTGGGATAACTACCCAGCGGAGTTGTCTGAAAATAACTGCCAGAGTGATCAACAAAAAGGCCGCCACTCCGATACCAAAGGTGGCTACATCATTGCGCACATAAGTCATCATGTCGTCCGCAATCATAGGTACGCCACCGAGGTAGAGTTGGGCTCCGTTTCGGTAGTTTTTCATGGCATCCCGAATACGGGAGATATCTCTATGTAAGGCCTTTGCCGATACGATTTTATAGTCGTCAAATTGTTTGCGAGTTTCTTTTAATTGATGTTGCTCGTCTATAGTGAGCCCAATTCGGCGCTTCTTATCTTCCAGCCCGTTACGGGTTTCAATAAAATCGCGATACTTGGTATCCACTTTAAAGTTCAATTGCATGGCCGTGGTGCGGCCATCTCTGCTGACCAGTAAATCTTTATAGAGGGGGCTGGTGGTGAGTTCGGTGCGGGCTAGGGTCCTGTCAGTATCGAGGTCAAGTAAGGTACGGGTGTTTTCCGCCATTTCTGATAGGGGCGCAGGCGGGCTGCGTAGAAGAGGGATATCGAGATAAGAGTTAATGGACTCAACGCTATCGATGTCGCGTAGTTCATCACGGAGGCCCTTGATGGTGTTAAGGGCCCTGTCAGAAAACAGGTCGTACTCGGGGGTAAAGGTGATAAATACTGTTTCTCGTATGTCATAGCGTTTAGTAATAGTGCGCATATAGGCCAGGGCGGGGTCATTCTCCAGCACTAGGGCATCGGAGGATGCATCGTACTGAAATTTTGGGATGTTCGTACTGATTGCCCCGCCAATTAGGAACATAACAATAAGAGAAATAGCGGGGTGCTTCAGTATCAGTTTTTTGAACACAGAAAGGGCAGTGTTGGTCATCTGGGTAGTGGCTCTGTTTTTGGTATGCGTGACAGTCAAGAATATCGAAGAACTATAGCATGAGAAAGCTGAACGGGAGTTAGCGCTTGGGAAAGTTGGGCGATGGGAGTAAGAATTTCTCCCTAAGCTATTTTATATTACGGAATGCGATACCCTAGAATATATAACTGCACAGTGGATGAGCGGGAAAAACAAGACGGGGATGAGTGATAGCTTTAGAAGATGAGTGCCTACCTCTAAGGTCGCACGTATGAGGTGGATAGGCTGGGAGATGCAACCTTGCAATTATTTAATTTACTTTTTACCGTAGTTTCAATCCGCTCCCGGCGGTTAGGCCGGGAGATGCGGTGGTGCGGGCATCGAAGGTGTACCTCCACACATGTTTCAATCCGCTCCCGGCGGTTAGGCCGGGAGATGCCCTGCCATGTTCCACCGCATGCGCCATACTGCAGGTTTCAATCCGCTCCCGGCGGTTAGGCCGGGAGATGCCGTTGCTGCGTTTCTGTTTTTTACTTCGATTGGTGTTTCAATCCGCTCCCGGCGGTTAGGCCGGGAGATGCTTAACTTGCCGCCCTAATATTTAAACTATTTGGGGTTTCAATCCGCTCCCGGCGGTTAGGCCGGGAGATGCCCATCTTTCGGCGGCTCACCTTCGATCCACTTAATGTTTCAATCCGCTCCCGGCGGTTAGGCCGGGAGATGCAGAATCATCTATTACAGCCCCGGCATCATTTAAAGTTTCAATCCGCTCCCGGCGGTTAGGCCGGGAGATGCCAGCAGTAACGTGGGCGAAGTGCGGTTCTACGACGTTTCAATCCGCTCCCGGCGGTTAGGCCGGGAGATGCCAAATGATTCAGGCGGAGTGTCTGCCCCATTAGCTGTGTTTCAATCCGCTCCCGGCGGTTAGGCCGGGAGATGCAGGGGATGACTGTTTCTTTTGTGCCTGATAATACAGTTTCAATCCGCTCCCGGCGGTTAGGCCGGGAGATGCATTGCCAGGGGTGGCTCTCCGATGGCATCGCAATGTTTCAATCCGCTCCCGGCGGTTAGGCCGGGAGATGCTCGTTAGCAAGCTGATTTCGTTCTTGAATTAATGTTTCAATCCGCTCCCGGCGGTTAGGCCGGGAGATGCCACTTTGAGCTATCAAGATTGGGTCAAGTAAAAATGTTTCAATCCGCTCCCGGCGGTTAGGCCGGGAGATACGCTATTTGACTGCAGTGTTTTGTCTTCTTGTACTGGTTTCAATCCGCTCCCGGCGGTTAGGCCGGGAGATGCCCAATATCCTGGGCCATTATGCGTCCCTCGCCGTGTTTCAATCCGCTCCCGGCGGTTAGGCCGGGAGATGCATTTTAATCTTGATCGGCTCAATGCTTACAGTTAGGTTTCAATCCGCTCCCGGCGGTTAGGCCGGGAGATGCGAGCATGGATTACACCAGGAGAAGCAGCTATGAACGTTTCAATCCGCTCCCGGCGGTTAGGCCGGGAGATGCACTTCGCTTTTACCATGCAGATCAGCGAATATCATGTTTCAATCCGCTCCCGGCGGTTAGGCCGGGAGATGCCTTCCTTAGCGCGTAATGGTCGCATATATCAGTGTTTCAATCCGCTCCCGGCGGTTAGGCCGGGAGATGCACGAAAGCTTTTGCGAGCTGTTTCTTTGCCTGAATGTTTCAATCCGCTCCCGGCGGTTAGGCCGGGAGATGCTTAGGCAGGAAGTTTTATCTGCAGACTGGCTTTTGTTTCAATCCGCTCCCGGCGGTTAGGCCGGGAGATGCACCTTCAAACTCCCCCACAACCCTAATTAAAAAACGTTTCAATCCGCTCCCGGCGGTTAGGCCGGGAGATGCCAGCTATGAGAGGTTATGCCGGCGAGCTAGGACTGTTTCAATCCGCTCCCGGCGGTTAGGCCGGGAGATGCGTTTCAAGGTGTAAAAGTATCGACATACGAAGAAGTTTCAATCCGCTCCCGGCGGTTAGGCCGGGAGATGCAGCATAGCTGCAAGCTCATCATACCGATGAAGATTTTTGTTTAAAAGCGCGAAGGGAGATTTAGGGAAGAGTCGTTGCACTTTTTCACCAAGCCTTTTTATATATTGTCGTGCTGTTTCAAGGAGTTAATAGGATCGCGATCTCATTGGATTTTTACCACCGCTGTAGGTTCGCGCGCCTCATATAATCAGGGTGTCTTCAAAATCGGCGGCGGTAAATTTACCAAATTCGAGCACATTTTTCTCGAGTGGCTCGAGTATACGGTAGATGCGTAAACTATCCTCTTCTTCGTTAATTTCCGCTAACAGTTGCTGTTGGAGGAACTCATACTTCACTGCATCGACCTTGCATTCAAATACAGACATTTGTACTCGCTGGCCGTAATTGAGGCAGGTTTTAGCAACGCGGCGCAAGCGTCGTCGACCTTCACTGGTAAGCGTTGATACATCGTAAGTGACCAATACCATCATAGGGCTTTACCTCTGTAAAAAAGGGACATAGGCGTCAATGTCTTCACGCAGATAGCGAGCTAATAACCTTGCCTGGAGTTGCGCCAGCAAGCCAAGAGGGACTGGCTGTTCTAATACTGGGTGGATAAGGGTTTCCTGCTTTCGCTCTTGATAAGCAGTGATAACCGTTTTGCGGCCATTATCGTTGAGCATTACGGAACCGCCCTCACGACAGTCGAAATCTCTTTCTTTCAACTGCCCTCGGTTAATCAAGGTTAGCGCTAATCGATCGGCCATGACCGGGCGAAATTCTTCCATTAAATCTAGCGCTAGTGAATCACGTCCGGGGCGTGGCACGTGTAAAAAGCCCATTTGTGGGTCGAGGCCAACGGTTTCCAGTGCCGAGCGGCAATCCGATAAAACCAGGGCATAAAGGAATGAAATCAGTGCATTAAAGCGGTCTTTGGGTGGCCGCCGGTTCCGAGTGTTGAAGGAGAACGTATCCCGTATTGATTCGCGCATTACGGTGTTGAGTTGGCCAAAGTAGATGCGTGCCCCATCGCCTTCTAGCCCTCGCACAGTGTCGAGGGTGTCGGCGAATTCGAGCTTGCGAATATTGCCTTCGAGCAATTGTGTGGCTTTGTTGAGGGCAGTTTGCTCCTCTGCATGCTTGGATTCACGACTCGCGCGCATCAACAGTTGGCGACTGTTGCGTAGCTTGCCGGCGATAAAGGCTTTGGCCAGGGTCAAGGCCTGATTTGCTTGTGCGGCTTTTTGAAACTGCACCTGCCGCAATAGAATATTGCCGTTAACCGGGCCTTGTAGACGAAAACGAAAATCACCATTGCGGCCCAACCAGACGACAGAGCGGCCGTCGTCGGCACAGCGGCCCATGAGTCCAGGGCTCATCATGGTATGACCAAACAGCACGAAGCCGCCGAGGTGATGCAGGGGTACTTGTAGACGTTTCTCTTTTTTGATCATTACGCAAACAGTTTCCCCTTCGAGCCGTAAGTACGCGTCGGGGCTAGTGATATAAAGGGTATTGAGGTAAACGCTCATAGTGCTTATTCATCCTCCGCTTGGTAGAGCTGCGCACTTAGCTTTTGGATTCTTTGCTGTGCCCTTGATATTTGCGGGAAGCAGGCATCAGTCATTGAGCAGCCATGGCAGCGCTGGGGTTGCTCGGTTGGAGGAGGCAATTTTTGTTGCTGAAATAGCCCTCGTACCAGAGCCGTATAATGCGCAACGTCGGCAATCAATTGTGGTGTGATAGCAACATTTCGCCGTCGTTTGGACTGAATGTGGTAAATAGCGCCACTGCTGACTTCCAGACCTTTCATTTCCTGTAAACACAGCGCCTGAGCTGCTAATTGCAGGTCGTCATTCGCCCACTTTTTCTTTTTGCCGTGCTTGTATTCCACCGGGAAAATAGTGCCATCGGGGTGAAACTCCACCACATCGCAACGGCCGCTAAGCCCCAGCTTATCCGACCAAACCGGCAGGGCAAATTCGATACGAATGCCTTGCTTTATTTCGTGTAGTACCTGGTCAACCCGCTCGTGCTCATGGGTGCCACGCATAGTATGCACATTGTCAGTAAACTGCCCTTCGCTGTGTATTAGGTAGCAGCGCCGTGGGCAATAAAGGTATTGGTTAAGGGCGGAGATGGGGACGATTTCAAGCTCTGGGGTAGGGTTCATGGCTTGATCATAGGCCTCTTATGTAGCAGTTAATGCCTTTTGCAAGTTTTGCTGGCCCAGAATCCGTACGATCAAAATGCCGCTGGATTCTATCCGATAGTAAATGGAATGCGAGTGATAAACGCTGCGGCGATATCCGCTGCGGATGTGGTCAACAGCCGCATACCGCTCAGGGTGGTTTGCCAGTTCTTCAAAGCGTTTTTTCATACCCTGCTGGTAATCGATGGCTTGAGCCAGGCCGAAGGTATCAATGCCAAAATTAAAGATATTTTCAAAATCTTCATCAGCAGCTTGAGTTAATTCATAGGGTGCCATCTTTACGCCGTTTTTCGATCACCGAATTTATAATGTCGCCTGGCGTTCTGTTACTAACGCCACTTTCCTCACCCTTGATAAGTGCGAGGCGAATGGCTTCTATTTCGTCTTGTTCTTTACGGGCCTTGCGTATCAAGTCATTAACAACGTCACTACGGCTTGAAAACTCTTCGCTCTCGATCTGTGATTTGATCCAGGCGTCGTTGGGTGGTGTTATTGAAATACTTGCTCTTGCCATCTTTTTAGCTCCGAAAACGGGTGATGTATATATGATGCAGAATAGCATCATATATACATCACCACCAAAACCCTTTTACTTTTCAACTAAGGCCAGCAGCGAGACTAATGTTAGCCCTGCAACACAAGTTAAGTGTATTCGATTAACTCAACGCCTGCGGGCAGTTGCGCTTTATCAACCGATACATCGTAATCATCAAAACATCGTGGGGTTTCTTTGTTTTTAGCAATCGAAACGATCTTCCCTGCATCCAGTAATTTGTGTGCCGGTGCACACCCCAGCATTGCCTGACGCTCACGTTGTTGTGGGTCGTTATCGGTGCCGACATGTTTAAACACATACAGCCCCCGGCACGACATCATGCCTTTGCTGGCAGAGCGGTCATGGTCGTACATGTTTTGCAGGGCTTCCCACAGCAGGCTTAAGTCATCGTCACAGAATTTAGTTTGCTCGGCCAGGTTGGCGCTGATAAAACCTTTGGCCACATAAAGGCCGTAGGGGATCAGGTTTTTACGGCCCATGGTGCGCAGTTTGTCTTCGGGTTGTTCATCTTCCCATTTTTGATAATCCTCTACGGATTTAGCACCTTTCACTTTTTCGGCAACAGCCATACGCGTGATGGAAATGTCGAGTGGCAAGATCGGATCAACCGAACGGGCAAAGGCAAATTGCACCGGGCCTCGAACCTGCCCCGCATTGGCACCGGTGGACATGACGGCACCGAAGGTTCGTACGTCGAAAAAGGTTTGGCACATCCAGTCACGGGCGGCTTTTACCTTATCCTTCCCCGCATCTTTTTCGGGAAGGCCGCCGGTATTTTCATGTGCGGTTGCAATAGGCCTGTTGAGGTTGGTGGCGTGCTCAACAAATATGGCATTGGGTGATTCGTTGCCCCGCGCTATTTGCACGTAGTTTCTAACCCGCCTTTTCAAAGCAACATCGGACACCAGGCCATGCATATCTTCCGGATCAATTCGCGGGGCATTGCCACCGTCGGGATCTCCATTGGGGTTGCCATTTTCCACATCAAACAAAAACAGGAACTCGTAACGGTTTTTAATGCTCATGAATCTTCTCCTTGGTTGTCGGTTGTTTTGTCCTTACCCGCATTGAGTTTGGCAATTTGTTGGTAGTAGCCCAGGGCGAACAGGCTCTGCTTTTCAAGGTCGAGTGTTTTGGGGATAGCGTTGTCAATTTGGCCCATGACATCGGCAATCTGGTTTTCGTACCAGTGTTGTAATCCACCATCGAGCTTTGAAAGGTGGTTTTTTGCATTGCTCATCAAACGGCCAATAGTGAGTGCCGGTGTTTGGCTAGCTGCAGCGTAATAACGCTGCACAACACCAGCACCCACATCGCCCAGGGCACTGCGTTGCAGTCGGGCTAATAGGGCTAGCAAACGACCACACTGATAGGCGGGTTCTGGGTGCTCGGGGTTAAGGTGGGTTCCCATGTGTTGATCTCCTTTGTTTCTAATTTGATAGGCTTTAATTAAGCCCATGCCTGCATGGCTTATGGGTTCATCCTGAATAATATGGATGCGGTTTCTAAGTAGAGCTTTGGCTTTGGCGCTTTGAGGAAAAGCCAAACCATTTATTGCGGCTTTGTAGAGTTGAAGCATTAATGGTGGCGGTACATCGCCTAGATCCCGCTCGGTACAGCCTGCTACCGCCAGAAATTTAGGCAAGGGGGTCAGTCGTTTGCCATCACGGGCAACAATGGCCAGGTCGCTGAACCACTGATCGATATGTTGAATCAGTTCCGAAAACTGCCCCTCCATCCAGTCCCGCACCATCACACGGCCCGATGCGCCGGAGAGGGTCAGCGCGTAATAATGATTATTGGCTAAATCTTCTCGCTTGCCGGACTGGATTGAGCGCAATAATTTGCGTGGTAGTGAGTCAATACCAGGCTCGGGTGTTTCCGGGTTCTGTAGGGTAGAAAAAATATCATCTTCATCCTGAACCGAATGACTGAACCAGTGCGCTACCGATAAATCACCAAAGCGGGTGCTGTTCTCCTGAATCAGGTGGTTGAGGGTTTCTGCATACAGAGTAGCGGTTGCCTCGCTGGTGGCAGCATTTTCAGACTTATCCAGCCCAAAGGATTGAAACGCCGCTTTATCAAAACCGATTAGGGCATCGCCAGTGCTCAGCCCGCCGGGCAAGCGCTTGATTTTGGCTTTGTGGGTTTTTGCCGGTTCAATCAGTTCACCACTCAACAGGCAACGCATTTGCGTTGTTTTTTTTGCGGCGGGTTTCTGGTTATCCCTTAGCAACCCGCTACGAAAGTCACGCCACCAGGTATGCCAGCTATCAACGTCCAGTACTAGCTCGCCCTCAACGCGGAAGGTGACGTTATCAATAGGCTTGGGTTTTGGGCTGAGTTGAGCCAGCTCTTCTCTGATTTGGTGAAGTTGTTCCTTGTCATTGAGTAACAAGGCAATAGCGCGCAGTGAGGGTATTTGTTCCCCTGACTGTTTGAGCAAGGTTATAAAAAACTGATGTTTGGTTTCAGCTTTCACGACCTCTTTTTCAGTTGCACCCTCTTTAAGATAAAGCACAACGTTCTGTAAGCTGTCGATCAAAAACTGGCTTCGGGTAACACCTCCAGCGATCATTTCACTTTGCGCAAGGTTGGGGCAACAATCAAACTGCCGCGCCTGCTTACCCTCTGCTAGCGGTAAAATTCCGGTATATTTACCCTCGCTATCACAGGTAATAGCCCAACGAGCACTCTTGGCAGCAAAGCCCGGTTCAGAAGTGATGCCGCTATCCCGGGCAAAATCCAGCACTTTATCCAGCATATTCTTCTCCGGCTTTCTGCACGGCTTCTGAATTATAAGGTGGTACGGTAAGAATGCCCTGCTGTACAAAGGCATGAAAAACACTAATGGCAGGTTTGGCCATGTTGGAGTTGCTTTGGCCGAGGTCGAATACATCGTAGAGCATCCAGCCAAGGTCTATATCCAGGCCCACTGGATTTTGCGCTTCAGGCGAGTCACTTAACAACTCAAACCAGGCGGGGAATTCCCGACAACCGAGGAAGGGCTGATAAAAGCACTGGCCGCGTTTGGCGCGCCGTTCGAACTGGGCATCCATCGCTGCCGGGTTTTGCTTTGAGTCCCGGTAGCACATATGCGCCTGCACCCGATAGGCTACGTTTTTTAATGCCATCGTCTGGCGCTGGGTGCGGCCTTTTTGGTCGCTGCCGCCAAAGTCAGCCTTAGTGCCGTCAGCCCAGAGTGGCTGTGGAGGTTTCTTACCCTGTATCCATTGATGAATGGTGCTGTGCGAGGGCGCTTTATCTTTCACTTCGTTGCGCCGTAAAGCGATATATTTTGGTGGAGTAAGCATTTCTATCCGTTCAATCTGCCAATAAAAGCCATAGCATTTTTTAAAATAGATGGCATCGAAAATACCTCGTGCGGCGGAGGGGGTAATCACCGGGTAGCTGTAACGTTCAACTTTCATTTCGGGGCGGGTAAAGCAGGCCAAATCACCCCAGACTTTTAAGGTGTGTGTTTTTCCTTTCATTTATTACCTCCTGTGCACTTGGTTTTGAAGATGGACATTCACACCATCCAGAGGTGCAGTTGTTGTGGTGGCACCAGCCCCAGGTTTGGGTGATAGTCCTCTTTGCGCAAATAGATAAACCAATCGGTCATTTTATTTTGCGGTGTTCTTAAATAATTGATCGGTTGTAAAGCATCCCAAATGGGTTCTTCGGCTTTTGGGCGATACAGGCTGACGGTGAGTGGTCGTGCTTTGCGAATCCATTTTTGGCTGAGGCCCTGTTCACTGGCTTCTGCCGATAACTCCTCATAAAGTGCTGATCGCTCTGCGTAGGGCACGATGATATTTATACTGTCTTGTTTGATAAGCCGGTATTGTTGTGCAACTTCGGGAAAATCGACTTCTCTAATGGCACATAATAACTCTTTGGCCTGGTCGCTGGGCCGCCCCAAATCGTAGAGCTCGCGATAGTAACGCTGAATTAATTCACTTTGGTGGGGGTCAAAATTATCTGTGCCCACAGCTCGTAACAGGTGCTCAGTAATTTTGGTGGCTTGCAGGTAGCCCGCCATGGGTGGGTAAGGCGTATCTTCTGGAATAAATACCGTTAGCTCGCCTTTTTCAAGCTTGCCCTCGCGATTACAGCGTCCTGCCGCTTGAATAATTGCATCCAGTGGTGCGATAGATCGCCATACAGCGGGAAAATCAATGTCGACGCCAGCTTCGACACATTGTGTGGCAATTAGATTGACCGGCTGTTTCTTTTCCAGCTTTTGACGAACTACCTCTAACACGTGTTGGCGATGCGCCGCACATAGGTTGGTGGATAGATGGAGTACGGATGCCTTATCTTCAGCTTCTTCTGCAATGGTTTCCCATAGCGCCTTGGCATGTTTTTTAAGATTAACGATGCAGAGCGCCTGGTCTTGTTGCTCGATTTTCTGCGCCAGTTCAGACCAGTCGGTTTGTTGATTGGCTTCTGGTCAGTGGTAGGTGACACGGCGCAATTGATCCGCCATTTGCTGTGGCTGGCTAACAATTTCACGGGGCTGCCAGCCGCTGTCAACAAGCGGAGCAACCTGTGAATCAAGATGTTGAAATGCCGGCTGGGTAGCGGTGGAGAATACTACGCTACTGCGCCATTGGTGGGCGAGATGAGATAAGGCGGCCAAGGTTGGCACTGAGAGATGCAGGGGCAAGGTTTGCACTTCATCAAACAGAATTACGCTTTCAGAAAGACGGTGGAGTTTTCGGCAACTGGATGGGCGGTTGGAAAACAGGGATTCAAGCATCTGTACGCTAGTGGTGATGACAATAGGCGCATCCCAGTTTTCTGACAAGAGTCGACGCTGGCGTTCTTGTTCCTGTTCCGCATCTGATCGACTATTTTCTTTACCCATTCCGGCGAGGCTATGGTGTTCCAATACATAGTGAGGGCCAAAGTGGTCCTCGAATAAATCGCGATATATTTTGGCCGTTTGCTCGGTGATGGTGAGATAGGGAATTACCATCACCACACGCCTTAGCTTATGTTTGGCAGCATGCTGTAGAGCAAAGGCCAGCATGGCAAGGGTTTTACCGCTTCCGGTGGGTGCAGTGAGTGTAAATAAACCTGTACTGCTGTTAGCGGCACCCAGGCAGTTATTCAGTATGGTTTTACGAACTTGGGTTATTGCGTTGCCTGGGTCACTGTTTGCGCTGAGACGATCGAGTTCTGCGTGTAATATTTCCAGCGCTTTATCGGCCTGCAGTGCTGGCCCGGGGTCACGATATACCTTTCCATTTTCGTCGCCGTTAAAGTGCGCTTCAGTATCGAGAAAATCGGCGTCGGTTAGCGCGGAGAATATTCGGCGTTGATCAAGCATATCGCCAAGACTGAGGGCATTAGAGATGAATATAGGGTTGGCCGGTTTATTAACTGTCAGGCCATCTTCGGTAAAACGAGCCATTAGGTGCTCGCAATCTGAATCGCTTAATCGGAGGCCGTAGGGATGACTTTCTTCAAATTCGACCAGCTTGGAAATACATTTTAATTCCTGGAAAGAAGGCAGACCCACATGGTGACCATAAACTGCGAAGGCAGCGGCGAGCGACTGGCATTTTGCCATTGCCACCCAAGCACCGGCTGTCCAGTGATCCAGACCGGACTCTTTGCCTTCAAGCCTGCGCTGGAATAGGTCGCTGTATTTGCCCAGGTCGTGTAGTAGTCCTGCCAGCTTCCCTTCGGAATGCCCAGTTCCGTTTATTAGGTATGATTCGGTCAAGCTGGCAACATGACTTAAATGTTGCCGCAGGGTGTGTTTGACATCATACCTATTTTCACTATGAGCAAACTTTTCCATGTTTTTATGTCCGTAACTTTTTAATTGGTGATTCCGTACAAGGTAATTTCAATAGGGAATCTATCCCGTATAAAGGTATCAGGGTGAATTTATTTTCTCTCTCTGGCCGCATTAAAAAGCTGGTGCAGGGTTGATCTTCCCGAAATCTCATTCAGTGCAGATTAAGTTTATTTACACCCCTTCGTCCGTATCAAACGAATATTGAAACTCATCCATCTCAACGTTGATGTTAACCCCGCTAATGGGATGGCCTTCCATTATTTTTGTTAGTAATTCGCGGCTGACTTTGGGCAGGATGGTGTTGGTGAGTATGCCGTCTATCATGCGGCCGCCGCTTTCTCTTTCAGTGCAACGGGCGATAATTAGTTTGATCACCTCTTCGTCATAATTCAGCGGAATATTGTGATATTCCTCGATGCGTTTTTGAATGCGTTTTAATTGCAGGCGGGTAATCAGCCCAAGCACATCGTCTGTGAGCGGGAAGTATGGAATCGTAACCATTCGTCCGAGCAGTGCCGCAGGGAATACTTTTAGCATGGGTTCTTTGAGGGCTTTGGCAATGCCCTCGGGGCTGGGCATCAAGTCGGGGTCTTGGCACATACCCATGATAAGGTCGGTGCCGACGTTGGTGGTGGCAAGGATGAGGGTGTTTTTAAAGTCGATTAAACGCCCTTCGCCATCTTCCATAAAACCACGGTCAAAAATTTGAAAAAATAGCTCGTGAACATCGGGGTGGGCTTTTTCGATTTCATCGAGAAGAACAACGCTGTAGGGGCAGCGGCGCACGGCTTCGGTGAGCACGCCCCCCTCTCCGTAGCCAACATAACCAGGAGGGGCTCCTTTGAGGGTGGAAACGGTGTGGGCTTCCTGGAATTCACTCATGTTGATGGTGATCAGGTTTTGTTCACCACCATAGAGGGTTTCGGCGAGGGCCAAGGCCGTTTCTGTTTTACCGACACCACTACTACCGGCGAGCATAAATACACCCACGGGTTTTTTGGGGTTGTCCATATTGGCGCGGCTGGTAAGGATGCGTTTGGAAATCATTTCCAGTGCATGATCCTGACCAATAATACGTTGGCCGAGCAGTTGGGGAAGTTCCAGTACGGTTTTAATTTCGTTTTGTACCATGCGACCAATGGGGATGCCTGTCCAGTCCTGCACTACGGAAGCGACAATCTGGTGATCCACTGTAGGGAAAATAAGCGGTGATTCTCCCTGAATGGTTTCGAGTTCTGTTTGGGTTCTTTTTAAGGTGGCCCGCAGAGCTTTTTGCTCTTCGGCTGTGAGAGCTGGCGCTGCTTGAGTATCGGTTTTTTGCGTATTTTCGTCGTCGTTTGCTGACTGGTTTTCTTGTTCCGTTGTTGTGTCCGCCAAGCTTTCGTTGGCGCTTGGCTCGGTTTCAATTCCTGTATGTTTATCGACGAGCAAGCCCTGTTCGCGAAGTTGACTGCGTAGTTCGATGATAGTTTTTACTTTTTCTTTTTCTTGCTCCCACTGCTCTTCGAGTGTGGAGAGTTCGGTCTGCACTTGATCGAGTTTGCTTAATACCTGATCTCGACGTTTGCCGATATTGAGGCCCATATTGGCTTCTTTCTCAATAATGCTTAGCTCTGTGTTTAGCCCATCAATGGTTTTGCGGAAATCGTCGATGGGACCGGGCACGGCGTGTTGGCTGATGGCAACGCGGGCGGCGGCGGTATCTAACAAGCTGACGGATTTATCAGGAAGCTGCCGCGCAGGAATATATCGGTGTGAAAGTTTTACTGCTGCTTCCAGTGCTTCGTCGAGAACCTGTACCTGGTGGTGTTTCTCCATTACTGAGGAGACGCCACGCATCATCAAGGTGGCCTTTTCTTCGCTGGGTTCCTCAACCTGGATAACCTGAAAACGCCGGGTGAGGGCCGGATCTTTTTCAATGTGTATTTTATATTCGGCCCAGGTGGTTGCTGCGATGGTGCGTAAGGTGCCCCGTGCGAGTTCGGGTTTTAGCAGGTTGGCAGCGTCGCCTGTGCCAGCTGCACCGCCTGCGCCAATAAGGGTATGGGCTTCGTCGATAAACAGAATAATGGGTTTTTCTGATGCGTGTACCGACTCAATGACTTGGCGAAGGCGGCCTTCAAACTCGCCTTTCATGCTTGCGCCGGCTTGTAGCAGGCCGATATCAAGGCTTAATAAGCTTACATTCTGCAGTGGTGGTGGTACGTCGCCTCTGGCGATACGCTGTGCAAAACCTTCTACTACGGCGGTTTTGCCGACCCCTGCTTCACCGGTGATCATGGGGTTGTTTTGGCGACGGCGCATAAGGATGTCGATGATTTGGCGAATCTCCTCGTCACGGCCTACGATGGGGTCGATTTCTCCATCCCGTGCTTGTTGGCTTAAGTCTGTGGTGAACTGTGCCAATACGTCAGGGCTACCGGCAGGTGCGAGGCCAGCACTTGCGGCAGTGGAGTCGCTGCCAAGGCTAAAGCCATCTTTTGCAGTGAGGTGTACTTCTGGAGACCGGGCAGTAATCGTATCGAAGCCATCCGTCAGTGCTTCGAGTTTAATTTTTTCAAATTGAGAGCTGATGCGATAAAGGGCGTTGCGCAGTTCGCGTTTTCTTAATATGCCGACGATGAGATAACCACTTCTGACCTGGGCTTCTCCAAACAGCAGGGTAGCATCGAGCCAGGCGCGTTCGACGGCGCTTTCCAGTTGAGGAGAAAAGTCCGGCTGTGGGGTGCCTCGGGGAAGCGCTTCCAGGCAACGGGTAAGGTCGCTGGCTAGCTGTGTGGCATCAATTTCAAAATGGCGAATGATGTGGTGCAGATCTGAGTCTTGCAGTAAGAGCAGCTGGTGAACCCAGTGGCTAAGTTCTACCTGGGGGTGGCCGCTGGTTTTGCAGGCAAGGTAGGCGCTGTGTACCGCATTGTAGGTGAGGGGGTTGAGCTTGCCAAAAATACTTGCGCGTCCGATTTCTGCCATGATTGCATCCTCTTGCCTGATTTTTAAAAGTGCTTTAAAGCGATACGCTGCCTTGGTTTTTAAATGCCACTCGGGACAGCTGACCTTTGGTTTGTTCCCCTAGCCAGGATGACCAGCCCAGGTGGCCTTGTTCGCCTAATTTTATTCCGGGTATGTCGTCTGTTTCTACAATGAATTCAATATCCCAGTCGTATTCGTCCCCCGCATAACAGCGAATGAGGGATAGCAGGGTTTCGTAACTGTCTTGACCGGGAAGCAACTCTTTCAATTGTGAGTAAGGGGCGGGGCCACAGCGTACGGTGAAGATATGCTGCAGATCAAAAACCTTTTCACCCAGACTGGAATTAATGCCCAGCTGGCAAGGGTTGTTGTATTGGGTGAGCCGTGATTGTTCTAATTGGCTCAGTGTTAACCATCCTCCGGAGAAAGAGTCCACTTCAAACTGTTGGCCAAAGTGGTTGTGGAGTATATGGGCCAGGCCGTCGGCCGGTCGGCTTTGCATGGCCAATAAGCCAGTTTGATAAAATCGACCCTGGCGTGGCAGATGAGGGGTGATTTGTTCTTTCTCGCCTAGCCCACAGAGTGCGCCAATATAAAGATCGAAGCGATTATCATCCGGTCGATCCATTTCCACACAGGGCTCGGCATCAGCCCAGCTTCTGTAAAACAGAGATAGCAAGCGATGGTGGAAAATATCGACAAACTTCGAAAAAGTAGGGTCCTTGAAATTATGCGCACGCTGTTGGGCGTATTCGGTAAGGTGTAAGGGCATTGGGCCGTTGGGGCCAAAGACCCCAAACGCAAAGTTAGAAAGCTGATCTTTGCTCTCTTTATCGCCTTCGATAAAGCTGTGAATGGCCGATGGGGCAAAGGCCATGCTTGGCTCTTGAGAGAGTTTTACGTTTTCGTTGTTTGGTGAAACACTGCGTCCGAGTCGTTCACTTTCGGCGTGAATTTTTTCCAGCGCCCTGAGCACTGTGAAAAGTTCGTATTTTTCTGGTTCTGCACAAAGCTCGGCATACCAACTTAGAGTATCTGCTTGCATCCGCTCCTCGCTGTCCATCTTTTTATTTCGCCGCGTTGTTCCGAAATTAAAACCAATTCGGTGAAGCTATTGATGGAGGTGTAGCGGGCAAAGAAGTGCTCCATCACTGCTCCAAATAGAAAAAAGCCCAAACCTTCAAAGCCGCTTTCATCGACTTCCATACGAATTTCCAGCCCACGCCCGTAGGCAATGTGGCCTACTGAAACGGGCAGCCTTCGCACGATGGGCTGAGCACTGACTTTTTGCAGTGCTTCCACTTGTTTGACCTGGCTGGCATCTTGGTCATTGATGTAAAGACGCAGCATGCTTTTAATCGCTTGTGCGGCTTCATTTTTTTCCTGATTAATTAAGGAAAGATAATTGAGAGAAAGGTGGTTGATAAATTTCCAGCTGATTTCGGATGGGGGGTGAGCGGGCACCGGTTTAGATGGCCCGTGGATGCAGCGAATACTATCCACTGGGGCGCTGATATCGAGGGTGAAATCGGTACGGCCTCGGCCCGTGGGCATATGCAGTGGCAAATCACGATTGGTGCAGCTTAGTTTGAGATCAAGCTGCTTGATATGCTGACCAAGGGGTGCATTGCTGGAATCTACAGCAGCTAAAAATACTTCACTGCCAATGTAATTGGAGCGGCTTCCGTATTGTTTTTGTTTTGAGGAAAGCAGGCGTGGTTCACGGTAGGAGGTGTAGTAATTTCCGTCTTCCAGGTGTTCTTGGGTCTGCCCGTAGAAAGGCGCAAAACTTTGCTTGTTTTCCCCTCCAGCGGTATAACCATTCACCTCATCAATGTGATACACCTCAAAGTCTTGCGGGCGGGTGCGGTCCACCAGAACGTGGTGTTCGTGCCTGCCATCTTTGAGGTTGATGCGATCCCCCCGTTTGGGGAAGAGGTTGATGGCCGGGGTGCAATTGAGCTGAAACAGGCCTTTGTTGATAAGCGGCTTTAGGCTTTTGTCATTTTTATCGAGCAGAATGACGATTTCCAGTTCGGTGCTATGAATACTCTTGAGATGTTGTGCCAGAGCACCCAGTTTGAAAAACATAAAGCGTTGGGGGAAAGCAAAGTATTCCTGCAGTAATCGGTATCCACTAAAGGATGGCTCTATGCCGGGGAGTAGTGCTTCATGGTCATCAAAACCCACCGCTTGAAGGTTTTTCTGGGGAATAAACTCAGCGGTTTGTTTATGAAGGCCTTTGCCTCGTACCTGAAAGCCCAAACCATGGGAAAAAATTTGCTCATAGAGTTTCATGGGTGATTCATCGTGGCCGCTAATATGAAATATCAGTTCTTCCATATCCAGTTCGCTGAAGGCGGTGTCATTGGTGCTTTTTAGACTCAGTTTGATGCCTGCTTTGGCTTCGGGTGGGCCACCCCAGTTTCCTGATGCAAGCGCCGAGTCGCTGTCGTAATAGCTGGCCTGCGAAAGTTCTAAGGGCCATAGAGTGAGGTCGTGGGTGGTTCTGAATTCGCAAGCAGTACGCTCATTTTTTGCCAGAATAGAGTAAAGCGCGGTGTGACGTTTTATCGTAAAGCCTTCACTCAGCGAGCCTTCCGCCAGGTTGGGGTTAAACTGAGCGATGGTGATGGAGGGGAGGGGTTTATGGTAGTGGGGGTAAACAATTTCTAGTAGATGCTGGGTGAATCGAGGAAAGCGTGAATCCAACTTCAACTGTACGCGGGCAGCGAGAAAGGCAAAACCTTCCAGCAATCGTTCTACGTAGGGGTCAGCGACTTCGGTGTTGTCCAGACCAAGTCGACCAGCAATTTTCGGGAATTCTTTGGCAAAATCACCCGCAGTTTCCCGCACATGCCGTAATTCCTGGTTGTAGTAATCGAGAAATCGTTGATCCACCTGAGGATTTCCTTAGCTTAAGTTCACTTCACCGGTTTCGAGATCAATTTCGGTTTTAATATACAGGGCAATGGGCAGTGGCTCTGCCCAAAGTTCACAGGATATCTGAAGCACGATGGCGTTGCGGTTCATATCATCTTGTTCTTGCACCGACACAGCCAAGGTTTTAGCTAGAATTCTGGGCTCGTAGGTCAAGATGGCGTGTTTGATTTTGCGCTCCAGTATATACGGCTCTATGGAGGAGGCGGAAATCCCGGAAAAGTTATTCGCGCCGTAATTGAGCACGGAGTTTTGCACCTCCGGAAATGAGGACAAGTCCTCTGAAACACCAAGTGCGCTGGTGTTAAGTAGCCAGTTTAAATCGCGGGTTACATACTCCTGAAGTTTTTTCAGGGTAATGACGCGTTTATTGCGTGCTTCCACTTTTTGTTCAGGCTCGTCATCACGAAGTCTGTCAAGAAGGGCTGGTTGGAGTCGTTCGCGGCTACCTGTGGACATGGATAGTGGGGCTTACGCTTCTTGAGAAAGGGTGATTTCCCTTATTGTGAGTAGCGGGTATTCATTTTGCTCAGTGGCGAGAAGTTTTTGTCCCCTTCCTGCATAACTTTGTTCGCCGAGTTGCTCCCAGTCCGTTTTTCTTCCCAGTTGAATCAGAGGGTCTTCATCGTAGCCTGAACCTGGGTAGCGCGCGGGAATAAAACCCATGGTGTTTCCGCCATTGGTCCAGTGAAATTCGCAGGGTAGCCAGATAAGGTCTCTAAGGTCTTCCGGTTCGGAAAGTTTTAAGCGGGCGATGCACTGGAAAGGAATCCAGAAATAGCGACCGTCTATAATACCTTCCATAAATGGGCCGGTTCTGGAGTCTGCGTCAGCGATCCATTCAAAGCTTTCCCCGTCAATTGTTCCGCTGGTGGTGGGGATGTCTTCGTAGGTTTCCTGGCGCATGGTTTCGGCTTTTAAGGTGTGGCCTTCACTCTCCAGCTTGAGGGCTTCGAGAAGTGGCGCAACCCAGGCTGCGGGCTCACCAAAAATAAGAGGTGTTTTTTCACCTTTGTAGATGGCCTCTCGTAGCATTTCACACTGAATAACCTGCTGGTAAGTTTTGGCCATCGCCATGGTGATGGTATCTAATTCTTGTACCACGTTTAATTGCGTGAGCGCGCGCTGGTATTGACCATCGATGCACAGTAGTTGGAATAGGAAAGTGCGCAAGGCCGGGGCGGAAGGGTTGTCTCTCACCTCTTCGGTGAGTGAGGCGAGGGCTTCTTTTACCTTGCCAGTTTTTATCAGCTCTTCTGCACGCATGTGAACATTCCTGTTTTTTGGGATGCTGGAAATGGTCGTGAGGAAAACCAGCGGGAGAAAGAGTTTTGTTATGCAATTCTGACTATTGTGTCGCGGGTGATTGAAGGGCTAATCGTATGCCTGAAATTAAAAAAGCGCCAGATTTGACCGGCGCTTTTTAGCGTTGCATTTACCGATCTGGTTTACCAGGGGGTGTTTTCAGCGATATTGAAGCCTACTTCAATTTCTGCATCACCGCTGCCATCTTTCTTCTGCGGTGTGTAGATGATTTTGAATTTCGCAAAGTTAATGCTGATGTTCTCAGTGAGGCGGTCTTCTCCACCTGAGCCACCTGTTGAAATGCTGGTGATCAGGCAATCTTCCATTAGTATTTTGTAATACTCAAGAGGGTTTTGCCCAGCCTTACGAATAGTTAGCATGGCTTTGGCAATATGTTTGCCGGTATTACATACTTGGAAAATGTTCGGAGATGACCTGTCAATGTACTTGGTGATAGATAAATCTTGAACGTTTACCTTACCTGCACCTCCACCTGGGCCCATATGGGTGGTGCCTGATTGGCTTGCGCCGAAGCTCCATGCAAGGACATCTATTTCACCGCCGTGGGATTTATCTACTGCTTCACCGTCAATACCGTCAAGCTTTAAGAATTGATCAAGAGCCATTGCATTTTCTCCTAAAAAATTAAATCTCAGTCCGCCAGGGTTGGCTAACCCTGGCGCTTATATTATGAGTTTCCCCTCGGTAAATGTATGAACTATTTACCGGGAAGTTTGGTGTTTTTTCAGATCGTGTTTTATGCGCCTTTCACTGAAGGGAGTTTTGATACCAGTCTTAAGGAAACCGTTAAACCTTCAAGCTGGTAATGCGGGCGCAGGTAAAAGCGAGAAGTGTAATAACCTGGCGCGCCTTCTATTTCTTCCACCACAACTTCGGCTGCAGCCAGTGGCTTGCGTGCTTTGGTTTCTTCGCTTGAGTTGGCGGGGTCGCCATCAACATATTGAAGTATCCATTCTTGCAGCCAGCGCTGCATTTCGGCCCGCTCTTTAAAGGAGCCCAGCTTGTCTCGAACAATACACTTCAGGTAATGGGCGAAGCGCGAGCTTGCAAATAAGTACGGCAGGCGTGCTGCCAGTGCGGCGTTTGCGCTGGCATCTGGGTCATCGTACTCGGCGGGTTTATGCAGTGACTGTGCACCAATAAAGGCCGCGAACTCAGAGTTCTTTCTGTGGATCAATGGCAAAAAACCGTTGTTAGAAAGTTCCGCCTCACGTCGATCACTAATGGCAATTTCCGTTGGGCACTTCATGTCAACGCCGCCATCATCTGATGGAAAGGTGTGAACGGGAAGCCCTTCTACTGAGCCGCCAGATTCTATGCCACGAATTCGGGAGCACCAGCCGTACTCTTTAAAAGAGCGGTTGATATTAACGGCCATGGCATAAGCCGAGTTGGCCCAGCAATATTTGCTGGAGTCTGCGCTGCCTGTCTCTTCTTCGAAGTCAAATTCTTCAACCGGGTCGGTGTTTGCGCCATAGGGTAGTCGGGCCAGAAAGCGCGGCATGGTTAGCCCGATATACTTTGAGTCTTCCGATTCGCGCAGCGCGCGCCAAGGAGCATAATCTGGTGTGGAAAATATTTTGGTGAGATCTCTCGGGTTGGTTAGCTCCTGCCAAGAGTCCATCTGCATCGCCGTGGGAGAGGCGGCTGCTAGAAATGGTGCGTGGGCGGCAGCGGAGACTTGAGAGATCATGCCGAGAAGTTCTACATCTTGGGGAGAGTGGCTGAACTCATAGTCGCCCACGAAACATCCGTAGGGTTCCCCACCAAGCTGGCCATACTCTTCTTCGTATACCTTTTTGAAAAGAGGGCTTTGGTCCCAGGCAGTGCCTTTAAACTTTTTGAGGTTTTTGTACACATCTTTTTTGGAGACATTCATCACGCGGATTTTTAACATTTCATCGGTTTCAGTGTTATTCACTAAATGATGAAGGCCGCGCCAAGCGCTTTCGAGCTGCTGAAACTCTTCGTTATGAATGATTAGATTAACTTGCTCTGTCAGTTTTTTGTCAATCTCGGCAATTAATGCGTTGATGGTTACTGCTGCGTCTTCTGACACCAGCCCGGAATTTTTTAAAACCTGTTCGGCCAAGGTGTTGACTGCGTTCTGAACGGCTTCTTCAGCTTGGGATGATTTTGGTTTGAATTCTTTTTGCAACAAGGAAGAAAAGTCGTCAATGGCGAGGTCTTCCTGTGCCTGCGATTCGAGTTCTGTTTGTTGGTCAGCCATGCTGTTTATTCCTCGGTTGCTGTTTCATCGCTTTCACCCGTCTTGCTGGCCTCGGTGAGAGTCTTAAGCAAGTCGGTATCTTTGATGATTTTTGAAATTAATTCCTCAGCACCTGCTTTGCCATCCATGTAGGTGACAAGGTTGGCGAGTTCCGTGCGAGCTTCCAGTAATTTGTCCAGCCCGCTGACTTTTTTGGCCACAGCAGCGGGCGAGAAGTCGTCCATGCTTTCGAAGGTGATGTCAACGGGGAGGTTACCTTCGCCAGTCAGTGCGTTGGGTACATTAAATGCGGCGCGTGGTTTGCTTGCTTTTAAGCGTTCATCGAAGTTGTCCACATCAACTTCCAAAAAATTACGCTCGTGAACACCGGGCAAGGCCTCTGCCGGCTTGCCAGAAAGGTCGGCCATAACACCCATAACGAAGGGCAGTTGAACCTTTTTTTCTGCGCCGTACAGCTCTACATCGTATTCTATCTGAACACGTGGAGCGCGATTGCGAGCGATAAACTTTTGACTGCTCTGTTTAGCCATAGTGCTTTCTCCTTAGTTTAGGGCACCTCTAAAAATTGCCTTTTTACCCGATAGCGGCGTCAGCTCCGTACTCAACTCCTCATGTAGCTCTTGTTCACTCGGCTTTGGCTTCCTGCGTCGCTCTACCTCCTCCATCCATGGAGTCGTGCGGGTTTCCGTGCGCTGCTTCCTTGCTCTCGAATAAAAATTCTAATTTTTAGAGATACCCTTTAAATTGTTTACCAGTCGCTACTGCTTTTGCTCGTGCTGGTTGGTTCGGGTTTTATTCCACCAAGATCTTTGATCTTTTGTAAGCTGTCGGGATTCAGGTTTTCAATGATTTCTAAAAAGTCTGCGGTGACGAGTGCTTTGGCGCGGTTGATTAATAAGGGTACAGGACTAGAGGGCTCATTTGCCTGGTAATAATTACATATTTTTTCTAGCGATCGTATTACATCTTCGCGACTATTAATGGTGCCTGGAGGAACGGGCGCGCTGTTTTCTGGCATGACGGCCCCCTGGCTGTCGTTAGGCTGTTCGGAAGGTGTTTGGCTTTCGCTTTGCGTTAAGGTTGTGTCTTCTTTTGCATTGGAAAAACTTCGGAGAAGCTTTGCGATGCGATCAAGCTCTTTTCGAAGGGGCGTTAAGGTGAGCGCTTGGTAGTGCTGGCCTTTCAGCTTTTCGTCAATCCAGTTCTCTAAGGCACTCAGGTCTTCGCCGATGCTGTCGATGGCTTGTTTTGTTTGCAGCGCAGCATCGGGCGCTTGTTGGGAAAAAGCGGCTTCGATCTGTTGTAAGGAGATGGTGCTATCAGTTGCTTGCTGAGGTATTTCACCCAGCGCTAGCTTGTAGTCACGAAGGGAAAAGCTACCCAGGCCAGGTGCGGAAACCAGGCTGGTTTGGGTGAGAGGTTTTAGAATGGCGTCGTAGTCGCAAAGATTGTTGAGGGCGTTAATGCGGAAGTCGGCATCGAAGTCGCCGTCAAATGTCAGCTTGGGGTAGGCTTCTTCCCAGTACTGCTCGTTAATCAGTCGTATCAGCTTTATGCCATGAGCAAAACCGGCGAGCTTTTTTGTATGCAGCCATGCTGAGCACAGGTAAACGGCCAAGCGCAGATGTTTTCCCGACTCGAATAAAGAAAGAGAAAGGCGTTCTACTTCACGCCAGTCAACTTCTGTATGGTCGGCGTTTGCCCCGGAAAAGTCCTGGCTGCTTTCTGCGCTGGCTAGCGCCTCTAAGGTTTGAAACTCTGTCGAGTAGGGCAGGCTTTCTTCTATATCTAAGCCGCAAGGGTTTTCGGGTGAGATTGCTCGTAAAAGATCATCTAGGCCTTTCACTGTTTTTCTTTCCTCGGGAGAGTAAAGGTGTGGGCGTGTTCGGTGAGGCCGTTGCGCATGGTGAATAGCCCGTCAAAGAGTCCTTCTAAATCCAACAAATGTCAAGGATTTGCATGGCAGTGAAATACGACTCCCTGGGTGTGAAATGTGAAAAGTTAATAGCTTGCACCCGTATATTGCGATGTATACTGTATGGCTTAATTTTCATCAAATGGCGCAGTGAGTTGAACCAGAGAGTTTCTGATTGATTCATGCGTTCACATCTTGTGCCTGAAGTGTTTTATAGGGCAGGTTCTTTACTTCGTCCATAGTTGGTCAGAGCTTCCCTCGGTTCTCGCTATCGCCTAAGATAACGGGCGATGAGGATGGGCTTACTGAGTCAGTTTCGAGCACTGTTATATATGGGTCTATGAAAGAATGAATTTGGTGTTAGACGTAGTTGGAAGGATGGCAGGGAGTGCCGGCTTAAAGCCAAAGAAGTCCTGGTCTGAACAGGGCGGAACGATTGGGCGGGCGAGCGATAATGATTGGGTTTTGCCAGACCCTGATCGTTTTGTATCAGGAAAACATGCTCTCATAAACTATTTAGGTGGGGCCTTCTTTATTACGGATACCAGCGTGAATGGCATTTACATCAATGGCGCGGCTGAAGCACTGGGTGCTGGTAATAAGGCTGAATTAAAGGCCGGTGATACCCTTGCTATCGGTGATTACTTAATTGAAGTGGCTTTAACGGAAGGCAATAAAAGCCCAGATCTTAATGATGCGTTTGGCTTTGAAGGGTTTCCAGTCTCACCCGAAATAGAACAAGTTCAGCCAATTAATGCCGTTGAAGGTGGGGGAGAAGACCCCCTGGGCCTTCTTCTTGGCGGCAATGATGATAACGGTGTTCAGTCGGCTAAGGCAGACCCGTTTATGTTGACCCAACCTACTCAGCAGGGGCCAGTCGACACTTCAAGTCAGAAACCCATGGATGCTTTTTTTGAAGCACCCGTAATCAAGTCCGATCCGTCGCTAAGTGAGCCCTTATTTAAAGAAGAAGCTCCAGCGCCTGCATCCCCTCCTGGTTTTGGTATCCCGGAAGATTGGGATGCTGACGACGCGAATAAAGTCCCTCTTCCTTTGGAGGATCCTTTCTCTGAGCTTCCCACCTCTGGCTCACAAGCGCCTAGCGAACCACTTGCTGATGAGCAGTTTTTTGTGGAAAAAGGTGCCGAGGGAAAGAACGCGCCGGAACCAGCGCCAATACCGGAACATAAATCTAAGCCTGATGTAGCCTCCGTCCAAGTTGGGCAGCCGCCACACAAAGAAGAAAAGATTGTGGAGCAGCGCAGCTTCCCTGAAAACTTTAAGGCCATGCAGTTTGGTGCCGAGAGTATTGAGGAGCAAGTGGCAGAAAAGTGGCTCTCCATGCTGCCAGACATTCTGGATGGCATGATGGCTTCAATGCGATCCAGAGCCGAGATAAAAAACGAGATGCGGGTGGATAAAACCATGTTGGCAGCCGCCGAAAACAATCCACTGAAGTTTTCCGTGAATGCTCAAAGCGCCGCGAATAATTTGTTTGTAGATCAAAGTGGTAGTTTTTTATCGCCTGAACAAGCTTTCAGTGAAGCATTTTACGATATTCAGGTACATCAAATTGCATTGATGACGGCCATGCAGCATACCATTCGCGAAATGATGGAACGTTTTAATCCAAAAAAGCTCGAGCGACGTTTTGAAAAAGGAATGAAGCGGAAACCACTTTTTGGCGGCTCGAATAAATCCGCCTATTGGGATCTATATACCGAGCGCTACAATGAGCTTTGTGAAGATTCCGATAAGCTATTTCACGAATTAGTGAGTGACGTGTTTGCCGAAGCCTACGAAAAGGCCGCGCGAGAATTGAAATAGCAGTTATGGTGCAAGATCCTAGAAACCGCAATTGGAGTACGAAATTCTGCACGTCGACAGTACCCAATGCACTCGCTGTGCTCATGGGGCAGGCTCTAGGCGCTTTTAGGCGAGCTCTTGCCGCACCCAGCTGAGGTTTCTAGGGTGATCAAAAAAACAGGTAACTGGGAGAAAAAAGTTTGAAAGTTTTACGTGGCGTTGGGGTGCTTATTTTGATGTCGCTTTTGCTTGCCTGTGCGAGCAAGAGCAACTCTCCAAAAGTGTTGCATGGGAAATTTTTTGCCGAAGCAGATATAAACCCTGGCGAAGACGGTAAAGCACGCCCAGTGGTGGTTTTTATCTATTATTTACGCAATGAAGGGGAGTTTAATAAAGCAGATTTCCTTTCTCTATATCGCAACCCGCATGAAACCCTGGGTGATAGCCTCGCATCATTTTCAAAATATCAGTTGTCGCCCAAGCAAGGGCTCTCTTTTCAGGATGAGCTTTCCCCTGATGTCCAGGTGGTCGGTGTTGTTGCTTCCTACCGGGATATAGATCATGCCGTTTGGCGGACATTTTCTCTGCTTCCTGATAAAGCATGGTATTCGGTGGGGGATCGCATCTCCGATGATATGAGTATTCGCGTTATGAAAAATGAAGTGGTGGTGTGGTTTGGTAAAGCTGCCCCTAAAGACGAAGAATCAGAAAAACCGGCAGGCACTTATCAGTCGGTGCCCCATAAGAAATTTAGAACCAAAAAATAGTGGCGTCTGAATTATATAAAAGGTAGCTGTCATGGCCGGAAAAAGTAAAGTGATATGGTCTGAGGGTTTATTCCTCAAGCCGCAACATTTTCAGCAACAAGAGCGTTATATTTCCGATTTAATTGATAAGCGCAGTCAGGCCTTACATTTTTATGGCTGGGGTGTTTTGTCACTGGAAATCGATACGAATCAATTAGGAATGGGGAAGTTTGCAATTCGTTCCGCTCGGGGTGTTATGCCGGATGGCACACCGTTTAATATTCCTGAAGATGACCCCGCTCCGGCGGCCATAGACTTTAAAGAAGGTGTTCTGGGTAAAACCGTTTATTTGGCCCTGCCTTTACAGACTACCCAGCCCGATGTGGATGATGGCGTGGGCAGCGATGGCTTATTCCGCTACCAGAGTGAGATTTTGGATGTGCCTGATCAGAACAGCCGATCTCAGTCCATGGCCTCTATGCAGCTTGGTAAAACGAAAGTGGCGCTTAAGCTTGAAGGTGAGCAACTCAGCGAATACTGCTGCATCCCCATTGCTTATGTAGAAGAGTGCAGCGCCGAAAAGAAAGTCACCTTGGATAAGGGTTTTATTCCAAGCGTACTGGCGAGTGAAAGCGCAGCCGTTTTGAGTGACTTTATGGCTGAGCTGAAAGGTTTATTGCGACACAGAAGCCAAACCGTTGCGGCGCGAGTTTCAGCGGGAGGTGGTGGCGCTGCAGAGCTCGCTGATTTTTTAATGCTACAGGTTATAAATCGGCATATTCCGCTTGTAGAGCATATTGCGCGGGACGATGGCGTTCACCCCGAGTCGCTTTACCTGACCTTAGCTTCCTTGGTGGGGGAAATGGCAACCTTTAGCGAAGCGAGAGTGCCCCAGCCCCTGGAGCCTTACCGGCACCATGATTTAAAGCTCACCTTTAACGGTTTATTTCAGCAGTTGCGAGATGCGCTATCTACCGTTGTGGATCCACGGGCTTACCAAATTCCATTAATGGATCCCAAGTACGGCATTTATCGAGCGGGCCTTGAAGACAAGCAGCTGGTTAACGATGCCGAGTTTATTCTGGCGGTGAAGGCCGACCTGTCGCAAGAGGAATTACGACGATCTTTCCCCTTGAGAACAAGGGTAAGCTCGGTGGAAACGATTCGTGATTTGGTGATGGCGGGTTTGCCGGGAATTCCTTTGGAATCGATGGCGCAGGTTCCACGACAAATTCCTTACCATGCGGGTTATGTTTATTTTCAGATGAATAAGCATGATGTGAAGTGGAAGGAAATGTCAAAGTCCAGTGGTTTTGCGGTCCATATCGGAGATGGTTTTCCTGGATTAGAAATGGAGCTTTGGGCCATCAGGAGTTAGGGATACCTGATCAAAAGCTTCTCAATAGAAAATAAAGGGCATCCCTAAAAATTAGAATTTTTATTCGAGAGCAAGGAAGCACCGCACGGAAACCCAGAGTGTAGAAGGGCTACATGAGGAGTTGAGTACGGAGCTGACGCCGCTATCGGGTAAAAAGGCAATTTTTAGAGATGGCCTTAATATAGCTGCCTCGCCATTACAAAATAGTGGGTGATGTTCGCCCTAAAGGGAAACCTATGGCCGACGATACGTTCCAACCGCCTGACAATGATAAAACAATTATTCGGCCCATGCCGGGGGGGCGTCGCGGCAAAACGGGGCAGAGCTCGGCGGCCACTCCCGGTAGTGCTCAGCAAGACCCCTTTGCTGGGCCTGATTTATTTTCACCTACTAAGTCAGTACCCGAAACGCCAAAATCGGAAGGGGCTGTTTCTTTGTCGCTGGGAGTGGACAGAGGCACGTTGTACCCCAAAGCGGAAAGCAACGGATTCTTAGCCTCATCGTCTGGTTTGTTAATATTTGCCGTGAAATTACGCTCAACGGCGGCAAGCCAGGACGTAAATGCAATTTATCAGCAGTGCGTTGATGGGGTGAAATCTTTCGAACAAAGGCTGACAAACTTTGGTGTACCGCACCAACAGATTATCTCAGCCCGTTACATGCTGTGCAGTTTTATTGATGAAGCCATTCTTTCCACACCCTGGGGAAGCCGCAGTGGTTGGGATCGTCGAACACTATTAAGTACTTTCCAAAATGAAGTGCATGGCGGTGAAAAGTTTTTCGATATCATCGCGGTACTCAGTAAAGATCCACGACAATACATCGAATTGCTGGGTTTTTCCCATGCCTGCCTGGCCTTAGGTTTTAAGGGAAAATATCGTCTTATCGATAACGGTGAAAGCGCTCTGCGCAGCCTAAAAGATGGTTTATATCACCTGGTGCAGCAAACTCAGGGTGAGCCAGAATTTTCGTTATCTCATTATTTGCCGGATGATGATATTTCAAAACAAGGAGGAAAGGCTCAGTTTCCCTTGTGGGCAGTTGCCGCGCTCACTGCTTCCATTCTCGTTGCGGCTTATACGACATTTTTATTTTCAGCGAATCGGGTGTCAGACCCTCTCGCCAACAGACTGGCCGCCGTAGGCTTGGAAATTCCCGCCCTAATGAAAAAGCCCCGTCCCCGGCTTGAATCCACTCCCTTATCTTTAGAAAGTTATTTTTCCAAAGAGATTTCTGAGAACACACTATCGGTGACTGAAGACGCACATAAAGTGCTCATCACTCTACGGGGAAAGGGGCTGTTTGAGTCTGGCAGTGTGTCGTTAACGGATTCTCGAAAAGAACTGTTGCGTAAGATTTCTGAAAAAATTTCTGCAATCTCCGTCGACATTCTAGTTGTTGGGCATACGGATAACGTACCCATTCGAAGTGTTGCCTTTCCTTCCAACTGGCATTTGTCTAAAGCACGGGCGCAAAGTGTTGCATCCTTAATGTCTGAATATCTTCCTGATCGCCGTATTGCAGTGGAAGGCTTAGCGGACAGGCAGCCCTTGGCACCCAATACGAATGCGGCGAACCGCGCGAAAAATCGTCGCGTTGAAATTACTCTTTTTAAGTTGTAAATCATGCTAAATAAATTAAAAGCTATTTTTACACATCGCTGGTTTTTTATCTTTGTTGGCTTGGTTGCATTGGCCTTAGTGGTTCATCTGTTTGGGCCTCTTGTTGCCCTGGGTGAATTAAGACCCTGGGACAGCAGTTTTCAACGCTGGATGACGCTACTGTTTTTCGCGCTTATGGTTGTCGCTTGGGAGCTTTTCCGCTTTTTTAAACAAAAGAAAAATGAGCAGTCCATGGTGGAGGGTATGGTGAGTTCAATGGCCCCCGTGGAAAGTGGTGAGCAGAAAGAGCTGGAAGTATTACAGCAACGATTTAGAGAAGCAGTGGTTTTTTTGCGAAAATCCAGTGGCAAGCGCTTTAAACCCACCAGTCTATATCACTTGCCTTGGTATATTATTATCGGCCCGCCGGGCAGCGGAAAAACCACGGCATTAAAAAATGCTGGCTTGGAATTCCCGCTGGAGGATTTGCCGGGCAGCGATGAAGCGAAAATACGTGGTGTAGGCGGAACGCGAAACTGTGACTGGTGGTTCACTGATCAAGCCGTTCTTATCGATACCGCTGGACGTTATGTTACCCAGGACAGTGACGAATCAAAGGACAGAAAGGCCTGGCTAAATTTTTTGACATTGCTTAAAAAATACCGTCGCCGCCAGCCTATTAATGGTGCGTTTGTCGCCATAAGCATTGCCGATATTTTGCAACAAACGCCGCAGCGCCGCCAGCAGCATGTGGATGCTATTAAACATCGGCTTCATGAGTTAGGCGAAGAACTTGGGGCGAAGTTTCCTGTCTATGTCCTCTTTACAAAATGTGACTTAATTTCTGGTTTTAATGAATATTTTGAAGATTTAGATAAAAAGGAGCGCGACCAGATTTGGGGTATGACCTTTCCCATTCAAGGTGAATTGGACCCTCAGAAATGCCTTGAGAATTTTAACGGTGAATTTGATATTTTGGCGCGCCACCTAAATGATTTGGTGTCCATGCGTCTGCAATCAGAAAATAATGCCGAGCGTGCTGCTGCAATTGCTGGTTTTCCCACCCAATTTATACTTTTACGAAGCCTGATTTTTCAATTTGTAGGCGATGTTTTTCGCACCACTAACTATGAAGAAGCAAGTTTTTTACGCGGTATATATTTCACCAGCGGCACACAAGAAGGCACACCTATTGATCGGCTGGTAAATAGCATGGCGCAACATGCTGGCTTGGCAAGCAAGCCTCTGTCTGGAATAAACGACAAGGGCAAAAGTTATTTTATACATGACTTGATGGAGAAACGGGTTTTTGGAGAAGCCCATATTGCGCGTACCGACCTTAAATTTGAGAAGAAACTTATGTGGTTGCGCCGTGGTGGTTATGCAGCTTGCGGAATTCTATCTTTAGCATTGTTGACTGGTTGGGTTTTTAGTTATCAATATACAAAAGGCTTGGCCACTGACCTGACTGGTCGTGTTGATGCGGCCTTGGTGCAAATTAACGATATTGCACCGGATGATATGGAGCCCCTTTCCACCTTGGCGGCAAACTCCCAGGTGAGTCAGTTGCCCGTCTATATCGGTGGTAATGATTCTGGCAGCCCGCTGCTTGGTAGTCTCGGTCTGGATCAAAAGGGTAAGTTGCAGCGTTTGTCTGACGAGGCATATCAGCGAGTACTTAAAAAGACCCTGTTGACCCGCTTGATGGTGAGGCTGGAAAATATTCTGTCTGACGACAAGCGATCTCTTGCATATCGTTACGCAGCGCTACGTATTTATCTTATGCTTGGTTCTGAAGAGCATTTTGTCAGTGATGATGTTATTGCATTTATGCGTTTCGACTGGCTCGATACCCAAGCTTATAATCTTAAAAAAGAGGATTACCAGCTCGCGGTGCAGCATCTAAATACACTGTTTGCTGAACGCCCATCACCTCTGCCAATGCCCCTGGATCAACAGCTTATCCAGAAGGCGCAAAAAACTATTGCGACGGTTTCCTTGCCTGATCGGGTTTTGGGGCGTCTGCAGCAAAGTGATTTTAATGATCTCAATGGCTTTTCTCTCTCAGATGTTGTGAGTCGCGGCGAGTTAGAATTTCTTTTTACAAGAAAAAGTGAAAAACCCATCAGCGAAGAAATTCCAGCCCTTTACACCAAGGCAGGTTATTCGCGGGTGACAGAGAAAAAGGTCGCCGCCTTAACCGATGAAGCCTTGCGAGAAGCGTGGATATTTGGCGAGTTTAAACCGCATGCCGATTATAAAGACCGGGAAGAGGTTATTGATACGGTTATCAAACAATACGAGCGTATCTATATAGAAAAATACCAATCGCTCTTAAGCGATATCGGCTTGGCGAATTTCACCACTTATGACGAAGCGGCACGCGCGTTTAAATTATTATCGCAAGCGGATTCACCGGTGATGCGAATATTACAAGCCCTGAAGAATGAAACAGAAATCACCTCTCCCTTATTGGCAGAGCTGGGTAGTGGCACCATGGATAAAGCGCGGCAACAGATACGCCGCTTGTTGACGGATGCGCCCACCGAGCGCATTCAGCTTGATCCTCTGGCGCACCTCGACCCTATCACGCGTCATTTTTATCCCATTCATCAATACATAAAAGAAAAAGACGGCGTGAGTGTTGGCGGTCAGCAGCTTGGAAAATATTACTTAGAGCTTCATGAATTTATGAGTTTTCTTGAAGCCGAATCCTTTGGTCAAACCATCAAACCAGAGGATGCTAAGCAGGGCGCTAAGGTTATCAAGTCCGTAAAAAGGGGAGCGTCAAAGGCCCCTAAGCTGTTTGTTCGGCCATTACTATTATCCTCGGCAAATGTGAGCAATAGCTTGGCATTTGGAGGGGTCATTTCCCATCTGAATGAAATCTGGCAGGCAGAGGTTTATCCCTATTGTGCGAGCTCTATTGAGGGGCGATACCCGCTTTATAGGCGCGCCAGAAATGAAGTGCAGCTAGAAGATTTTGGATACTTTTTCAGTTATGGCGGTTTAATGGATGATTTCTTTAAACGTAATTTGGCGGAATATATTGATACCTCCTCCTCTCCCTGGAAAGTAAAAGGGAATCAGCGCGCAGTCGTTTCCTTTAGCGACAAAACTATTCGAGCATTTGAGAAAGCCGCAAACATCAGAAGGGCCTTTTTTAAACCTGGTGATAGCTTACCCCAAGCCCGTTTTAGTTTAACGCCAAAGGAAATGGATGCCGCAGTTTCCCGTTTTTTCCTTAATGTTGAAGGCCAGGAACTGTTTTATGAATTCGGCCCCCAGCTTAAAGCGGCTCTTAATTGGCCAGGCCCAAGGGTAGATGAAGGCGCTTATTATGAAGTGCAATTTCAGGGAGGTGAAACCGTTGTGTATCGGCAATCGGGGCAATGGGCGCTTTATCGGCTTATTGATAAGGCACGATTAAGAAATACCGCATTACCGGAAAAATTTACATTATTTTTTAATGCAAAAGGTTATACCGTTCAGTACAGCCTGGTTGCAGCCAGTACCTATAATCCCTTCCGTCTATTATCCGGGATGAGTTTTACATGCCCCAAAAGCCTTTAGCGTCTCACACCTCCTTTCCATTAGGGTTCTTTGGGAAAATACCCGTAGTGGGTGATTTCGTGCACCGAAACCTCAGTGTTGATTTTGTAGATAAGTGGGATCACTGGTTGCAAAATGGTTTGTATAGAACTGGGAAAGAGCTGGGAGAAAACTGGCCTGAGATATACCTCACCAGCCCTATCTGGCGCTTTGTGTTGAGCCCCGGGGTGGTTGATGGGCACGCCTACGTGGGAATTATGCTGCCAAGCATTGATAGCGCCGGGAGATACTTCCCTTTGACGGTGGTGGCGCCGATTTTTCCAAACCACGTTGCTAGAGTATGGAGCCCAGATGCCAACCACTGGTTCGAGGCGGTGGAAGCGTTAATGCTTTCGGCATTGGAAGAAAGTCTTTCTCTAGAAGACTTTCACCAAAAGCTGCAAGCCTTACCGGCATCCTGGGCCGGAAAGGCGATACAAGCGGCATCCAGTCAGGATTCCTTTGTCTGCATCGAGCTGGATCATGTCTACGCGGCCCCCACGGTGCTTGCCGGTTTATGGGTCGAGCAATTGGTGGCTCAAGGCAGGCCTCGATCGTTTTGGTGGACAGCGGGTTCAGACTTGGTTTCCCCAGCCTTATTGATTAATCATGACTTGCCAGATACACATCATTTTCCGTCACTTTTTAATGGGCAGTGGGAAAATCGCCAGTGGTCGTTGGAATCCTGGCAAAAAGAAAACCCAAGCAGTGCGCCCATTGCTACCCTTAGTAATTCTAGCGAAACCGACTCCCTCCCTGTCGGCTTAAACGATGAAGGTTCTGCGCTGGAGCAACTTTTGGTGTCACCGCCGGTTCAGGTGCCAGTAGGGCGCACTCAATCAGTGGGGTTTACGCATCCCGGCAATGTGCGTGATATAAATCAGGATGCCTTTATTGAGTTGTCCGATGCGGGTGTTTGGGTGGTTGCTGATGGCATGGGCGGCCACCTTAACGGGGAAAGAGCCAGTCAGCTCATCATCGAAGCAGTAAGCTGGGTCACCCCACGGCTGGGTCTGGAGGCAACCACTGATGAAATATCACTGCGGCTGGCGAACGTCAATCAGGCGCTTATTAATGAGCGCCATGGTGATTCCAGAGAGGAGTCAGTCTGCGGCAGCACCGTTGTCGCACTGATTATAAAAAAGAATCATTTCTCATGTGTGTGGGCGGGGGATTCACGCCTTTATTTGCTGCGCGATGGAATACTTCGAGCCGTCACCCAGGATCACAGCCTGCAGGAAGAAAGAGGAGAAACCGCGCCGCGTAATATTATTACTCGAGCAGTCGGTGCTGCGCCGGAGCTTGAACTCGACCGGATTAGCGAAGCGCTTCAAATTGGCGACCGCTTAATGCTGTGCTCCGACGGGGTGTATGGTGAATTAAGTCCAGAAGAAATCAGCGCCGCCTTGTCTGCCGTTAGTTTAGAAAAAGCCATCAGCAACATATCAGAAGGCGTACTATCAAAAGCCGCCAGAGATAATCTCACCGCAGTGCTTGTCGACTATAATTGATGCGTCATGCGGGCGAGTGTTTTGCCCCACGTTTTCCAAGGACGAATAATCTATGTTTGAAATACTCGCCAAATTACTCAAAGCGCTTAACTCCGACCGCGCCCCAGGCCAGATAAGTTCGGCGTTTGTTTTTG
The DNA here is from genome assembly GCA_002366835.1 of Gammaproteobacteria bacterium UBA3067. Classification (GTDB taxonomy): domain Bacteria; phylum Pseudomonadota; class Gammaproteobacteria; order Pseudomonadales; family UBA3067; genus UBA3067. The sequence goes on from DFBZ01000053.1 coordinate 53,671, forward strand.
CCATGATTATCGGCTTTACCCCCACATTCGGTCTTCACAGCTTGGTTTTACTCTTGCTTGTATTACTCCTGCGTGTGCATCTCCCCAGTTTTATCGTGGCATTTGGCCTGTTTTCCGGTGTGGCTTATCTTCTGGATCCAATTTTTAACAATATCGGTTATCAGCTACTAACCCGAGCAGAATGGCAAGGGTTTTGGACAGAGCTATACCAATCAACCGCCTGGCGAGTCAGTCGTTTTAATAATACGGCCCTGCTTGGAAGCCTCACCGTTTCACTCGCAATGGCTCTGCCCTTATTTTTTCTAAGCAACTGGCTCATAAAAAAATACCGGGAAAGATTTCTGGTATGGATAAACAAAAGCAAACTGATGCAGGCATTGCGCGCTAATAAATTTTATCTGCTAATTGCTAAAGCCAACGAAGTGAGGGAAGCAGTATGAACAAGTGGTTACGTTGGCAAGGAGCATTAGGGTTTATCGTTGTCACCAGCCTGTTGCTGTCTATCGGCTGGTTTTTTCTCGACAACTGGATTCACTACGCCATTGAAAGCCAGGGAGAAGACTTGGTGGGCGCCAAAGTAGAGCTGGAGCAGGTCAATACCACCCTCTCCCCCTTGGGCGTTGAGCTTATAAACCTACAGGTTGCCGACCCGGATGAACCCTTTCAAAACATGCTTCAAATTGGAAATATTCGTACCCACCTCGACCCCCTCTACCTCCTGATGGGGCAAGCAATTTTTGACGAAGCAGAAATACTGGATGTGCAGTTTGCGACCGAAAGGAAAACCTCCGGGGCATTACCATCATCACAAAAGAAGAAAGATACGGTAGAAGAAAAAAGCATCGTGGATGAAGCACTTGAAGTAGCGGGTATAGAGCCGCCAAGTGTCGATAGCATTCTGGAAAAAGAAAAACTCACCACCCAGACAAAAGCAGAAGAGCTTGATGCCTTGTACCAGCAATGCGAAAAAATAGCGAAAGACGCGCAAAACACCATCCCCGACAAAACACGCCTCAAACAATATGAAGACCGCTTACAGGCCATTGTGAAAGGGAAGCTTAAAAGTGTTGACGATTTTAAGCAGCGCAAACAGAAGTTGAAAGAATTAAAGGCAGAAATTCGATCCATCAAAACACAAATTGAAGAATCAAAAGACAAGCTATTAGCATGCCGCAGCAACTTTAACAAAGAGCTAAAAGCACTGCGTAACGCACCAAAAGAAGATGTGAAACGCCTAAAAGACAAATACCAGTTTTCAGACCAAGGCGCTTCAAATTTCGCGCGACTATTATTTGGTGACTCGGCAGAAAAATGGCTGGACGAAGCCCTGGTCTGGTATGAAAAACTTGCCCCCGTCCTACTAGAAAGTGACTCTGAAGAAGAAACGATAGAGCGAAGTGTTGGGCGAAATATACATTACCCGGGTGTAAACGCACTGCCAGATTTTCTGATCCGCAAATCAAAAGTGAGCTTGATTCTGCCTTATGGGGAATTTGTGGCAGAAATTAATGACATTACCCACCAACAGAGCATCCTCGGTCGCCCGATTACCCTTAACATGACCGGAAAAGAACTAACGGACTTTGATTCCTTTATTCTCGAAGGCCAATTCGATCGCAGAATAGTCGGTGAGGCAAAAGACAGCTTGCAGCTTAAGGTAGAAGGGCTAAAGGTCAACGACGCGAAACTGTTATCCCTCAAAGGTAATGACATCCGTTTAGCAGAAGCGAAAGCAGTGTTGAATGCCGAGGCAAACTACTACAAAAAGGAACTTCAATTTTTAAACAAAATGGAATTTGTCGATGCGCGTTTTGAAGGAGGAGGGGATAAAGGAATCGGTAAACAACTAGGGCTGGCACTGGCGAGCATCAAAACATTTAGCCTGAAAGCTTCTGCAAACGGGCCATTGGACGACCTCGATATCGACTTAAAATCCAACCTGGATAAAAAGATAGGAGACGCAATTTCTGCCCGAATGAAACAGAAGCAAAAAGAGCTTGAGAAAAAGCTAGAGACAAAGATAAACGCACAGCTGGCGGGCTATCTAAAGAAAAATAATATTGACTCAGGAAAGTTTAATGTTGATGTGAATAACTTGAGTGCCTCGATGGACAAGAATAAGAAACAACTTGAGCAGCTGCTGGAAAGCGAAGTGGCTGATTATGAGGCGCAGAAGAAACAGGAGCTTGAAGAGAAGGAAGCTGCTGAAAAAGAGCGCTTAAAGCGAAAGGCTGATCAAGAGCTTAAGGATCAGTTGAAGAGCTTTAAGTTGAAGTTTTAGGGGCGCCGGGTGATTCCTGGTTTTGGCTTGGTTGCGACATTAACAGGAATTATAGTCTGGTTATATGTAAGAATTAAAGGGAACTAATTCCTGTTAATAACAAGTTATAGGGCATCTAGTGCCCATCGAAAAAAACGAACTGAAAACTACAATCTTGCAAGGATAGCTAAAATGATTCTAATCTTCAAAACCAAAAATACAAACGCTTTCTCCAGTATCGACAACCCTGGGAGCTGCTCTGGGATGTCTGCAAACTGGGCTAAAGCGTCCCTTACATACGGTGGCGTTCGATATGCAGGAATGCTGAGTACAGCTGCCGCCAATATTGCAGCATCTGCGTACATGTTAATGCCGGCCGCCGGAGATTCAGAACGAGTCATCGAAGCTAACAATCTTGTCGTTGGAGCCCATGCCCAACATGGGGGACCCGCTCCCATCACTGTAGCCACAGTGGTCAATGGACTAGTGGCGTTGGCAGGGACTTATGTATGGTCCCTCGATTTTATGGGTGGCGGTGGTCACTTCATGGGGTGGAGAAACGATGCTGCTGCAGGGAAAATCGAGTTCTTCGATCCTAACTATGGTCTCTATTCATTCGACTCTGTTGCGGACGTACAAGCAAACTTGCCAGGTCTTATTGGGGTGTATGGGCTGATATCTGAATTTGAGACTTGGGAGGTAACCTCCAACTAGAAAATTGATCAATACTGGGCACGCTTTGTAGGACTGTAGCGGCTTACTATTGGCACAGCAGTCTTCCGATAGTTTCCAATACCTCCTGTAATTCCCTATAATCGGGTAGCCGAGGGTCTCTAACCCCCAGCCCCCACAACACCCTGCATGCGGATCCGCACAGGGCGTTTCCTGAAAACGTTTAAAGTAAGTCGGCCGATTAGCTCCTTCTTACTCCAATGATGGCTTCTGATTTTACGCCAACGTTCCTAAGTCCGGTCGGATACGGAATCGCTGAGCTGCACAGGCTCCTCATTGATTTACAGGTTCGGGCCTTCACCGTGTCCCAGCCATTACGCTGGGTATTTGGCTACTATGCCGTCTGCTGACTTCTGCTTAATCACTGCCAAGGTTGCTCCTGTCAGCGCTATCGGTTTGTATCGGGTTCGCTCTCCACTAGCGATACATTCCAGTGGAGCCAAGGCACTTGTTAACCAGAGCCTCACTGGTTATCACCGATCGCTTGTTAAGCAGATCTCCCCAGGTAAGAGCATGAACTTTCCCTGCGCAACTGCATCATTTACGGTGGCCGTTAGAACACATGGCTTCGTTGTCTTGTGCCAACTCGCCTTCAGCCTACGCCTCATATGATGTTCTTGTTCATCAGCTCGCAGTTTTGCGTCCGGCTTCCTCCAGACCGACCCTCGCAGGTAAGCCCTTGCCATTCGCTAGTAGTTATCGTTTACTCACAACATGGTAAGCAACGGTGTTCTTCCTACAGAGGACTTTCACCTCATTAGTTCATGCCCATGCTGGGCGTACACAAGTAGCGCAAGCGGACGGCTACGCCGCCGCTTCGCTGAGCGTTAGTGCGACAAGCGAAGCTTGTCATAACTTGCAGGGTGAAAGTCCCTGTCGGGCAAGGCGTAGCCTGCCACCCGTATCGAGTCTTGCGCGTTGTGCGGAGTCTGAGATTAGTGAGTACTTTTCAGCGTGAGGACGCCATCAGGCGAACAATCATCGTGAAGCGTAGGCAGAGAATTATATAGGCCATAGGGGGTGTCGTGCCCCTGAAGTGTTGGTATTGCTCCGAAAATAGCGAGTCTCAGTTGACCAGACTTATAACGCAGTCGAAGTCCAAGCAAAGCAACCGAACTGGCAAGGTTGTGGCGAACTGGCGGAGTTATCAAACCGTGGCATGTATAGAGAGTTATGACAGGAACTTGTGAGATCCGAAGGTGCCCCCGAAGGAAATGGGTAGGGAAGCCAAGTAGAATACGAGG
>DFBZ01000134.1 GCA_002366835.1 Gammaproteobacteria bacterium UBA3067
CGATGACTGGGTGTCAGACGACTACGGCTGGAATATCACCGGCAGCGGTCAAGAGTAATATTCCATTCGTTTCAGAGGCGGTTTAAAAACTGCCTCTGAAATTCTACTCGATTGCGCTTTTTAAAAAGATATAGGTTTTTCAGTTAGATTCAGAGTTTTGCGAAGCTTTCTCAAGGAGGCAGCAGTACAGCCTCATCGTTCACACTTTTAAAGCTATCGATGGGTGTTATGTACATGACAAGAACACAGAAAGAAGTTCCAGTCTTCCAAATTAACACTCAGAAGTGGGTACTTGCCTTATTTTTTATAATTGGCTTCTTTTTGAATCCCTCAATCGCTGAGCCCAAGCCAAACCAAGGAGGAGGACAAGAGAGCGGAAATAAAGATTACCATGACTTCCGCTACGACCCCGTCAAGCAGATTTATCATGTAAACGGGAAAATTCCGGTTTCAGCCGTACAAAAGGATTTAAACGGAGCGCTGTGTTCAAAATGCCATAGTGAAGAGCTTGCGGAGGTCAAGAATTCGGTTCACTTTAAAATTCAAGCGCCTAATCCACGGATTATGTTCCCGGGAGGCGGCGCGCACGGCATGCTTGATCGAGCCTGCGGCTTACCCGGAACGACAGGTCTGACCAATTACACCAGTGACGTGAATTTAGGTGAATGCGCCAAGTGTCATACAGGCCGCTTTTTGCCGGTCATGGAGGATGCTTTCGCTTCCACTTTCAATCAAATGGAGCTTCCAAACCCTGAACAACAAGCAGCGGATATTGTTAACGCTGGAATAGATTGCTTAATTTGTCATTCTGAATCTTATACTGCAGTTCCAGAAGGTAGCGAACCGGCATCCTATGCTGATGTTGGAGACAAGTCCCCACTACCAGCAGGGTTTGCCCGTGCCGCCAGGGATAATACTGACTTTGATCGTGATGGCTCTCCTGACCTGTTGCTAGACACCGATGGTGACGGAAAACCGGATATGCCTCTACTGTTTGATAGTGATGGAGATGGTGTTCCAGAAACGCCTTGGCAAACCTCTGCACAAGACAGGAGCCCTGCCGCTGTCATGTCTGTTGGCCCAACAACAGAGGAAACTTGCATGCGATGCCATGAGCACAATCGTACAGGCTACAAGCGTGCCACATTTTTTGCGCCAGGCTACGATGTTCACGCGACCTTAGATGAAGGGCCGTTTGATGGGGCTACTAATCGCTGTACTGTTTGTCATCGCCTTCCAGACGTGGATGGTGACGGTGACCCTGATCATAAATTTGTCCGTGGTCACGATGTTGGCGGCGATATGGCAGCAGCGGATTTTATTCCACCACCACCTGGAGTTGCGGCCGACCCCGACGACCCCACTCATCTAACCTGCGTCCAGTGCCACGACAACTTGCAAGAAAATCGCCATAACGTGAAAAATCGCGGTAACACTAAAAATCAAGGCAAAGCAAGCACCAGCAGGAGGCCAAACAAGGCCCATTCTGATAAGCACCTGAGTGCCATCGCTTGCCAAACCTGCCATATCACCGCCAGCAGTGGCATAACCTACTCCATGTATGGGCACGGCGCACATCTCTCATTTGGCCGAAATAAAGAGGGAAAAGACACCAAGCTGATCACAGCAGATCACATGATTGCAGAAAATGCAGATGATATTGCAGCAGACTTTTCCGCCTACCGTATACCGCCCACCTTGGTCTGGTTTAACGGGAGCACCTCTTTTCTGGCGCAATCATTGGCGGTAAGAGGATCCCCCAACGCAAAAATATTTCCGTTTAAACCCATGGCAAACGGTATGGTCTTCGACGCGCGTTTTTTTTCAGGCGAGAAAATAAGCAGCAGTGAAGGCGTTCTATACAATGCTCACTCCATGTTCCGGTTTTTTGCTAACGAAGACGCAAATTGCAGCTCGCCTGTTTGTAGTAATGCTGAAGTGCTCAGCGCTTTAAATATGCTTGATCTCACGCCAGAAGAAACACGCGGAATCACCCTTGCCGATTTCATATCAGATGATCCTAAGCGGCAAGCGATGGCCATGATGCAGATTTTTCCCAACTTAGTTTATTTTGATAAACAAAGTTATGGTTACGAACATTACCTCACATCCTCTGACTCTATTTTTGACAAAAATAATGATGGGTATATTGACGTTGAAGAGAACTTTTTCTTTGACATGTTTCGCGCTGCGAACGCAGGTCTTACAAAATTCCAGGGGTTTAATTTTCCGATGCGGCTGCCAGTTGACTACCAATGGTACCCACCTTTTAAAAAACCACAGGAACTTGTCACAATGAAATTGCCGGACGGTACTTTAATGAAGATGTTCCTATCCATGCAGGCGGACAAACTACCAGAGTCACAGCGAGAAGCTTATCTTGCTTCAATCGAAAACTATCCGGCTTTTTCTAACGGCATCACTCTGGGTGGACACGGTGTTCGTAAAAAAGAAGAGGCTCTGGGTGCCTCACCGAAAGGATGCCTGACTTGCCACGGAGAAGATGGTGTGCTGGCCGCCCCTGTGCCCGTTACCCGCAAGGAGGTGTTAGAAATACCCAATATGGGTAGCGTGGAATTACCGTTATACCAATGGAAATACTATAACGTTCACAAGCTTGTGGATTTAGGCCTCCAAACAACGGGTGAAGCCATAAGCAGCGGTCAGACCAATGTAGACATTGCGGACAATGAAAATTATGTACGAACGAGTAGTAAAACTATCCGCATAAACTGGTTTATGCCCGAAAGCAGTGGCTATATGGCAGCTGACGACTCCGCCGCACTAGAGGGAACTGATTTAACGACAACGGATGTAACCTGGAATAAGGGCTCCTGGATGCCTGTACTTGAACCCGTAGTAGATTACGTGCCCAATTATGAGGTTCTTGGGTATAAACGTGAAGAAGTGATTCGAAAGCCTGCGCCAGGTTCTAATCGCCCTCCTCCGCCAAATTTTTAATAGCGTGACTTTGTTCGATTCGATAAATGGTAAGCAGTGACCATTGTTGCTATGGGTTGCTGATAAAGAGTTTTCAAAGGTTTAGCAAGATTATCTCTTTTAATAGATTTTCATTCAGGTATTTGAATACTACATATTTAGTTCGATGAAACAAGCTCATGTTTATCGAAAACTGCGAGAAAAAATGCCATCGAAGTTGCAGCAAACGCGGGATGCACCCATCTATCTATATCGTTAGCGCTCAACCTATACTCCTGACTTAGTCATGGTAGAACAACCCCGTTGCAGAGGCACCCACACACAGATCCAGACGTGCGGAAGTACCGCATCCGGCTCTTCAATAATATCATTGCCCGTGTAAAGCACAGGCCCTCAATACCAATCCACAACAATGAGTCATTTGCTCACACGCATGGGTTGAATTCCGAAATACCTTAACATTCCCTTGATCCAAAGGTAAAAACTCCGCAAGGCTACCTTGTTTCGATCTAGACATTGGAAATGGCGTAGCTCTAAAAACTACTGGATTAAGCAAGCTTTATCTAACGCCTGTCTTAAATCTGAAGGATTGTATGAATTGCGCGAGGACTGGATAAAACTTCACCACCCCAGCTTACGCCCTGTGTGGATTTGTATGGAGGGTATTGTGGGGGCTAAACCCCCCGTTACCCGATTAGGCTTGATCTATACATATGCTAAAAATCTTCTGTATAAGTGAGTTTCGCATTTTGGGCAAGAGTTAACCCCAGGCTCTACTCCTTCCCACTGAGTTCCGCACATAGCACACTCATAGTTTGCAGATTTTTTTTCAGGTTCTTGGTATTCCAAATATTTCAGATACACACCACGCTTCGATTGGAGTTGAGTCTCTTTCCTGGCAGAATCTAGAAGCTCTAGCTGACTCAGTGCGGCTTCAACCGCTTCCGTGGCCTCTTGTAGTGAGCAGGAAAATACTTCTCCAAATAGCGCCTTCCTATCTAGGCGATCTGCTAAGATTTTATGTGAAAGCAACTCCACCTGCTCAATTTTCTCCGTGTGAAAAATGGTGCCAATTTGCCACGTCCCAACTGGCTTATCACGGTTTCGATATGGCTCTATTCGTCCTTCAAGATTTCTAACTTTTCGAGTTACTGATCCCTTTTCGCTGCCGGAAAGCTCGCCGAGACTTTTTTTTAAATTTTCTAAATGTGACTCAGCAAGTGCTACATCTTTCTCAAGGGGTAATGCATCCCCGCCCTTACAATTTCTACCGTCTTTAACATGCTTCGGAGCAAAACCTCTATCGTTAATAAATACTCTTGCGCCACATATTTGGCAAGTCACTTTTTGTCCTAGCCACATGTCATTGACGCTTCTAAGGCGGTCGACCACGTCATTAGTAGTCATGCCGACTTTTACGCGCTGCGCTTTTGAATTCTCAAGAATGTATATAGCTCCGCGCTGGTAGTTCAACTCGACCATTTAAACTAGACTTAACTTGTTATTAAGCGGAATTCATTCCTGTTAATCTCAACCAAGGGAGATCACGGATTCACTATGCCACGTCAATACAAACACACCCGTAATCGCACTCCTAACCTTCGCCTTTTCGATGACTCCTTTAGCTTATATCAATCAGAGACTTTTACTAGCGGGATACCCCAATAGCCCTCTCCCCCAACACCAAATTTAATTTTGACTCGAATACAATAAGCCAGCCTTTTCTTGCCACAATAAGACCGGATTACACCCAGAAAAAACACCACATTTCAGGCACGGCAAAATCAACCCCGCTTACAAGTGATGACGATTAGTGAGGAGTTGTAATTACGATTATTGACGCTTGTTTTCAACCACTCTGCACAGGATATGCACAGGAGGTAAAATCAAGGCGTGACAACGGAAGGGGATTCATACGATTTCTGAGAGTAACACGTTGATTCTAAACAGAATAAATGGTGCCCGGGGCCGGAATCGAACCGGCACGACCTTTCAGTCGAGGGATTTTAAGTTCCAGAACCCCTTCTTTCAGTGTAAGCGCCTATTAATCAGGGTGCTTGCTCAATGTTCATATTCCACGGCAGTAATGCTTCCATTTTCTCAACCGTATCCGCGTAAGGCAGCTGTTTTAAAATAACTCTGAAGTACTCATAGGGCTCCAGTCCGTTGGCTTTGGCCGTTTCTACCAAGCTGTAATAAAGCGCGCTGGCATGGGCGCCTTTTGGCGTATCG
>DFBZ01000147.1:0-81114 GCA_002366835.1 Gammaproteobacteria bacterium UBA3067
CACATGGTGAGATTTATCTTCCAACGACTCGCCATTATCACTCTGATCCAGTGCGTAACTTTCTTCTATCGCTATCGGTGAAAGGTAGCGCTTTTCATCATCCACTTCGATTTTGACATCGAGCCGATCAAAACGAGACAGGGCCAAGGTTTCAAAACGCTCTTGCAGCTCTGCGGGAGGAATATCCCCATAAGTCATCAAAATGGCATTACTGGGGTGATAGTGGGTTTTATAAAACTGTTTTAGGTCTTCATAGCTTAAATCTGGAATATCTTCCGGATCTCCACCACTATTAAAATGATAGGTTGCGGTGGGAAACAAATGATAATTCAGGGTGTCATAAACCGTCGCCACAGTGGAACTCATAGCGCCTTTCATTTCATTAAACACTACGCCCTTATATACCAGATCACTACTTGAATCTTTAGGGTTTGAAAATTCAACACGGTGCCCCTCTTGAGCGAAATCCATGGCATCAAGGCGAGAGAAAAACACCGCATCCAAATACACTTCAAGCAAGTTATCAAAGTCTTTTTTATTCTGACTAGCAAAGGGATAAGCCGTCCAATCACTACTGGTAAAGGCATTCATAAACGTATTAAGGGAACGTCGGATCATCATAAAGAAAGGATCGCGCACCGGGTATTTTTCGCTGCCGCATAAAGCGGTATGCTCAAGAATATGCGCCACCCCTGTTGAATCAGTGGGTACTGTGCGCAAGCCGGCCAAAAATACGTTTTCAGGATTATCCGCCGCAATGTGATAGTGCATTGCACCTGTCGCTTCGTGCAGATATTCAGATACGAAAACGTCAAGAGAGTCGATACGCTCAGTTCGCAGATGTTTAAATGTGGAATACGGCGAGAGATTGCTCTCTTTGCCACTTTTATGTGTTTGCTCCAAAGGTGTTGCGCTCATATATCCTTAAATCCTCTACGGAAATAAAGGCCTTCGTATCAAGCTATTTTGCTCTTATACGAAAGCCTTAAAAAATTACATTCATTACTGAAATGAACTGTACAGCAAAGCTTGGCTCTCTTGCCAGCGCTCATAGAACTCATCTGAACAGTCTCACTTATTCATAGGATGAATTTCTCAGTATTACAAGTACCCACCCTAGATCGGCGGCGGCTGCAAACAACAGCCAAAGTCAATAATCACCCACGTAAAACATTACTCATTTACGCCAAACTAAACTAATATAAGTAAATATAAGGGAAAGGATATCCCTTTTGTTGCTACATTTTAGATAAAACGCACGGAACGCCAAATGAGAAATTTTATCCGTCACGCATCAGACATCCCCCTTGATGTAAAGGTTGAAACCAGTGAGAACACCCACTCTCACCAGGCTGTGAATATCAGCCAGGGTGGCATTTCATTTATTTCAAAAAAGGCCATCCAGACAGGCAAGCTAGTTTCTATTCGTGTACCCGCCATATCAGCTATTTTCAAATTTGAAGGCCAGGTTGCCTGGTGCCAAAAAGATGGCAACAGCTTTACCATCGGCATTCAGTTTTATGATATCGAACAAAGCTTCACTGCCAGAATGATAGAGCAAATTTGCCACATAGAAAGCTATCGAAAAGACATATTAAAAAAGGAGAAACGTCAGCTCAGTAGTGATGAAGCCGCAGAAGAATGGATAGCCTTATATGCAGATACGTTTCCCCACATCGGGCACTACACACAAAGTACCGCTGCCAGCACACCACCTAGAACCATTACACGCTAGAAACACATGGCCGCGAGTTTGCTATGACGTTGCCCCCGCTAAAGCTCTTGAACACTTTCGAATATATTCAAACGCACACCGTGCAAACAAAGCACGCCCTCTTCCACAAAAAAAAGAAATAATCCAAGCCACCTCTTTATCTCCAAAAAATTCTTTAGCCTAAAACCCGCCATTAAACCAAGGAGAAACGATGCGTAATTTAATAGCCTTTGATCCACATAGCGAAGAGCTCACCCTATTCAGGGAAACCGTCAGAAAATTCGTAAAAGATGAAATCATGCCGCACTATGGTGAATGGGAAAAAGCACAAATCACACCCAGAGAACTGTGGAATAAATTCGGTGAAGCGGGTTTATTAGGCGTCGACGTTGCCGAAAATGATGGAGGCATTGGTGCACCCTTTCCCTTTTCCACAATAATCCCTGAAGAAATTGGTCGAGCCGGTGCCGCCGCTCTTGCAACAAATGTTTCTATACATTCGGATATTGTGATTCCCTATATTCTGCATCTAGGATCAGAAGAACAAAAGTCGCACTGGATGCCAAAAATGCTAACGGGAGAAGCTGTCGGTGCAATCGCCATGACAGAACCCGGCGCAGGCAGTGATCTATCGGCCATCAGCACTTCTGCTAAAGAAGAGGGTGATGACTATATTATCAATGGCTCCAAAATATTTATAACCAATGGCCAGCACGCCGACGTAATCATCGTTGTCGCAAAAACAGATCCGGAAAGAGGCTCCAAAGGCGTTTCACTATTTTTAGTTGATGCATCACTTGCGGGATATAGCCGTGGAAAAAACCTCGATAAAATGGGGCTGCACGCTGGCGATACCTCTGAGCTATTTTTCGATAATGTAAGATTACCGAAGTCGGCACTGCTGGGCGAAAAAAATTGTGGCTTTGTCCACCTGATGGATGAGCTACCCAGAGAACGCCTGATTATCGCCATTATGGGCCTGGGTGCCGCCGACGGTGCTTTTGAGTGGACTCAGGAGTATGTGCAAGAGCGCAAAGCCTTTGGTAAACAGATAAGTGATTTCCAAAATACGCGCTTTAAATTAGCAGAAATGAAAACAGATATTGAATTAAACCGCGCTTTTCTAAACCAGTGCATTGGCAACTATCTAAACGGCACGCTTGATACGGCAACCGCCTCCATGGCTAAACTGGCTGCAACCGAGCTGCAGGGAAAGGTGGTAGATGAATGTTTGCAGCTTTTTGGTGGCTACGGCTATATGACAGAGTACCCAATCTCAAGAGCCTATGTTGATGCTCGCGTACAACGCATCTATGGCGGCTCATCGGAAATCATGAAAGAGATTATTGCTCGCTCAATTGTAGGTCGCTAAAAAAACCACTCGCCGGAAACAAAAAAAACCCCGGTAATACCGGGGTTTTTTTTGAGAGGAAGCAGCTATAGCCGACTCCCTCAGCAGAAACGCGAGATGTAAAAAATTACATCATGCCGCCCATTCCACCCATTCCACCCATGCCGCCCATATCAGGCATTCCTGCAGGTGCTGCAGCATCTTCTGGAAGATCCGTTACCATTGCTTCTGTAGTAATCATCAGACCAGCAACGGAAGCAGCATTCTGCAGTGCAGAACGTGTTACTTTAGTGGGATCAAGAATACCTTTCTCGATCATGTCGCCGTATGTATCATCATAAGCGTCAAAACCGAAAGCACCTTCACCTTCAATAACTTTATTCAGCACAACTGCAGCTTCACCGCCGGCATTACCAACGATTTGACGCAAAGGCTCTGTCATCGCACGACGCAAAATAGCAACGCCGATATCTTGATCGTGGTTCTCGCCCTTTAACTCAGCCAAGGCTGCTTCAACACGAACCAGTGCAACACCACCACCAGGCACCACGCCTTCTTCTACCGCAGCGCGAGTAGAATGAAGAGCATCTTCAACGCGGGCTTTTTTCTCTTTCATTTCCATCTCAGTGGTTGCACCCACCTTAATAACCGCAACACCACCAGCCAGTTTGGCAACGCGCTCTTGCAGTTTTTCACTGTCGTAATCAGAAGTGCTTTCTTCGATCTGGGCGCGAATTTGACCCACACGCGCTTCGATTTCAGTCACTTGGCCGTCACCATCAATAATGGTGCTGTTTTCTTTAGTAATGGTTACGCGCTTAGCAGAACCCAGATCTTCAAGAGTTGCGCCTTCAAGATTAAGGCCTACTTCTTCAGAAATAACAGTGCCGCCAGTTAGAATAGCGATATCCTGTAGCATTGCTTTACGACGATCACCAAAACCAGGTGCTTTTACTGCAGCAACCTTCATTACACCGCGCATGTTGTTCACTACCAAAGTAGCCAATGCTTCGCCTTCAACGTCTTCAGCAATCACGAGTAGTGGACGGCTAGCTTTTGCAACGGCTTCCAGTACGGGTAGCATGTCACGAATATTTGAAATCTTTTTATCCACTAACAGGATAAATGGAGCTTCAAGATCAACACTCATGGTTTCCTGATTGTTGATGAAGTAAGGAGAAAGATAACCACGGTCAAACTGCATGCCTTCAACCACGTCCAGTTCATTTTCAAGACCTGAACCGTCTTCTACAGTGATAACGCCTTCTTTGCCTACTTTCTCCATTGCTTCAGCAATGATGGCACCGATAGCGGTATCAGAGTTTGCAGAAATTGTTCCCACCTGAGCAATCGCTTTGCTGTCAGTACAAGGTGTAGAAAGTGTTTTAAGTTCTTCAATTGCCTTCGCAACACCTTTATCAATACCACGCTTAAGATCCATGGGATTCATACCGGCAGTGACTGCTTTAATTCCTTCTTTAAGGATGGACTGAGCCAAAACAGTTGCGGTCGTTGTTCCGTCACCCGCTGTATCGGAAGTCTGCGAAGAAACTTCTTTCACCATCTGTGCGCCCATATTTTCGAACTTGTCTTCGAGTTCGATTTCTTTCGCAACAGATACGCCATCTTTTGTTACGGTTGGAGCGCCAAATGACTTATCTAATACAACGTTACGACCTTTAGGTCCCAAGGTTACTTTTACCGCGTCAGCCAATATGTTTACACCAGCAACCATACGTTGTCGGGCGTCATCACCAAATTTCACATCTTTTGCAGACATTGTTAAATTCCTTTGTTAAATCGTTCTTTATAAAAATAAATCTTGCGTGTTGCAAAGCGAAAACTTAGGCAAGTACGCCCAGAATATCGGTTTCATTCATGATAAGAAGTTCTTCACCGTCTGCTTTAATAGTGGTGCCGCCATACTGGCTGAATACAATGGTGTCGCCCACTTTTACTTCCAAGGGACGTACTTCGCCATTATCAAGTACACGGCCATTTCCTACCGCCAGAATTTCACCCTGTGAAGGTTTTTCTGTGGCTGATCCAGGAAGTACAATCCCCCCTGCTGATTTAGTTTCTTCATCTTTTCGACGAACCACAACACGGTCGTATAATGGACGAATATTCATATCGCTCTCCTAGTTGATATTTTCTGGTTACCAAAACTGGCTATATTAAGGGGCACAGCTCGTGCCCAATTCTGTATTCAAGAAACTTCCCCCGGAACCCCTCTTTGGGCTTTAAAGTCTCTTTTGGCACTCTAGCAGGCTGTTGAAATTCGCTGAGTTGAGCCACATACAAGGCGAAATCAAGCGAAAAAGCGGAATTCACACGTGTAAATGAGCACTTTGAGCGCGATTTTAACGCCGTAGGTGGCCAAGTCAGTAGAATTTCCGCAGCCTGCTAGTGCAAAGAGCGCCAATCATAAGGCCTAACCTCCCCCCGTCAAGCACTAAAAGATTCAATAGCAAGAAGATGGGGGACTATTCAGACCAGACCGCGAAAAAATGGGGGGAGTGCTTTCGGATTTCAAGGGTGAAAGGGAAAATATTTCTTCTTTAGGGATAAAAAGCCAGCATCGAGGAGAACGGGCCTACTTATCATCCTGACGGTATTCCCCCTCAATGGTTTGATGGGAGTGGCTATGGCCTTGCTCTCCGCCACCCTGATGGAAGCGGTTTTTACTTGATTCATAGTAAAAACTTTCACCGCCATCTGCCCCGTCTATAGGGTAGTGCCTCAGAAGCCCAAGATCCAAAATGCGTCGACATATTGCGCGCCTCGAACCAGGGAACAGACATATAAAACCAAAAATATCGGTTATAAACCCAGGGGTGAGCAATAAGGTCCCACCAATCAGAAGTAACGCCCCCTCCAGCAACTCGGTATCTGGGAGCTCACCCTTTCGTAAGCGCTCCTGCACCCGGCGCAAGGTTAAAAGCCCTTGCAAGCGCAGCAACCAAACCCCCACCACGGCAGTCAGTGCAACGGCAAGAATGGTAGACATAACCCCGATGACACCACCCACCCATATTAAAACAGCCATTTCTACCATGGGTACGATTAAAAACAGCAATAACAAAAATTTGGACATTTAATTTGTTCCATTTACTTGAAGATGTTTCAGCCACTGCGTGGCATCGAAATGTTTCACTCCACCAAAACCCGCGATATAACCCACTTCTTGTATATGCAGCTCATAAAACTCAAAATCAAGCTGGTCATGGTAACCATGGCTATGTGGAAATCGGGCATAATAGGCGCTTGCAACCACTTCGACCTGCGGTGCAGCAAGCTCTAGGGCATCACAAGAAATCGTTAATCTCGATTTACTTTGAACATCACCCTCAACATCTGCCATAACAAAAAGAGACACCTTAGGGTTCTTTTTAATATTTCGGGTATGTTGGGCCAAACGACTGATTAAAATCAGAATGCGGCCGTGGGTATCAAGCAAATACGGCAATACCGAAGTATGAGGGTAACCCGGCAATTTCGCAGAATGACTGCTTAGCACCCCAAAGGTTTGCGCTTGCAACATATCACGCGCCTGACATAGCAGTTCTTCATTTTTTTGCGCCATTTCAAAGCCTGCTTGATACTGAATTAATGCATGTGAAAACCTTTTGCTAATATCATACTGAAAGAAGGCTATAAACCCAACCAGCAAGGAGAAAGCAATTGGACATTAACGGTAAAACCATCATCGTCACTGGAGCAGGCCGAGGGCTTGGCCGGGAAATGGCGCTTTCACTGGCTCGACAAAATGCCAACCTGGCTCTGGTAGATCTTGATGAAGATGGTCTCTCCCAGTCTCAAGCACTATGCGAAAAAGCGGGAGCCAAAGCCATCGCGTATAAAGCAAATGTCGCGGACGAAGGCAGCGTTATAGACAGTTTCAAAAAAATAAAAAATGACTTCGGTCACATCGACGGTTTGATCAACAATGCGGGAATTATTCGCGACGGCTTACTGGTGAAAGAAAAAAATGGCGTCATCGAAAAACGCATGAGCCTGCAAGCTTGGCAGTCGGTTATTGATGTGAACTTAACGGGGGTTTTCCTCTGTGGGCGCGAAGCCGCAACCCATATGATCGAACAGAAAAACGGTGGCGTTATTATTAATATTTCCAGCGTTTCGCGCGCAGGCAATATGGGGCAAAGCAATTATTCCGCTGCCAAAGCCGGCGTTGCAGCCATGACAGTAAGCTGGGCGAAAGAGCTGGCACGCCATCGAATTCGAGCCGCGGCCATCGCACCAGGGTTTATTCGCACCGAAATTCTCGACGCCATGAAACCGGAAGCCTTGGATAAAATGGCCCAAGGCATTCCCCTAAAACGTATCGGCAAACCGCAGGAAATCGCAGATACTGCCCTGTTTATTTTCAATAACGACTATATTACGGGGCGTGTGTTTGAAATAGATGGCGGCCTTCGTCTCTAAAAAGGAAATTCATATGGCTGAAACTGAACTGAAAAAAGCACTATTTAACCGGCGCATGCTTATTTGCATCTTTACCGGTTTCAGTTCCGGCCTACCTCTTTACGTTATTTACACGCTTCTTCCGGCATGGCTAAGAAGCGAAGGGGTCAGCCTTAAGGAGATAGGTCTGTTTTCCCTAATCGGCATTCCCTATGCCTGGAAATTCATCTGGGCACCGGCCATGGATCGTTACTCTTTGCCGTTTTTAGGGCACCGCCGAGGCTGGCTACTGTTACTCCAGTTCTGCTTGCTCTTATCCATTGCGGGTTTTGGCTTTTTTTCACCCAGCCTATCCATCGGCTTAATCGCCTATCTCGCCTTTGCGGTTGCGTTTTTCAGTGCCAGCCAAGACATCGTGCTTGATGCCTATCGGCGCGAATTACTGCCTGATCATGAACTAGGCTTGGGCAACTCCATACACGTGAATGCCTACCGCGTTGCCGGTTTGATTCCCGGCTCCTTGGCGCTGATTCTCGCGGACCATATGCCTTGGCGGGAGGTGTATATGATCGTCGCCATTTTTATGTTGCTCGGCATTGGCATGACGATACTGATTTCAGAGGCGAACCCAACGCCCCACCCACCAATGAGCCTTAAGGAAGCCGTTGTCACCCCCTTCCAAGAATTTTTTCAAAGAAACGGTCTAAAACCAGCCTTAGCAATTTTGGCCTTTATGTTTCTTTATAAACTTGGGGATAGCATGGCCACCGCCCTCTCCACGCCCTTCTACCAGGATTTAGGCTTTACTCTTTCAGAGATAGGCATCATCGCCAAAAATGCGGCCCTTTGGCCAGCTATATTCGGTGGGCTCGCGGGTGGTATTTTGATGGTTAAATGGGGAATCAACCGCGCATTGTGGTTATTCGGCCTAGTACAAATTGTCTCCATTCTCGGGTTCGCCGCACTGTCGGAACTTGGCCCGAATAAACTCGCCCTCGCATTCGTTATTTCTTTTGAATACCTGGGTGTCGGCCTTGGCACCGCCGCCTTTGTGGCCTTTATTGCTCGCACCACCCACGAAGATCATATCGCCACTCAATTTGCCTTGTTCACAGCGCTCACTGCCTTACCCCGCACCTTCGCCAATGCCACCACCGGTTTTTTAATCGAAGGGGTCACAGCAGATAGTTTTCTGGTGAGCCTGTTCGGCCCTCACCCCCTTCTTTTGGAAGGGCTGGGCTACACCAACTTTTTTCTTTTTTGTACCGCTTTAGCCATTCCCGGCATGCTGTTACTGTTTTATGTCGCCCCTTGGTCAGAGCAGAAAATCGTAGATAAAAAGCATCCCGACTAAAACGTAAAAGCAGAATATTTTTCTCCCAGCATTCCCGCTATTTTGGAGCGGTTATTAGTCCTATATTTGCAGGCCGAACTAAATTGGGGCCGCCTGCCTCTAGGATAATGTCTACACTTAAACCTAAGCTGGAATACACAAACTTTTATAAAGCCGGTATGAGGCAAGCAACCCCTAAATGTTAGATAAACAAACACAACTCAATGTAGCACTTTCCATCCTGGTGGTGGATGACAATCGCTTCAGCTCAGCAATGATCAAACGAGTACTCAAGGGCACTCCCTACCAGGATATTCGTTATGCCTCTGACGGACAGAAGGCGCTGGATGCCATAAAAGAACAACCTGTAAATATCCTTATTGCCGACTGGCTAATGCCCGAAATGGATGGCTTGGAACTATCACAAAAAGTTCGCGCTATCGATACAGAAACGGAGCATTTCACCTACATCATTCTTGTTACTGCTAAAGATGGAAACAGCGCGCTGAATGAAGCCTTTGATAATGGCATTGATGACTTTGTAAACAAAGATCAGTTAAATGAACAACTTCTACCGCGTATTCGCGCAGCAGATCGAGTTACCCACCTTTATAACGACCTTCTTAAAAAAAATAACGCCCTTAAAAGAAGAGTCTTATCGCTGGAAAAAACCAGCACCGTTGATCAGCTCACCGGCTTAGGTAACAAGCGATTTGCACTGCAAAAACTTAAAGAAACAATCCGCTACTGCGAACATCGTGCGGGCGTAGTGCAGTTAGTGATGCTGGAAATTCACCCTTGGAACAACATTAGAAAACAATACCCACCAGCAATACTTCAGAACCTGGTAAAAGCGGTGGGAGTGCAATTGCAAACCCTCGCGCGCCCACTAGACATATTATGCCGCATAGGCCCAAATCAATTTATTCTGGTTACACATCAAAAAAGCATTGAAGATTGTCATGATAGGTCATTTCATCGATTTAAGAAAAAACTCACTACTAACCGAATAAAAACCCCTATCGGCACACTTTCTGTGGAGGTAGCCATGGCGATTTACGCAGCCGAGATTACCAAGCACCAAATAAGCTCGGCAGAACTATTAATCAGCAACTGCATTAAGGTTATGGAAAAGGCAAAAACAAGCGGAAAAATCGAGACAGGAACACTACTTTGACGGGGTGACCCCCAATAAAAAAGCCACCAAGGACAAACCATGGTGGCCAAAGGGTTACAACAACCCACGTGAAAAACCTACTTAAAAACTTACCTCTAAAACACCATACACGGCAAAACCGATACATCCATGCCTTAATAGGGGTTTAACTCTTCTTCATTATTAAAAGTAACTGGTCTTTTAAATTCAAACGCACTTTTTTTCGCTCTTCCAGATAGAAATCAGAACTGTTTTCAGCACCCACTTCAATACGATGCACCTCGTGATCCACCGTATGATACTCGTCAAACAGCTTAGCAAAATGCCGGTCATTTATTTTTAAATCGTGAATTTTTTCTTTGTATTGCGGGAACTCATGAGCCAAATCGTGTTTTTCTAATGACACTAACTTCTCCTTCAGTGCTTTATGAAATCAACGTGCGCGTTTAAGTGAGGTGGATTATGTCTACATAAGTCACTTCGTACATTGATACAGATCAAATCAACAACGAATGAAACCGCTTTTAACCGGCGTGCTGGCTCAGCAAAAACCCACTTATTCTGGATGCCGACTCTCAAACGCGCTAGTATTCACCACCTTTCTTCAACCACTAAAAATGAACACTTTAACTATGAGTTTTAAACGTATTAGCTGCAATGATATCCAACAGGTATTAGAAACCAAAGACAGCATCCTTATAGATATCAGGGATAACAACTCCTATCAAGCCGGTCATATAGATACAGCCCAGCACATTGATTCCGTTGATCTAGACGCATTGTATTCTCGAGAAGAAAAAGACTTTCCTATCGTTATCTGCTGCTACCATGGACACAGCAGTCTTTCTGCTGCCGGATTCTTTTGCGAAAAAGGTTTCACCAATGTCTATAGTCTGGATGGCGGTTACGCTGCCTGGGCTTTGACCAAGCCCCTCTAAAGCACATATTTGCGTAGGAGATTTAGGGCTCTATAACTGATGGCATGCTGGCAGTAGGCATCACTTCCGGTCACTTGATCGCTCACACAGAGCTGCCCATGCCCCGATACCAGAAAACACTGCGCGCTTTTGGCAATTGAATCACCCTCTTTACTTTTTACGCTGTCGAAAGGCGTAATAATCAGCGCAATATCCGCTTGTGATGTACTTCGCAAGGTATGGGCCAGGTGGAAATAATGAGGCTCCTCCGGCGAGCCACCTTGTAAATTCAACATTTCGTGCAGGTCATTCGGTTCCGCAAAATAATAGCCTTTTTTAATAAAAGACATGCCCTTTGCCGAAAGACTCACAAGCCGCATAAACTCCCCGCCGCTGGCACCTTCGGCACAAACAAGCTTGATATTCTTCGCCGCTAAAAGCGCAACGACCACCTCTGCCAAGTTACCAACAGGCCCTTGCCCCCAGCCTTCGATTGCGAAAACACAGTCTCCCAAAATATCGGCCATATAGCGGCAATGCTTATCCAGCTCTTCGGCCTTACACTGGGCAGAAAAACGCAACTTAACCTGAACCTCTCGACCCATAGCCCGGTAGCTGAGGCACACATGCTCATGCTCGAACTTACCGATTTTTTCCTGCAGGTTCGACTCGCCAACACCGGTGGTTCTGAATATGATCCGTCGCGAAGGCTGCAAATCAAAGTGTTTTAGCAGCTCAGGCTTCAGGCCATGCTCAAACATTGCCTTCATTTCCCCCGGCACTCCGGGCAAAAATGCCATCAAGGTATGCTTGTAAGAGACGATAAAACCTGGCGCGGTGCCCCAAAAATTATCAATCCTTGTGGCTCCTTTTGGTAAGTAAACCTGTTTTTCATTGGCCTTCACCATGCTCCGGTTCAAGCGAACAAACATGTCTTTCATAAGCGCCAACGCTTGCGCATCAAATTCCAGAGGGCTGCCACTGAGCAAGGCAACGGCTTCGGCGGTCAGGTCATCATCGGTGGGGCCGAGACCACCACTGCATATCACTAAATCAACACGCTGACTGGCTTGCGATAAGGCCTCGCGAATATCCTCAATGGAATCGCCCACGGTGCTGTGGCGCACAATATCGAAACCCATTAGAACCAACTGTTCTGATAACCACGCAGCATTGGTATCAACAGTTTGTCCTGTTATAACTTCATCACCCTGTGAAAGAATTTCGACTCGATTCATACAGCACTCTCCTTTGTGCTTACTATACTCAAAGCTATTTCCAAATCAATCACAGGAGCCTTGCCCATGGATTTCAAACAATATCTTCAGCATCTGGTGAATGAAGACGGTTCAGACCTCTACCTGAGTACGAAGGCCTTACCCAGTGCGAAAATTTTCGGCAAACTGGTGCCTATCGACGATACACCGCTGGCACCAGGCGTGGTTGAAGAGCTGGCCTGCAGCCTGATGGATGAAGAGCAGAATGAAGAGTTTCACACACGGCCCGAAATGAACCTTGCCATATCAGAGCCCGGCATTGGGCGTTTTCGCGTTAATATTTTCAAACAGCGCAATCAATGCGCCATGGTGATTCGCTCCATAAAAACGGACATTCCCAATTATGAAGACTTGGGGCTTCCTGAAATACTGCCCAAATTAATTATGCAAAAACGTGGGCTAATTCTTTTTGTGGGTGGAACTGGCTCGGGGAAATCCACCTCCCTCGCCTCACTGATAGATTTTCGCAATACTAATAGTGCGGGCCATATTATTACCATTGAAGACCCGGTGGAGTTTGTGCATTCCCATAAGAAGAGTATCGTCAACCAACGTGAAGTGGGGGTAGACACCCTTACCTATCAGGATGCTCTGGAAAACACCTTACGCCAGGCACCCGATGTGATTTTAATCGGCGAGATTCGTACCGCTGAAACCATGGAGCACGCCCTAGCCTTTGCAGAAACCGGGCACTTGTGTATTTCCACCCTGCACGCGAATAATGCCAACCAGGCAATCGACCGCATTGTGAACTTTTTCCCCGAAGAGCGGCATAAACAAGTATTGCAAGATTTATCCTCAAACCTGCGTGGTTTTATTTCACAGCGTCTTATACCTACTATTGATGGCAAACGTGCTGCAGCAATAGAAATATTGCTCGGAACCCCTCTGGTGTGTGATTTAATAAAACGCGGCGATGTGGGTGCAATAAAAGAAGTGATGCAGAAATCAGAAAACCTCGGCATGCAAACTTTTGACGGCGCTCTATTTCATCTTTATAAACAGGGAAAAATAGGCCTCGACGAAGCACTTAAAAATGCAGACTCTAAAAATAATTTACGTTTAAAAATTACCCTTGATGAGGGTGAAGACGGTGGCAAGGCGGCCAATGAGAATAAAGCGCCGAGCAATGACAATAAAGAAAAAAACATCGATAACAGTAGTTTATCCTTATCTCTTGAGCCTATCTCAAACGATGAAGAAAACAATGATAAAGACGATCTTTCAGCGCTTGGTTAGAACTCAAACTTCGGGGTTTTAATATAATCAAAAGCACCTGGTTGGGTTAAGTGTAGCGTAGCGAAACCCAACACCTTTCAGCTTAGCAAAGGCGGTGCTAACGGGCGGATTTGTTGGGTTTCGCTACGCTCTACCCAACCTACGGGATATTTTTGACTAACGTGCTCTTTAACACGCGGAATAAAATACATTTATTTCCACCATAAAAAAACCGGCTTTTAGGCCGGTTTTTTTATGGTGGGTGCTTAAAACATAAGCACCTTAGGGTTTTTATTTTCTTTAAGGAATTGTTAACAGCACCTTCAACTTACTGCTAATTGAATCGGCACTCAAGTAACCAATACCATCCTTATTTTCTGCTAACCAGACAACCATATTCTCTTCACTGCTGACCTGGTCAAGGGGTTTACCTTTACCAGTGAAAATACGGTTAGCCCAGTAGGCTTTCATTTTGCTGGGGTCTTTTCCCACCACCTTCGTATCAAACTCGATTTTTAAGGCATTGCTATCGGGCAAGTTTACGGCACGTACTTTGCTGCCATTGATCTTTGCCGTTTTACCCAAAAAGAGTTTTTTTAAGGTAGCCTGATCCACCGCAGAGATATTACTTTTTGCGTGGGCCACCACCATCACCTCTGCCATGGATATTCCTGACAAGAGACAACATAGCATCCCTGTAGCGAGTGCTTTATATTTCATACAACTATCTCCTATTTAGAATACCATGGTGTAGGCAACTTGCAGCTTGATCACTTCATCAGGCACATCACCGGTGAAGGTATCCAGAGCTGGCAGTTCGTTAAACAAACCGGTACTTGGCAGAGCGGCCTGGTCCGTGCCCGCCAATGGGCCAGAAGTACGGATATTGTCGTCACCCAGCTCAATATATTGCGCTTCAAACTTCAAAGCTGCCCAAGGTTGAATATCATAACGCAAACCTAAGATTGCAGACGTCTGGGTCTGGTTTACCAGAATCGAATCTTCTGATTCATGCACAGAATAGGTGAAGTGGGGCATCATTTTATTTAAGCGATAACCCAAGGTTACAAAACCGGTGTTGGAGTCAGGAAATGGTAAACCACGAACACTACGCCGCGCCACTTCCGTCATAAAGAAAATACTATCACCATCATATCTCATACCCGCAGAATAAAACTCAGCCTCACCATTGCCGTTAGGAACGGCAGCAAATAACGACTGGTTGAACTGTCCCTCTATATAAGACTTTTTCAGATCTTCAATAGTCTCTGTTTGTTTTGTTCCATAGTCACCCGGCACAATTCCCAGTGCAGCCAGAGTCTCCTGAGCGTCTGCGTTACCATTACTAGTACCATCACCAGCAGCATTAAGCAGAGCAAGCAAGCCGGTGGCCGTCATCATAGCCGCACCAGCCTCTGCCTGTAGATTTTGCGCAATAGGCAAGCTACTTACCGCATCAGAAATCTGCATTGAAAATTCTACGGTCGATACACTCGCCCTTAACTCCAAACTCTCAGTCCCGAAGGAAAATGAAGCACCATACATTCGTGTAATTTCACCGGGGATATCGGTTCCCATTGTTGGAATCGACATATTATCTCGACCCATATAGAACTTGGCATTGATCCAGGTTTCGTCGAAAAAATGGTTGTAGTCAAGATTAAAACCCGTCATTGCAGTAAATGGGATGTTGGCAAAACCATAAATCTCTTCCGGTGGTGCTATCCAAGGGTAGGTTACCCCCACATCATACGCTTCAGAGATTAAGAAAATCGGCAATTTTACTCGCCCAACGTTAACGGTAAAATCCTCTGTCGCCTGCCAGCTAACATATGCCCAGTCAGCCTCCAGGTTCCAGTCATCACGCCCCCTGGCTATCAACTGCGTTACAAAAGATATGGGCACGTCGACGTTGGGTGCAAAACGCATTTGCAAACCCATAAAGCTGGACTCATTAAAAGAACCATCTTTATCTGAAAATAAATAGGTTTCGGAAGAATCCACCCAGGCGAAACCGGCGTTCGCAAAACCATTAATTTTGAAATCCGTTGCCGCCATGGCTGACATTGGCAATGCCAGTGCCAAGGCGCCGGCAGCGAGTGACTTTTTAATTGACATATGTTCCTCTCCACTAGAGAAAATGAATAAAAAACTGCGCCAGGATACAAACACCCTAACTACAAACGTCACCTGCTGGCGACTGCAGCCGGATAATCCCAGCCCTTGTTTTTTAACTCTAGTAGAGATCTTGAGGTGTGCCTAAAAAACTATTGATTTTTGACGGCTTTCCTCTATTTGTTAGAGAAAAGTACAGATCACCTGCTTTATTGAAGTTTTTCGATAAAGACTTCAGCCTCATTGATGGATTTTTCCATCGCAATGACCAGCCTGCCCACATCGCGCTCGATACCGCCCAGCTCTGCTCTTACGGCAGTGATGGCTTGCGCATTGAGATTATGTTTAAGAAAAAGGGTTTGATCGCGCAAGGTGTTTAACACGGGGGCCATTTTTGCTTCGGCCTGCCGCATTAGCAGCATTAGTTTTTTATATTGGCGCTTTGTTTTAATCAGTTTAGCGTTGCTAATACTGCGTAATTTCCCATTGCTGTAAAGTGCTAGTTCTTTTTCCCATTCGTTGAAAAGCGCTTCTGAAACGCTTTCGACTGCTGCAATTTTGTCGCTCACTTCCTGTGCGGCAGCTTCACTTGTTTCGTATTCAGACTGGAGAGCTTTATAGCGTTTCTCCAGCGTTGTTTCTTCGAGACGAAGTACCGCTTTGAACTCATCCAGGGCTGAGACAAATTGCTCCTTTGTTTCTTCCTGTGCGTGCTGTGCATCTTCGATACGGTCTTTAAGAATATCTCTTTTATGAATACCCACTTTTTCCATGGCAGAAAAATACATGCTGTCGCAGCTTGTCAGGCTGAGTGCAACCAATAAGAAAAGTGCTGTCCGGAGCATATTCGTTCCACTGTTTAACTTCATATCGACTCTCACTTGCTTTACTCGGTTCATTACGGCGCTCTAATAGTTTTATAACGCCAATCAAAGAAGTTTATCATGCCCGTGGATTTGTGCCATTTGGGGCTAGTCGGCTGGCAGTCGTAGGCTCGACAATGCCGTGAGCACTCGTTAGTATGCGAAACCTTCGCCGCTCAAGGGAATTTACTGGTGAATACCAGCGGGGCACAGACTCCGTTTTAAATATCTTGCTCGACACCATTGTCGCCAAGCGCAATGATACAATAATAACCTATATTATCAGCTAGATAAGGCTCGCTATGAATAACTTCCCCCTCGGCCCGTTTGTATTACGTCACCGCTGGCTTATTGTCATCATGACGCTACTGATGGTCGGCTTGTTTGGTTTTCAGATTCGCAACATCACCATGACAGATGATCTGAATGTATTTTTTGCCGAAGATAATCCGCAACTGCTGGCCTTTAACCGCTTTAAAGATTCCTATGGCGAAACGAAGAATGCCTATATCGCTATGGCACCTGATAACAAGAATATTTACACCCGCCAGAACCTTGCTCTGATTGAGGAGTTCACCGAAAGAGCCTGGCAGACCCCCTACTCCCACCGCGTGGACTCATTACAAAACTTTCAGCGCACCCGCGTTACTGAAGATGAGCTACAGGTCGACAATGCCTACGAAAATGCCCATACGCTCAGCCCTGAAGCGATAGCGGATCTACGAGACTATGCAAGTAATCATGATGTATTGGCCGATAAGTTGGTGGCAAGAGACGGCTCGATCGCTGCGGTTGCGATCACCTTTAATTTAACAGATGGTGAAGGTGCGCCTGCAAAACGCCAAGAGGTGATAGATCACCTCGAAAAGTTAATGGCAGACCTCAAGGCGACTTACCCTGGAGTGACTTTCTATGAAACTGGCGGGGTCTATGTCAACAAGGCCTTTGCTGAAGCCATGCTCAAAGACGGGCTTGCCTT
The DNA here is from genome assembly GCA_002366835.1 of Gammaproteobacteria bacterium UBA3067. GTDB lineage: Bacteria > Pseudomonadota > Gammaproteobacteria > Pseudomonadales > UBA3067 > UBA3067. The sequence continues at coordinate 17,349 of DFBZ01000147.1, forward strand.
AATGCCCTTGATGGTGGGCCTGATGGTTGTTTTGATGATCGCTTTCCTACGCTCTGTGGCAGGTATGTTTGCCACCATGCTGGTGGTGATCTTTTCAGCAGTCGTCGCCGTAGGGGGTGTGGTCACACTGGGCATTACAATGACAAATGTGACCGCCATGGCACCCATCGTTGTGCTCACAGTCGGGGTGGCAGATAGTGTACATATTCTTATTTCCATGTTTCAGGCCATGGGGCATGGTAAGAGCAAGGATGAAGCTATCCTGGAAACCCTGCGTATTAACCACCAACCTATATTTCTCACCAGTTTAACCACAATCATTGGCTTTTTGAGCCTGAATTTTAACGAATCCCCACCTTTCAGGGATATGGGTAATGAAGTCGCCATTGGTGTTTTAGCCGCGTACCTTCTTTCTATTCTGTTCTTACCTGCGCTTCTCAGCCTGATTCCCATCAAGGCAAGAAAGGTTAAGGATGACGACACTCCCGCCATGGAACACTTGGGTGCGCTCGTTAGCAAGCGCTACCCCTTGGTGCTTGGGGCAATGCTTGTTTTTATTGCCGGCCTCGCCTCACAAATTCCAAAACTGGAATTTAACGATATGTTTTTGGAGTATTTCGATAAAACCATCGAGTTTCGACGTACCAGCGATTTCCTGATGGAGAATATGGTGGGAATGGTGGGAATTTCTTACGATGTTGATTCGGGGGAAGAAGGAGGGATTAATAACCCTGCCTACCTGAGTGATTTGAACAAACTCAGGCAGTGGATGCTCACGCAACACAAAGTACAGTATGTCAGCTCTTATGACGGCATTATCTTTGAGCTAAACCAAACCATGAATAATGACGATGAAAGCTTCTACCGTGCTCCAGAATCCCGTGAACTGGCCTCACAGTACCTGCTCATGTATGAAATGTCTCTGCCTATGGGCCGGGATATTAGTAATAGCATCAGTGATGATCGCAGCCGTTCGAGCTTAAACCTGAATATCGAAAACGCAAAGACAAGCGAAATTATCGACCTGGCGGAAAAAGTAGATGCTTGGGCAAAAGCAAATACGCCCAACCTTATCCTGTCCCCTGCTATTGGGGAGACCATTATGTTTGCCCATATTGCCAAGCGAAATATTATCAGTATGGTGAACGGTGCTTTTCTCGCCTTATTTCTTATTTCTGTCATCCTGCTAATTTCTTTACGCAATATCAAACTGGGCGTTTTAAGTTTGGCGCCCAATGTATTGCCTCTGGTGATGGCCTTTGGCGCTTGGTCCATGCTAGTGGGAGAGCTGGGAATGTCAGGCGGCGCGGTGTTGGTCATCGCTTTAGGCATTATCGTGGATGATACCGTGCATTTTTTAAGTAAGTACCTGCGGGCTAAAAGGGAGCTGCACTTAAGTACCCATGATGCAATTCTTTATTCTTTTCGTACTGTCGGTGTCGCCCTGTTAGTAACGTCTATCGTGCTGGTAATCGGCTTTACGGTGCTTTACGGCTCTGCATTTAAACCCACCAAGGACATGGGCTTACTCATCTCTCTAACGGTTGCCTTCGCCTTAACGGCAACGTTTTTTATTATTCCACCGCTGCTTTTAATTATTGATAAAGCAAAATTTCGCGCTAAAAATAATAACTAAGCGTTACCTGTAAGGAATCATCGTCACGCAAATCGTAAAGCAGACGATCACTTTCAAGAGGCGTTAATACCGAGGGCTGAGGCTGGTGAGAAATAATGGTGGATTCCAGGCTAAGTGCCAGGGATTCACCCATTTCTATACTGCCTTCAATAACAAACACGCGCGCGAAGCGATCTACATCCTGTATCCACAGCACCACCAGTTCGGCACTATTGAGATTATTGAGTGCCCAGCGTGCGCCAACGGCAATATCTTCTTCATAAGGGTTTAATGCAGCTTGGTCCCGGCTATCGTAAAGAAACTCTGCAATGATACCAAGATCCTGAACACCGCCTCCCAAAGCGTAAAAGGTATATTCAAACCCACTTGTCAGCGCGGAATAATCCTCTTTTTCAAAAAATAAATTTGGCTGGCCCTCTCGATAAATACTTTCTAGCTTAAACAGCCATTGATCTTTAATGTATTGCGCCTCAAGCCCCAGCTGTTTGATTTGAGGGTAGTAAGGCAGAATTGTGGGGCTATCTGCTGAAAAGACATAACTCGGGTCGCGGCCTGTGCCTTGAAAATATGAAAGGGCTAAGTCAGCACTATTGAAACTTTTGGTGATTCTAGCGGCAAAGTCGATATGCTTTTCTTCATCGTCATCTTCGTAGAGCGGATTATCCTGATCAATAGGCAAGGAAAAGCGCAAGCGCCCTTCTTCACCAGGAAAGGTTTGTTCACGAAAGTGAGGCAATAGATAGAAATCTACCAGGCCATTTTCAATAGGCATTGTAAGGGCAACCATCGCTTGCCCTAGTTTTGTTTCTCTATCGGGCGACTCAACAAGATCGGTTTGCCCAATAATATCCACCAAATGATTCGTTTCTGTAACCCCCCAGAAAACACGATTTACTCCGGCCAAGACTTCAAAGCGCGGGCTTATCCAGCGTAAATAAGCCTTTCTAACATCCCCCTTGGTGCGCTCCCAGTCAGCATCGTCATAGCGATTAAAAACATCTATTTCAGCATCGATATTTTCACCAAAATCCCCAGAAACATTAAATGCCATCGCAAAAGAGCGGCTTTGATCCTCTTGACCCGCATAGGATGCTGATTGGTTAAACAGGCGGGTTTGCAGGGAAAGCTCCCCCTCCCCTTGGAGTTGCGCGTTAGCATTCAAAGCCAGTAACACCAAGGGTAAGGCGAGCAGCCGAGCTGCAACACGGTTTAGGGCTATTCCATTCATATAGTTAACACTCTCGTTTCGGGGTTGAATAGAGCCGAATCAAAGCTACAGATTATTGTAGGCTATTATGAGCGTCAAAACTTGCGTGCTTACCCTTACAACATACCCCGGTTACAAAATATCTTTTTTGCAAGTTACCGTAAGGCTACGACATTGTTACATAATCTATACCTGCGACTACATGACACACCCAGGTCGCCATCGACTAATCACTTATACTCTTACTAACGTCGCCATTAAGTACATCATTCTCATGGCTTAAACTCTCCAACTTCTTCATATAACGTCGGAAATACAGATCACTATGAATCACTACGCAACAGCTCTGCTTCAAAAAAAACGTTATGGAATAATATTTTCTCTCATTTTTGTGGTTCTAGTATCCGCTGGCCTGCCCTCTTTAAAGTTTTCAAGCGACTACCGTATATTTTTTAGCGAGCAAAACCCTCAGCTCAAAGCCTTTAACGAGTTCCAGGAGCGCTTCGGATCGCAAGACAATATTATGATTGCCATAGAATCGACGGATGGCAATATATTTCAAAAAGACATTCTCGAACTCATCCATCGATACAGCAAGCTTGCCTGGAAGACACCCTATTCCAAGCGTGTTGATTCACTGAGCAATTACCAGCACACCGAAACAGAAAATGATGACATGATCGTAAGTGCGCTGGTAAAGGACGACTCTACTCTAACGCCACAAGACATTGAAAATATTCGATCGGTTGCACTCAATGAACGTGAACTGGTGGGTAGGCTGGTTTCCCACCGAGGGCATGTCACTGCCATCAACATCACCATGGACCTGCCCCCCGATGCCGGTAAGGAAGAAGCCGAAGCAATGGCCTTCGCCAGAGACCTTGCTAGCCGAATTGAACAAGAAAACCCAAAGCTTAAGACCTATCTTTCTGGTCAAACCCCTTTGAACGCTGCATTTATCGAGTCTGTTATTCATGATGGTTTAACATTAATGCCACTGATGCTTTTGGTTATCATCGCAACCACCTATGCTTTCCTACGTTCTTGGGCGGGAACAGCCGGAAGTATGATAGTGGTTTCACTTTCTGTGATTACCGCATTTGGCCTGGGTGGACACCTCGGCATATTGCAAAGTAGCACGACAGGTGCCGCACCGGTGGTCATTCTGACGCTTGCGATAGCTGATTCTATTCACCTGCTATCAACATTTTTTCATGAGCTACGCCACAACAAAAGCAGACAGGAGGCAATGCGGGAATCATTACGCATCAATATTCAGCCTATTTTTCTGACTAGCTTCACCACTGCAATTGGTTTTTTTAGCCTTAACTTTAGTGAAATACCGCCCATCAGAGACCTTGGAAATACCGTTGCTTTAGGTGTGATTGCTGCGTTTATATTCTCTACTGTTACGCTGCCTATCTTTATGATGTTTATTCCGCTAAAAACAGAAAACCTCTCGCAAGATCTACCACACAAGCTAATGGATACGTTACATCAATGGGTAGTAAAACATTATCGGGGAATTATTATTTTTTTCGCGGTGGTGGTGCCAATATTTACCGCTTATATCCCGCGAATAGAATTTAATGATCTATTTGCGGAATATTTTAGCGACTCCATTGAGTTCCGCAGAGATAACGATTTTATTCTCGAAAACTTAACCGGGGTAATGGCCCTGCATTATTCAGTTGATGCAGAGTCTGCTGATGAAATATACAACCCCGCTTATCTGGAACAACTACAGCACTTTGGTGACTGGTTTGAACAGCAACCCGAAACGCTGCATGTTGATTCATTAGCAACACTGGTAAAGCGACTAAACAAAGTTCTACATAATGATGACCCAGCTCGTTATGCAATTCCAGATGATGCTGACGAAATTGCACAGTATATATTTTTTTATGAGCTTTCTTTGCCCTACGGATTAGACCTTAAAAACAAAATGGACGCACATCGCAGCAGTTCGCGCTTGACTGTTACCATTAAAAATACAAAATCCAAGGATCTCATCGATCTGGATGAGCGAGCCATGGCTTGGCTGGCTACAAATGCACCTGATCTAAAAATAAAAAGCTCGGTGGGCCCCTCGATTATGTTTTCACATATCTCTGAAAAAAACTTGGGCAGCATGATTCAGGGGCTCGTAACGGCAATTTTTTTAATCACCATCGCGTTAATGATCTCATTAAAAAGCATCCCTCTTGGTTTACTTAGTTTAATCCCGAATATTGCACCCACCCTTATGGCCTATGGGGTATGGAGTTTATGGGTGGGTGAGATTGGCATGACCGGTGCGATAATGAGTGTTGTCGGCTTGGGTATTATCGTAGATAACACGGTACACTTTTTAAGTAAGTATCTGCGCGCACGCAAAGAACAGAATAAGTCGGCGGAAGAAGCCATTCACTATGCATTTAATACGGTGGGCATTGCACTGGGTGTAACATCTACTGTACTTATTGTGGGATTCCTCGTATTGGTGCTATCTGCATTCGAGCTCAATGTCGTACTGGGGAAGTTGGTTGCCTTGGACTTATTTTTTTCTCTTATTATCACTTACCTACTATTGCCTTCCCTATTACTACTTGGTGCGAAAAGACATACGAAGGACAACAAAGCACCTTCCGATTCTTCCATTTCATAAGCGGGTATAGAAAGTGGTATTAAATATATAAATACGGCAGTATGAGGGGCTTCGATAGTCGCCCCCCTCATAAGGCTCTTACAATGCTTCGCCGGTACTTTTTGTTTTTCATTGCAGCAAATTCACTGCTATTTCAAGCCATCAATGCTTATGCCGGCGCAGAGCAACCTACCCGACTGATACTTCTCGACACCCTTGTTCTAAACCACAACAACTCGCTTCAGCCCTCTGGATTAAGTGTTTGCCAAAACCGGCTTATTATGATTTCAGATAATCGGGACTTTTCTATTTATGTCCTGCACCCTTCAAACAGAAAGAGTCCACTGAGTTTAATCCGCAAGATCACCATCAGCCCTCCCTCCCTCCCTTCATCACTTCCCTGGAAGAATACCCTGCAAACAAAGCTAGGAATGATGTTTTCTCCTAAAACATACGATTGGGAGGCCATTACTTGTGACCGTGAAGGAAATATCTATCTCGCCAGTGAAACATTCTTCAATATCGCAAAAATAGATGAATCTGGAAACGCGCAATGGTTAATGCACAACCTTTACGAACGCGGTGCCAAAGAGGGTTTTTTTAGTGTGTACAACGGTGGTATAGAGGGGCTAGCATGGTTTGGTCTTGATACACTTTATATTGCCGCAGAAAGGAATAAACGTGGCATTATTAAAGCTCAAATCAGGGCGGGAAAATGGGAAGTAACACAAACGGATTTAATTCCAGATTCCCGCTTTGCTGGCTATCCAGAACGCGCCCAAGACCTAGCGGGTTTATGGCAAGAAGGGGATTACATTTTTACTCTGGAGCGAAATAACTTTCTGGTCTGTCGGAGACGGTTAATCGATATGATTGTAGAAACATGCTGGAGTTATAGTCATATCGAAAATGCACCAAAGTTTCGTTACAAAGATAGCCAGTTTGGTATTGCAGAAGGTATAGCTCGCCAAGGAGATAAACTGTATATCGTGGTGGATAATAATGAAAAAGCACACGTTAGCAGCAATACAGATACACAAGCTATGCTGTTGATTTATAAACTACCGGAAGACTGGCTTCCTAGCATCCCAAGGGCTGGGGATAACCAATAAAATACCCCTGAACCAAGTCTACCCCTAGATCAGAGACAAAACCAAACTCCTCTTTGGTTTCAACCCCTTCTACGATCAATGTACAACCGAGCTTGTCTGTTAATGATTTAACGCTTTCAATAAACAGGCGCTTTTTATTATCTTTATTAACATCATGAACAAAGTATCCATCAAGCTTGACATAGTCCGGCTCGATATCAAACCACTTCCTCATGCCGGAATATCCCGCTCCAAAGTCATCTATTGCTACCTCAACACCCATTGTACGATACGTATCAAGGGCTGAAATTAAGCGGGAGAAGTCTTTGCTCGGAAAGTGTTCAGTAACTTCAATGACGATTTTTTCTGGGGAAACACCCTGTGCCTCACCCAGTATTAGCAAAGTATCCATTTCATCGGAAAATGAAGTAATTGAATCGGGAGAAAGGTTAATGAATATTTTTTCAGACCCTCTTGCTCGTTGAAAACGATGCAGGGCTAGCGAACTGCTTATTTTATCCAAGGCCTGTAAACGGCCTTTTTTGAAAGCGTATGCAAAGAGTGCGACAGGTTCGTGTAATTCGCTTTTACGCGGACCTCTCGCCAAAGCCTCATAACCAAAAACCTTACTTTCTCTCAGTGAGAATATTACTTGGAATAGCGTTGAAAGCTGTTTTTTATCCAGAATGGTTTCTAGTTGCCCTGCCCACTTAGCATTATTCATTATTATTTTCCCTGTTAACAGAAACCTTATCTTGCGCCGCTAAAAATAGATTGAAAACTGTGTTGCGGTACAACATTAACAGGGAGCGTTCCTAAAAAAGCAGAAGCAGGCCAACTTTTATCCAACAAGTAGCTATTTCATAATACGCTTATAAAACCAGACTACGTATATCTGCCAGGTACTCTGATAGGGTTCGTGTAAAACGTGCGCCCTCTGCACCGTCAATAACGCGATGATCGTAAGACAAACTTAGCGGCAACCACAGCCTTGGCTGTAATTCCTTATTTATATAGGTGGGGCGCAATTCGCTTCTGGATACGCCCAAAATAGCCACTTCTGGCCAATTCACAATGGGGGTAAATTTTGTTCCACCTAGACCACCGAGTGAAGAAATTGAAAAAGTGGCTCCTTGCATATCTGCGGGTTTTAATTTTTTATTGCGCGCTTTTTCTGCCAGAGAAATAATTTCAATAGCAATTTCTTTTACGCCTTTTTTATCGGCATCTTTCACCACCGGCACCACCAGCCCATCGGGCGTTTCTACGGCAATGCCAATATGGAAATAATTTTTCCGTATCAGATTTTCACCAGAATTATCGAGAGAGCTATTAAAATCGGGGTATTTTTTCAACGCTGCAACACTTGCTTTGACTAAAAATGCCAGTAGTGTCAGTTTGTAGCCTTCTGCTTTTGCCGCATTGCCTTGGGCGCGACGAAAGCCTTCAAGGTCAGTAATGTCTGCATCGTCAAATTGCGTTACCTGGGGAATCGTATTCCAGCTTCGCAATAAGTTCTTAGCACTTACTTTTTGAATTCGGCTGCGGGGAATCAGTTCTGTTTCGCCAAAGCGCGTAAAATCAATTTCCGGCAAGGGTTCAGACAAACTGGGCGCCCCAGCGGCAGTGGATGCTTGCGAGAGGCGTTCTTTGGTGAAGGCCATCAAGTCTTCTTTTAGGATGCGTTCCTTTGGCCCAGAGCCTTGCACTTTTGACAGTTCAATGCCAAATTCTCTGGCTATTCGACGTACCGCTGGGCCAGCATGAACGCTTTGCGTCTCTACACTTAGTTCCGCACTGCCCGGTTTGTTGCTGCTTGTTTTTTTACTGGCTGCTGCAGACACTTGAGGTATAACTGGCTGAACCACTTCCTCTTTAGCCGGTTTATTATTTCCCACCGAAACTGTGGAGTCTGAAGCAAGCTCGACTTCTATTTCTGCAAGTTTGTCACCCTGTTTTAGTTTGTCGCCAATTTTTACCCACAGCTTTTGAATTTTCCCTGACTGCGGGGCGGGTACTTCCATGCTTGCTTTATCGGACTCTAAAACAGCAATGCTGCCGTCAACATCTATTTGCTGCCCTACCTCGGCTAGCTCGATCACTTCGGCGCTATCAGTGCCAATGTCCGGCACCGTCACTGAAATAACTAAAAAGCCGGAATTATTTTTTTCAGTGCTTACCGCTTCACCCTTTGAAGCCTCTATATTTGGCAAGCTCTCACTGACGTCTTCTGGTTTTTCAGAAGCGTCTTTTGCATCTATATCTACGCTACTTTCTCCCTCGATCAAGTTCAGCAGCACATCTCCCTGGCTAACCTTATCGCCCAGTTTAATATGCAGTGATTCAATTTTTCCGGCATGGGAGGCAGGAACCTCGATGGTGGCCTTATCTGACTCCATCACAGCGATGATGTCATCTATATTCACTTCATCACCTACCGCAACATTAATTTCGATGACCTCGACGGGGGCATCAACACCCATATCAGGCACTAACACTGGCTGCACTGACACGATATTTCTCCTTATATTAATTGTACGGTTTGCTGCTAGGCATATTTCAGGTGATCATTAACTCAAGTTTCGAGGGTTAAAAAAGCTCGAAACCACCCTGCATATACCACCTTTCAAACCCAACATCACATTCTTAATCATAGCGCCTACATGAAGGGTTAGAGGCTTATTTAATTCCGTCGCGCCAAAATTGAAACGACAAAGTGTATTTCAAAATTGTTGGGTTTCACTTTGTTCAACCGAAGCTACACGTCGTACCTTCCGTGGTTTGCAGATGATTTTTTTCAAAAATATGAACTCCGTAATTTGAGCCATTAACTATGCAAAGGGTCTGGTTTTTCCGGATTAATACCATATTTTTTTATAGCTTCTGTCACTATGGAATTTTCTAGCTTGCCTTGTTCTGCCAGTTCTTTTAGTGCTGCGATAACAACAAAATACCGATCCACTTCAAAAAACTCGCGCAGTTTATTGCGGCTATCGCTACGCCCGAATCCATCTGTGCCTAATACGCAGTAATCTTTGTTTATGAATGGTCTGATTTGCTCTGCATAATTTTTTATATGATCTGTCGCGGCCACCACGGGCATATCTGTACCGTTAAGGTTTTCACTCACCAAACAGCTACGCGGTGTTTCTTCTGGGTGCAGTAAATTCCAGCGTTCAGCAGAAGCCCCCTGTTTGCGTAATTCATTAAAACTGGTGACACTCCAGATCTCAGCACTGATGCCGTAATCCGCCTTCAGCAAGTCAGCCGCAGCCATGACTTCAAGTAATATAGCGCCGCTACCCAGTAGCTGCACGGACATTTCTCCGGCAGACGCATCGAGCTCCTTGAGGCGATACATGCCGTCAATAATTCCCTGCTCTGCACCTTCCGGCATTTCAGGGTGGGCGTAGTTTTCATTCATCAAGGTGATGTAATAAAACACATTTTCCTGGTCAGCATACATGCGCTGCAAGCCGTGACGAATAATAACCGCGAGTTCAAAGGCAAAACTCGGATCGTAACTCACGCAGTTGGGAATCGTGGAGGCGAGTATATGGCTGTGGCCATCCTGGTGCTGTAAGCCCTCGCCATTAAGGGTGGTGCGTCCAGAAGTTGCGCCCAGCAAGAAACCCCGCGCTTGCGAATCTCCTGCTGCCCAAGCCAAGTCACCGATGCGCTGAAACCCAAACATGGAGTAGAAAATATAAAACGGAATCATGGTGCAGCCATGGTTGGCATAGGAAGTGGCGGCGGCTGTCCACGCCGCAAAGGCTCCGGCTTCGTTAATTCCCTCTTCCAGTATGCGGCCTTTCTGGTCTTCTTTATAAAACATCATCTGGCCGGCATCTTCCGGCTCGTATAATTGGCCTTCGGTAGAATATATTCCAAGCTGTCGAAACATGCCTTCCATACCAAAGGTACGCGCTTCATCTGGCACGATGGGGACTATTTTTTCGCCGAGGTTTTTATCTTTTGTGAGTGTGGACAGTATTCTCACAAATGCCATGGTGGTGGATAAGGTGCGCTCACCCGAGCCTAGCAAGTGCGATTGAAAATCCGAAAGTGGTGGAATTTCCAGTTTGTCACATTGTGAGCGGCGTGCTGGCAAATATCCACCTAGTGCCTCGCGGCGTGCTTTTAGATAGCGAATTTCAGGGCTTTCATCACCGGGGTGGTAGTAGGGCAAACCTTCCAGCTCGGCATCAGAAAAAGGCATGCTGTAGCGATCACGAAAGTTCTTGAGAGTTTCCAAATCCATCTTTTTCATGGAGTGGGTTTTGTTGCTGGCTTCCCCTGGCCCCAGACCATAACCCTTTACGGTTTTTGCCAGAATAACCGTTGGTTTGCCATTTGCTTTTACGGCTTTGGCGTAGGCTGCATATACCTTGTAAGGATCATGGCCGCCTCGGTTCAGGTGGAATATCTGCTCATCAGTCATATCACTGACACGGGCTTTTAACTCGGGGTATTTGCCAAAAAAGTGCTCTCTTGTATAGGCCCCGCCACGGTTTTTGTAGGTTTGGTATTCACCATCCACCACTTCCATCATGCGTTTTTTGAGTAAGCCATCGTGATCTTCTTCGAGTAAACGGTCCCATAAACGCCCCCAAACCACTTTGATAACATTCCAGCCTGCGCCACGAAAAGCACCTTCTAGCTCCTGAATAATTTTACCGTTTCCCCTCACCGGCCCATCCAGCCGCTGCAAGTTACAGTTAACAACAAAAATCAGGTTGTCGAGTTTTTCTCGCCCCGCCAGAGATATTGCGCCGAGAGATTCTGGCTCATCGGTTTCACCGTCACCAAGAAAAGCCCAGACCTTTCGATCATCCGCTTTAATTAGCTCGCGGTTATCCAGATACTTCATAACGTGGGCTTGATAAATCGCCTGCAAAGGCCCCAAACCCATAGAAACGGTAGGAAATTGCCAAAAGTCAGGCATCAGCCAAGGATGGGGATAAGAGGAAAGCCCTCCTCCATCTACCTCACGGCGAAATCTTTCCAACTGGGCTTCACTCATTCGCCCTTCAAGAAAAGCACGGGAGTACATTCCCGGTGCTGAATGGCCTTGTATATACAGCAAGTCCCCTGATGAGTGCTCATTGGGGCCCTTGAAGAAGTAGTTAAAACCGACATCATAGAGGGTGGCTGAAGAAGCAAAGGTTGAAATATGCCCACCCACATCGGGATCTTTTTCATTGGCGCGCATCACCATGACCAGCGCATTCCAGCGAATCAATGAACGAATTCGGCGCTCCATGTGCATGTCGCCGGGCATCCGCTCTTCGTCTTTACGCTGGATGGTATTGGTGTAAGGTGTGGTGACACGTTTAAAGGGAACCCCTTCCAACCTGGCAGTGTCCACCAGACGCTTCAAAATATAGGTGGCGCGCTCTGTCCCCTCGTGCTTAATCAGGGACTTTATTGCATCCAGCCATTCTGCGGTTTCCTGCGGATCGAGGTCTTCAATAGAGGGGGTTTCGCTCATGGAGAAATATCCTTTTTTACTTCTTAGGCGCTTTCCTAAATAATATTTTATTCCTTAACCAAATAGCTATTCAGCAATTTCCGCAGCTGTTTAAATAGTAGGCGCAAATTGAATTATGACCATTCTTATTTGAAAGTATAGGTGCATAAGTTTGATAAATCTTTCAAAAACAAGGATCTTGAAACAAAGGGGTAATTCAGGCTAATTCTTCAGGTTTTCTTTTAGCGCATTGAAATATTTAGACCAATCAAATTCAGGGCCCGGATCAGTTTTTCTCTGGTAGGCAATGTGCTGGTGCCCACAAATTTTATCCGCTGTAATGCGCGGATAATGACGCATTAATGAAATAGTGATGGAGGTGAGCTGTTCATACTGTTCAGGCGTAAACGCCTGGTCGTCGCTTCCTTCCAACTCTATGCCAATGGAAAAGTCATTGCAACGCTCTTTCCCCCTGAAGTGCGATTGCCCAGCGTGCCAGGCGCGTTGATAAAAGGGGACAAACTGAATGATGTCGCCATTGCGACGAATAAATAAATGGGCGGAAACCTCTAGCTGATAGATTTCCTGAAAATATGGATGGTCTTCAGGGTTAAGGCAATTGGTAAAAAGTTGCTGCACGTAATCCCCGCCGAATTTACCCGGCGGTAAACTAATATTGTGAATCACCAGCAGGCTTATATCTGCCTCGTTAGCACGCGCATCGCAATTCGGTGAGCAAATAAATGTCGCTGAGCCCAAGATGCCCTTTTCTATGAAAGCAGTTTTTATTTTATTAATTCCACTGAAGTTATTATTAACTCTTTGTTTCCTTTGCATTACGCAAGTCACTCACAACGGATTGCAAGGCCCTGTCAAAAAGCTGGGTCTCTTTTAGCACTCTCATCTCAGCAGAGACCAGCGCGTCCACCAGGCTGCTTCGGTTACGCTCCATCACCTTTTCACCCCGGCGATTTACAAAAATATATTTATTGTATCCTGTTAAATGCGCCGCTAGTTTACAGCGGTATTTCCCGTCCGCCTCCTTATTATGCACTTCGAACCATACCCCGAGATTAAGCTGATCCACCAAAATCTCGGCCTCATGCCGTTCAAGCCCAACTTGCTCAGCGTTAGCGGCCTTGTTTGCAGATACTGGCGTTTCCAAATCTGCGGAAGCGTTTACGGGCTGATCTTTATGAGCCACCCCGTCTTCGTCAGGCACACCGAGCTTACTATTTGATTTATTCATGATTTGACGGGTGATGGATGCGATATCCCCGCTTATTGCTTCGGAGGAAGCCTCGGCACCCGCCTCCTGAGGCTCGTCATTGTCCGCAACAGAAATCGGCTTACTTACACGGGTAGATTCTTGTTCCTTTATTGGCTCTCTTTGCATACCAAAAATTGCCAGATGCTCCTGCTCAAGCTCCGTGAGTATTTCGCTCAGCGCAAATGACTCAAAGTTTATAGTTGCAAGCCCTTCCTTAAGTTTTTCAATCAAGTGGGGAACAAGTTGAAGCAAACGCTGGCGCGCTGCCCTGTCTTTATCTGGTTGAACACTCCAAATTAACTCTTCCGCAGTGAGTAGGTAATCCCCCCAGTTTTGTCCGGGCACACCTTCTTTTAGCAGGGTAACAAGCATAAGATTGTTCCATCCCTCTTGGAGTAATCGCTCTACGACGGGAGGGATCACTTTTTTTTCTTTTAGTAACCCTACGTTCTGGGAAATAACTGAACGAGCCAGCTCGACCTTCTCCTGCCCCTCTGATGCAATTCGGGAACGCTGCTCCATCTCGTCCGCCCGTGCTTGAGTGCGTTTATAAAAAAGCATTAAATCATTATATGCATTTTCAAATACGGATACATCCTCCTTAAATGCTCGGATAATACGCTGAGTGATTTCCTCTACCTTTGTATAGAGCACGTTGCGCGCCATTTCTGACTTATTAGTATCGCTGCTCCCTAGCTTGGCAAGCTCATTGACAAGAGCGCGGCCAACGTGTTCCCGCTCTACAAAAAGAGAGCTATCAACAAGCCCTAATTTAACCAAAGGAATCTGTAATCGACTCAATGGTGCTTTAACCAGGTCAGCCAAAGCGGGGTCGTCTAATATAGCATTGAACAACTTTTCAACCAAAGCAATCACTTCTTCATCGTCTTTGGATAAAACGCCGCCTTCATAATAATCTTGACGCTCAGCAAGAACCTGACGAACCTGCTCACGAATATCAACTCGGGAAATTCGCGCATCTAAGTCCGTTGGCACAGGAATATTCCTTTGCATTGATGAAAGAATTTCCAGTAGTTCCTGCTGGGGTAGCACGTTTCCCTGGCCTGCATTCGGCTTTTCTTCTACACCTTCATTCGTATCGGAATCGTGCTTCAGTAATTGTTGCAAATGAGAAAAAACCTCGGCATCTTCTTCAGGAGAAGAGCCTAGCTTTCGGTCGGACTTTCCTCCTACACCAGGGTAAGACTCTTCATTCACACTCGAAGACATTTGCGCATTAAAGTCTGGCAAAACCCCCGCCTCAGCAAGACTGGCATTCACCTGCTGAAGAAGGCTCGGCAAAACACGAATCACATTTCTGTCAAATAGTTTAAACAGAACGTTTCTAGATTTGTCATCAAGATTGAGGAGGTGAGATGCTCGATTAAAATACTCACAAAGGTTCTTAGGTGATAAGGCATTATTGGCGTCTACCACTTGAAAATCATCGCTCAGGGCATCAAAGCGTACTGCCACCTTATAAAGCTCTGCACCATGTGCCGCTTTGAATTTTCGATCAATTCGATTGACCGCATCTTCCAGACCGCCCACGGATTTATCCAAAAGCACTGGCGGGGCATCCACTGCCTGCTCTCCAGACTCAATAGAAAAACACATCGTACGGAAGCCATTTTCAATATTTTGCCGAAACGATTGCTCTACACCCCGGCGACCAACACGCACATCTCTCATGGCTTCAAAATATACGTTTTGCTCAGAGTTACTTTTAGCCTCTTCAGCCAGATCAAAAAAGTGATCATCCACGGCATCAAGCAACCTGAGAACAGCCGCATCGAGCTGATCCACGGACAGCTCGACAATGCTTTGTAGCAGCGGAGGCAAGATAACCTTTATTTTGTTTAACGAAGGGCCGGAGAAATCCGTCATACTAAAATAACTACCTGTTTATATTGAAGTAACTCTAACAACCTCACCCCAGACAAAGGCGTTAACCCTAGCATAATGGCTCAACACGAAAGCTCTGCTAAGATTAAGAGGAACCTAAGCACAAGGTGACAGGCCGTTGACCGACCCATGTTTAAGAGTAGCGTTATTCCGAAAACACTGCAGGGAATCTCGTCACTTTGCCACCCTAAGGCAATACTCCCTTGCCTCAACCTGGGTGAAGGGCAAAGACAAACAAAACCCTACTTTTATACTGGCTTAAAGATGCCTATACCTGGGAACTTATATAATGCTAGGCTGCCTAATTACCTTCAAAACATACCAAAAGCCGACATAAGCATATGACAGACAACTCCAATTCTTATTTAGCTAGTTTTTTCAAACTCGAATCTGCCGGTGGCATCCTCCTGATGTTCTCGGCGCTGCTTGCCATCATCCTTGCCAACTCTCCCCTGCAATCCTATTACGCTCTCTTCCTCGATACGCCGGTTGAGGTACGCGTTGGGCAATTGGAAATCGCAAAACCACTCCTGCTATGGATTAACGATGGCCTAATGGCTGTTTTCTTTTTCCTGGTGGGGCTTGAGTTGAAACGAGAACTGATAGAAGGCGAGTTATCCGATAAGAAAAATATTATCTTGCCCGGTGTTGGCGCCATCGGAGGCATGGCAGTACCCGCGCTTTTTTATATCTATTTTAACAAGGATAACGACATCGCAATGCAGGGCTGGGCCATACCCGCCGCCACTGACATAGCATTTGCGCTGGGGGTTTTATCCTTACTAGGCTCAAGAGTGCCGGTGAGCTTAAAGATTTTCCTCTCATCACTGGCCATATTTGATGATATAGGGGCCATTGTAATTATCGCCGCGTTTTACACCGCTAAAATTTCTACAGCGGCTCTGATAATTGCGGGCTTATGCATACCCATTCTTTTTCTTTTCAACAAGCGCAAGTATGCCAGCCCCACCCCGTATATTTTAGTCGGCCTGATTATGTGGACCGCAATGTTAAAATCAGGCGTTCATGCCACCTTAGCGGGTGTAGTTTTAGCCATGTTTATCCCTATCCGCTCTACATCTAAATCCCACCCCTCGCCGCTGAAAGAACTGGAACACGACCTTCACCCTGTGGTGGCGTTTTTTGTTTTACCTGTCTTTGCATTTGCCAATGCAGGCATCAATATTTCAGGCGTTGGTACAGAGCAGCTATTACACAGCGTCCCTTTGGGCATCACCGTTGGCCTTTTTATCGGCAAGCAAGTCGGCGTTTTTAGCCTGTGCTGGCTGGCCATAAAATTAAACTGGTGCAGTCTGCCCAAAGGAATGAGCTGGGCTTCGCTATACGGCATGGCTGCTTTGTGTGGTATCGGTTTTACAATGAGTTTATTTATTGGCTCATTAGCATTTGAAGACATTGGCGTAAACCGGATGTTTGACGAACGGCTGGGCATTATCCTTGGCTCAGTCTTATCGGGTGTGGTTGGTTATTTGGTATTGAGCAAAAGTCTTCCGCCAAAAACCGATCAAGCTTAAGGGGCAACTTTGAAACAGCCCTCCATACAGTGTATTCAAATTGGTGACTTACCTGCCCTGCAAATCAATAACCAACTGGCAAGTGCCGTGGTGCTTCTCCAAGGCGGGCAGCTTATTCAATTCCAAGCCCATGGCGAAGCACCTCTTTTATGGGAAAACCCTGATGCACAATTCCAACGAGGTAAGGCTGTGCGAACTGGCATTCCCATTTGCTGGCCCTGGTTTGGTGACCTGAACTGTAACCCGCAGACGGTGCAAAATGAATTTCAAAAATTGCCCACTCAGCCCGCCCACGGATTTGCCCGCACTGGCACTTGGGGACTTTACGATTATAATATGCATGAGGCAGGCACCACCCTTCGCCTCAGATTGCTCGACACCCCCTGCCCTCTTCATTTAAGCCTGGAGGTAGAGATTGGTGAAAAGCTGTCTCTCCGGCTAATCACCCATAACCCGTCTCAGAACAGCGTTCATTTTAGTCAGGCCTTACACAGCTACTTCCCCACGCAAAATATTTCAGAAACAAGCATTCACGGTTTGGATAATTGCGAATACCTGGATGCTATGGATGGGTGGCAGAAAAAATACCAAACCGGCCCTATCTCCTTTTCTGAAGAAACCGATCGTGTGTATTTTGGCAGCGAGGGAGACTTAAAAATTATGCGGGGTAATAGGCAAAAAGGGGAATCGCAAAATACCCTGATAGAAAGCTCCGGCAGCGCATCCTGTGTTGTCTGGAACCCCTGGAAAGAAAAAGCCGCACGCCTTTCACAATTCAGCCCAGAGGCATATCAATCCATGCTTTGCGTGGAAACTGCAAATGCTGCTTCCGACTCAATAAAACTGGCAAAGGGTGCAACGCACACACTAAGCCTATCCCTCAGCAGGCTTTCTTAAGGCCTGACTGACAAACAATAAATGAAAGGCTGACCCATCAATACAACAGAACGAATAAAAGAAGACACCCTGTTTTTTAAAGCCGGATAAAAAGACCAACCCTAACTCTACAACCTCTTCTTCATACCCTTCCTCAGGTCGCTGCCGTTTTATCCTTTTCTTGTTGCTTTTTATTGGCTGTATGTTAATTATCTGACAAGAAATTTTTCTAATTCCCTCGCTTAAACGGTATTATTTTCCTCTAGGTAACATGTATATTAACGGAGTATTTTGCTAGCACATCCGGTTAATTTTTGAACTGGTTTATTTTTGTTCGAAATTAACCGGAAACCAGAGGCTGCTTATCCCTGCCATTAGGCTCATATTTATACGGCACTGCACCTATGCCGGAACTAAAGAAATTTACAACAAAACTATGGAGAATAATTATGAATAGAAGAAATTTTATACGTGTATCGACATTAGGTGCTGCCACCGGAATGATGGCACCAACGGTTGCCTTAGCTTCCACTGTAAGTATGGCCGGTGGAGTTTATTACACTAAGGAAGCTCCAGGCCGCTGGAGTAAAAAAATTGAAAGTCATTTACCAATAATTGAAGTTTCAGGGAAAAAAATACAAGTAACAACTCCCCATGGCATGACTGGATATGATCACTATATTGTCAAGCACATGATACTAAATGATAAGTTTGAATTCATTGATGAGAAGATGTTTGACCCGACTCAGGATAAAGCCCCAATATCTCAGTTTGACCTTGGTAATTACTCAGGTCGAATACATGTTTTGAGTGCCTGCAACAAACATGACACCTGGTTAAATATGGCTGACATATAAAACATAACTAATAAGGGGGGGGGTCGCGCATTGCTGAAGCTCCCCCTTATTAGTTGAATTCAAGAGTTGTTTTCTCTTAAGTAGGTCCATTCTTTTTAAGTAGTTCTAATTTACTTTATTAGGCAACAACTGCACCCATCAACGGGTGGCTTTCAGTAATTCAATAATTTTAGTATTTCCCTGGTTTTCCGCCCACATCAAGGCGGTTTTACCATTCTTGTCTTGAATCTTTGTATCGGCACCATATAACATTAACAAATTCACTATATCGTCGTGTCCTTCATATGCGCCTGCAATTATAGCGGTCCAGCCATCTTTGTCATTTGGTATGGCATCAATATTTGCGTTGTTTTCTAATAACATTTTGGCGATCGAATAAAAACCATATTTTGATGCAAACATGAGCGATGTCCTTCCAAGTTTGTTTTTTGCATTTACATTCGCACCGCTTTTAATCAATACAGAAGCAACCTCTTCATTTCCTTCGGCAACAGAGATCATGAGCGGCGTCCATCCAATGCCGATTTGAGTATTACGAGTACTACTTGTTGAATATTCAACGTTTACCCCTGCATTGATCATCGCCTCAACCAAACGATGATCTCCAAATTTAGCCGCCGCAAACAGCAGAGATGCACTCCGTTTATTTATCTCTAATTCATAATCCATTAGAAGGCTTTGACATGCATCTTCTTCCGGTGTCTTGGCACATATCCCCGCTACTACTTGACAGTAATAATGAGCAACAAGCTGCGGGGTTTCCTTACCATCTGTCTTTGCCCTTTTTTCTGCCGATGGCATACATGCTTCATAAATCAACTGTTTAGTCGTGGGCTTACGAGGTGACTGACTAGGAGGCGCTGTTGTACAACCGCTTATTAATAGAAAAATGGATAGTGTAAAAATTAACGTGTAGTTGTTCACAATTACTCTCCTTTTGTGTTCTCTTTCACCGTCATGGTAGAACACCGCGTTGCCGAGGTGCCCCCATATAGATCCGGACGTACGGAATTACCGCATCCGTCTCTTCAATAGTATCGTTGCCCGTGTAAAGCACAGAACCTCAATACCAATCCAAAGCAATGAGTCGTTTGCTCACGCGCATGGGTTGAATTCCGAAATATCTTAACATCTCTTTCACCCCTGACTAGGTGCAACTACGCCGCTGACTTCTTCGGTTTAACCATTTGTACAGGCTATGAAATATATGGCTAAGACAAAAAATATAAAGACAGCCACTATATTATGAATAAAACAATTGGGCGTAATAGATAAAAGAGCAGTAACTACCGGGTAGTCATCAACAAAAAAACAAAGAAAGCATCACACCACAAGCAGGTGATCTACCTTTTAGCACGGGATAAAACGACCCAGCCTAACCGTACAGCTTCTTCGAGCCCCCCTCCTTTAATCCAAGCAACAGATTCTTCGGCATTCCCCTTTTCAGATTGTTGCCTATTTTTCTTTTCCCTGAATTGCTCTAGAGAAGAAAGCGTACCCGCTGCATAAAAAAAGTACTTCTGGAAGTGAGAAGCGGAATCAATCCAGTTTTCAGGCTGATTACCTAAACGGCGCAAAATTGGCGGCAAATGGCTGTAGATAGCCCCGCGCTTATCTTCTCGAAGAGTGCCCCCGCCCTATCCACCAACTCAAAATAATCCTGCCGCGTAAATGGGATCCCTAATCAAGTTCGCTCTCAAGTGGCGAAATAAAGCCCCTACAATTTTATCCAGACCTGTATTGCTCCTTCCGCTATAATGCCGTCCCCAAGATTATTCGCTCGTAGCCAGAACCATGAACAACGACCTTCAACGCCTACAACCCTACCCTTTTGAAAAGCTCAACGCGCTGAAAGCTACGGTGTCACCACCGAGTGGGCTTTCTCCCATTTTGCTATCCATTGGTGAACCCAAGCACGCTGCACCTGCCCATGTATTGCAGGCACTCAGTGATGCCTTGCCCAAAGTCGCTCACTACCCCGCCACAAAGGGTTCGCCAGAATTGCGAGAGAGTATCGCAAGTTGGCTCATACAACGTTTTAACCTTGCTGCTGATTCGATAGATTCTGAACGGCATGTTTTGCCCGTTAGTGGCACTCGCGAGGCCCTGTTCGCCTTTGCGCAAGCGGTGGTCAACCGTGAGGCTGTGGCAAGTGGGGCGAAGCCCTATATCATGATGCCCAACCCGTTTTACCAGATCTACGAAGGGGCGACCTTTTTGGCAGGCGCAACGCCCTTTTACTTGCCAAACAAAGGCATACAGCCGGATTTCGACAGTATTGACGAGGAAAGCTGGTCGAAGTGCCAGCTACTGTTTATCTGCTCGCCCTACAACCCCACTGGCGCGGTGATGCAGTTTGAAACCTTGAAGAAACTAATTGCTCTGGCCGATAAGCATGACTTTATCATTGCCAGTGACGAATGTTATTCCGAGATTTATTTAGATGAATCCCAGCCGCCCATGGGCTTGCTAGAAGCCTGCGCAAAACTTGGTCGCCATCAATATGAACGCTGCGTGGTGTTTCACAGCCTGTCGAAACGCTCAAACCTACCGGGCTTGCGCTCGGGATTTGTGGCCGGTGATGCCAGCGTTCTGAAGGACTTTTTGCTCTATCGCACTTACCACGGTTGCGCGATGCCTTTGCATCATCAAATCGCCAGCATTCACGCCTGGAATGATGAAAGTCACGTTATCGAAAACCGCACTCTTTACCGAGAGAAATTTGCGCAATTTCAAGCGATAGCGGGGCAGCAGTTGTCGTTGGAGATACCGGAAGGCGGTTTTTATTTTTGGGCACAAACGCCCATTGATGATATCGAGTTTGCACAAAAACTTTACGTGAGAGAAAACATTACCGTTTTGCCGGGCCAATACCTTTCTCGGGAAATAGACGGCGAGAACCCTGGCAAAAATCGCATTCGCATGGCCTTGGTTGCCAGCACCGAAGAGTGCGCTGAAGCGGCACAACGCATTCAACGTTTTATGAGTACGATATAAGCATGGTGACACTTTACGGCATTAAAAATTGCGATACCGTCAAAAAAGCCCGGCGCTGGCTTGAACAGGCAGGCATCGATTACCAGTTTCATGATTTTCGCAGCGATGGCTTGGAAGCACATCAGGTGCAGAGCTGGGTGGATGTTTTAGGCTGGGAAAGCATACTGAATAAACGCAGCACAACTTGGCGTAAGCTGCCCGAAGACACTAAAAACTCCCTCGGTGAAAATAACCTTGTGAGCCTGCTTTTGGAGCAGCCCACCCTTATTAAACGCCCAGTGCTCGACAAGCAAGGCCAGATTCACCTTGGCTTTAAAGAAACCGATTACCAGCAAATTTTCAGCTAATTTAGGAGCAAAACATGACCGACTCATCCTTTTTCTGTGTGGCCTTTGGTGTTGGAACACAAAACGCTAAAAACGAATGGCTAGAAGTGTATTACCCCCAGCCACTTTTCCAGCCAGCAAAATCCCTGGTGGAAAAACTCGGCGCCATCGTGGGGTACGAAGGCGGCAACGCGGCCATTAGCATCGAAACAGAACAAGTTAGCGCCCTTTGCAAGGAGCTTGAGGCAGCCAAGATCGACACAGCATTGGTGGCACCTTTAGCGCAAAGTCAGCAGCCTTTAGTGTTAACCTTTATTGAAAAAGACAGCGCTCTTAGCAGCACCCCTGAAGCGTATTTAAAGCTACATTTAATCTCCCTACGCCATGTTAAACCCCACGGCACTAACTTAAGCGGCATTTTCCCTTTGCTGCCCAACGTGGCTTGGACTAATCAAGGCGCAGTCGATCTGACAGAACTTCCACAGCGACAACTAGATTCCCGTTTGAAAGGTGAGCTACTGGAAGTCAGCTCGGTGGACAAATTCCCCAAAATGACGAACTACGTGGTGCCAACTGGGGTGCGCATTGCCCATACTGCCCGCGTGCGCTTAGGGGCTTATGTTGGCGAAGGCACCACGGTTATGCACGAAGGCTTTATAAACTTTAATGCCGGTACCGAAGGCACCAGTATGATAGAAGGCCGTATTTCGGCTGGTGTAGTGGTTGGCGAAGGCAGCGACCTTGGTGGCGGTTGCAGCACTATGGGCACCTTATCAGGCGGCAACAACGTGATTATTTCCGTAGGCAAAAATTGCTTATTGGGGGCTAACGCGGGCTTGGGCATTCCCCTTGGCGACCGTTGCACCATCGAAGCCGGTTTATACATCACTGCAGGCTCTAAAGTGAATTTGCTCGATGATAAAAACCAGTTAGTGAGCACCCTAAAAGCCAGCGAGTTGGCTGGAAAGTCTGACTTACTTTTCCGTCGTAACTCCCAAACTGGCACCATCGAGTGTAAAGCTAACCGCAGCGCTATCGCACTCAATGAAGAACTACACGCGCATAACTAACGGCCGCTACAGCATGAAAAGTAAATCGCAGTACGAATTTAACAAACTGCAAAAGAAAATACGCCGGGAAACCGGCAACGCCATCGTTGACTACAACATGATTGAAGACAACGATGTGGTTATGGTGTGCTTGTCTGGCGGTAAAGATTCTTACACCCTGCTTGATATGCTGATGAGCCTGCAGCGTTCTGCGCCCATCAGCTTTGAACTGATCGCGGTCAATCTTGATCAAAAGCAACCGGGTTTTCCAGAAGAGGTACTGCCGGAATACCTCAGCAAGCTCGGTGTCAACTACCATATTTTGGAGAAAGACACCTATAGCATCGTGCAGGAAAAGCTACCAGAAGGGAAAACCCAGTGCTCGCTGTGTTCGCGTCTGCGGCGTGGCTCACTTTATGGTTTCGCTGAAAAAATCGGTGCCACCAAGATTGCTCTGGGCCACCACCGTGACGATATTCTCGAAACCCTGTTTCTGAATTTGTTCTACGGTGGAAAGATGAAGGGAATGCCGCCCAAATTGCTTAGCGATGATAGGAAAAACATCGTGATCCGCCCCCTCGCCTACTGCCGCGAAAAGGATATTAGCCGTTATTCCGAAGAAAAAGGCTTCCCCATTATTCCCTGCACTTTGTGTGGTAGCCAGGCAAACTTGCAGCGCCAGGTCATAAAAGAAATGATGCAAGACTGGGATCAACAGCACCCAGGTCGATTAGAAACCATGTTCACGGCAATGCAAAACGTTACGCCTTCGCACATGGCTGACCGTAAACTCTTCGATTTTGAAACACTCACCATCAGCGGGCGCGATCGCTTGCCTGTTCTGGAAGTAAAATAAATGCCCGATCTCTTAAACGATGTTACCCAAGATACCCTTGCTCTCGCGAAAGATCTTATCTCCCGCCCCTCTGTCACTCCCGATGACCTCGGCTGCCAAGAGCTAATGATTTCTCGGCTTGAAAAAATCGGCTTTCAGATTGAGCGCTTACGCTTTGGAGAGGTGGACAACTTCTGGGCAAGACGGGGCACAGAAGAACCCGTTTTAGCCTTTGCTGGGCATACCGATGTGGTGCCCACAGGTGATGAAAAAAAATGGGCCACACCGCCTTTCACTCCTACAGAAAAAGACGGCATGCTCTATGGCCGTGGCACCGCCGATATGAAAGGCAGCCTCGCCGCAATGGTAACGGCCTGCGAACGTTTTGTTGGCCAGCACCCTGACCACCAAGGTGCCATCGCCTTTTTAATCACCAGTGATGAAGAAGGCATTGCCACCCACGGAACAGTGAAAGTGGTGGAGCACCTCGAAGCCCGTGGTGAAAAAATGCAGTGGTGCATAGTGGGTGAACCCTCCAGCACCAAACAGCTGGGTGATGTGGTTAAAAATGGTCGCCGTGGTTCCTTGGGTGCAAAAATGACAGTGCATGGTATTCAGGGCCACGTTGCCTACCCGCATTTAGCCGACAACCCCATTCACAAAGCCGCGCCCGCATTGGCAGAATTAGCACAATGCCAGTGGGATCAAGGCAATGAATTTTTTCCCGCCACTTCGTTTCAAATTTCTAATATTAACGGAGGCACCGGTGCGACCAATGTGATTCCTGGTGAGCTGGAAGTGATTTTCAACCTGCGCTTTTCAACCGCATTAACACCTGAAAACATTAAACAGCGTGCCTGTGAAATACTGGATAAACATCAACTCGATTACCATATAGATTGGAATCTTAGCGGCCTGCCCTTTCTTACCGATACCGGCCCACTGCTGGATGCTACTCAAAAGGCCATCAAAATAGTCACCGGTAGAACGACCGAGCTTTCCACAGCGGGCGGCACCTCCGACGGCCGCTTTATCGCCCCCACGGGCACTCAGGTTATTGAACTGGGGCCATGCAATGCCACTATTCACAAAGTAGATGAGTCGGTAGAAATAAACGCGCTGGGAGAACTTTCCCTGGTTTACGAAGAAATCATGCGTGAACTACTGGCCTCCTCCTGAGTGATACAAACGTCATGAGCCAAACTGTTAATAGCCCCTTGGTTTGCCCTGTTTGCAGAGAGGCTCTACAAAATAATGATCGCAGCTATTATTGCCCTCAGGGCCACAGTTTTGATATTGCCCGCCAAGGCTATGTAAACTTATTACTCAGCCACCAGCGGCGCAGCAAACACCCTGGCGATAGCAAGGAGATGATCAAGGCCCGCCAGGCATTCTTGGCTGAAGGACATTATTTACCTATTTATACGGCGCTTGAACAACTCGCGCTCAAACACCTAAAGAACGTTGAAACTAACTCCCCCTTGCAAGTGGCTGATCTCGGCTGCGGTGAAGGCTACTATACCCACCAGCTGGATAAAGCATTACGCAAAGTACTGACTGAGCATAAAAATCCGCTTCAAACATGGGGAATTGATATTTCAAAAGACGCCATTATCAATGCCTGCAAGCATAACTCTAAGGTTAACTGGCTCATTGCGAACCTGAGTCAAACGCCTTTTGCTGACCACAGCATGGATATGATAACCGTCTTATTTTGCCCCATAAATGCCCAGGAACTCGTAAGATTATTAAAACCCGGCGGCATTTTTATTTTTGTAAAACCAGATGCTAAGCATTTAATACAACTGCGCGAACATATCTACTCAGATATTAAAGGCCAAGATGAAAACACGGCAATAGAAAAAACCACTGACAACCCAGTTCATCACCCCCAACTAAAGCTGATTGATACCCAAGCACTTTTCCATTCCATAAGTCTGGATACACCAGAGTCCATTCAAGCGCTTTTCAAAATGACCCCTCACTATTGGCGAAGTAAACCTGAAAAGCACAAGAAAATAGAACAACTGAGTCAATTAGACACCGATATATCGCTAAGCTTCTTTTGCTACCAAAGAGAGCATTAAGCCTCAGACGGTGCCTTAAGCTCCAAAGCCAGCGCATGCAGCCCTGCTTCAAACTCTTCAGATAACACCCCGTAAACCATCTGATGGCGCTTTACAGCCGACACGCCTTCAAACTTCTCGGCAACCGCCTTCACTCGAAAGTGCGTTTCTTTGCTGTCTGTATCCAAATGCCCGGCGTGAAGGTGGCTTTCGTTAATCACCTCTAAGGCCGATGGATCTATGCCATTAGCAATTTTTTGCGCAATAATCTCTTCCATACCCATATTAAAAATCCGCCTAAATAATATTGTATTGATCATCCTAGAAACCTCAGTTGCACCCCGAGGGCATAAAGGTGCGAAAAAGATGTGCAAGATATTGGCGTGCATAGGAAATTTTCAAAGTTCGTACTCACCTTATTGGGCGTAAGCGCCGTATACGGCTGGAGATGAGAACTTTTTAAAATTTTCTAGGTGCGGCAAGAGCTCGCCTAAAAGCGCCTACTGTCGGTGTGCAGAATTTCGTACTCCAGCTGCGGTTTCTAGGACCAATGTGCAGCCAAGGTTACGCAGAAGTCAGCAAAGACTCAAGCGCCGTTTAAGCAAGGAGAATACCTTGGTTAAAAAACAACTTTTTCAAGCCAACCCTTCAGTAAATATTGATACTAGACATCTTCAGCACAAGCCGGTTACAAACTAAACCCGATT
The DNA here is from genome assembly GCA_002366835.1 of Gammaproteobacteria bacterium UBA3067. GTDB lineage: Bacteria > Pseudomonadota > Gammaproteobacteria > Pseudomonadales > UBA3067 > UBA3067. Next base: position 43,802 of record DFBZ01000147.1, read on the forward strand.
CACCCTCCAGATTTCGAATTATGGGTCTATCTTTAAAGAGTTAGTCATATAACCTGGCATGACAGCTTTATAACAATCAGTAAACTTTAATGATTAGTCATCTATGAACCAACTAAGAGTAAACGACATTACAGTCGGCATGGTCTGCGCCGCTGATATATTAAATAAGAATGGCCAGCTTCTTATCCCTGCAAACACATCAATTGAAGAGAAACACCTGCGATTATTAAAAGCATGGGGCTTCACTGAACTCCCTATTATTAGTAGCAGTGAACCTGCCGCAAACCAAAGTACTACAGCCACCCCTCCAAGCACTGAGAGCTTAGAGTGTCGCTTTAGACATAACACACCTTCCCTGCTCGCTGTCATTGAGATGAAAAAAATACTTGGCTCTGGCAAGTTTCTGAGGGGCGAAATGTGAGTAACTCTTTGGCGGTTCAAACACTTTTGGATGAGACTCAGTACCTCGTATCGCCACCCAAAGTTTACATGAAACTAAAAGCAGCCCTCGAAGACCCAAGCACAGACTTCGGTGACTTAGCGCAGCTTATTAGCACGGATGTTTCCATTGCAGCTCGCCTACTCAAGGTTGCAAATAGCGCCATGTTCAACTTTCCCGGACAAGTTAGCAGCATCGATCGAGCGCTTTCCCTAATAGGTACCCAGCAAACGGTAGATCTGATATTAGCTACTGAAGTACTAAAATCAATTTCCGGAATTAAAAGCGATATATTTTCCGTTGAAGAATTTTCAAAACACAGCCTAGGATGCGCCATTTCTGCCCGAGTACTTGCCCAGTATAAAGGCGAGCATGATATTGAAGCCCACTTTGTCAATGGGCTGCTACACGATACCGGACGTTTACTGTTATTTGTAAAGTATCCAGACGCTCAAAAAGCGCTTCTTGAAACGAACAAAAACGAATCAGCCCCACTTCGAGCACTCGAAACACAGCAGTATGGAATCAGCCATGAGGAAATTGGCGCCGCTTTATTTAGATCTTGGGGCTTGCCCGAGGCACTAGTGGAATGCACTGCGTACCATCACACCCCCATGTCCTCAGAACACCACAGTTTTTCAGCTGCGATAGTACACGTTGCAGACTGGATCACACACGCCATCCCCATGGGGGGCAATGGAGAGAACTTCGTACCCGCACTAGATGAAAGTGCATGGCTATCACTAGGTATTCCTGAAAGTTCTCTGGAAATGATAATGACGGAAATAAATAAACAATATAATTCAGCTCTTAGCCTGTTACTTTAGCCGAGGTATTTTTTAAAGCAACAAGGTAAATATTCGTCTAAAGCAAACATCAATCCAATCATTCAGAACTTATTGTGTAGTAGTTATGGAAGACAGAAAAGAAAACAGGCAGCTTCTAAATACAGGTTTAGAAGCACGCTTAAGCCACCTGGAAGAAACCAATCGCTGGCACCTGCACACCCTTAACGTTATAAGTGCCCTGTGCAGCCTTTACCAAAAGCCAAATATAGGCAAAGACCCAGCCCATCTTATAAGAGAAACTGTCCCCTTTATATTACAAGTCACCCCCTTTTCAACGGTGGGTTTCTGCTCCCTCTCTGCTTCCAAAAGTGATATTGAGTTGGACTACGTTAATAAGCAAGAAGAAGAGAGTAATCTACGCAATATTCTTGAGCATTTAATCGCATCGGGGGAGTTTGCATGGTCTTTACACAGCCATATTCCACAAGTGCATCACGTCAATAAACAAACCCTTGTTCTCGCATCTATCGCAACACCAACTCGCATTCGTGGCATTTTTATTGGACAGATTTCTCCTAATGCGGCTTTTAAGGAGCACCATAAAAAGGGTTTGCATGCCATTATACAACACTGCGCCTACGCCCTAGAAAGCAATGAACTACAACACGTGATAAAGGGCCAAAATGAACATCTGATAAAGTCATTTGTTTCTCAAAATGCCAAACTTAAGGCTCAAAATAATGTAGACCAGCTCACCCACCTTCCTAATCGACAACATTTTCAAAGCGTAGCTGAGCAACACCTAGAGCACGCGACATCCACCGGCGAAAAGTTGGCCATTGTCTTACTTAATTTAGATTTATTTAAAAGGGTGAATGAAAGTCTCGGGCATAATACTGGAGACCAGCTACTTCAGACCATCAGTCAGCGTTTGCTACAAAGCCTGAAAAAGGCAGAAATAAATAGCACCACACAGGATTGCCATAGCGCCTACACCCTGAGTCATTTTGGTGCCGATGAATTCTGTATTTTACTGACCGATATATGCTCCCTGGAACAAATTGAAAAAGTAATACTTCGGCTCAGCGCTGACTTTTCCAAACCCCTTACATTCGATACTGGAGAAATAATACAAACCTTTAGCGCCGGCATCAGCCTGTTTCCAGACAATGCAAAAACCGCAGAGGAGCTACTTCAATTTGCAGATATTGCATTAGACCGAGCGAAAGAAAAGGGGCGAAACCAACATATTTTTTATACTAACGATGAGAAATTCCATGTAGTGAATCAGCTGGGCTTATCAAGAAACTTACACAGGGCGCTGGAAAAAAATGAGTTTGTTCTTTATTTTCAACCGCAAATAAACACCCTAACAGATAAAGTTACCGGTATCGAAGCCCTTATCCGCTGGACAGATCACACGGGCCACTCAACCCCCCCCGACAAATTCATCCCGTTAGCAGAAGACACCGGTTTAATCATCCCTATTGGCCGTTGGGTTATCGAAGAAGCATGTAAAAGTCTGAAACACCTACAAGACCTGGGTTTCGTGGATATTCCAATATCTATCAATATCGCAGCTCAGCATTTTTCTGAGCATAATTTTGTCGAGGTACTTTCCAGTACGGTTGAAAAATACCAACTCAATACAGAAATGATTGAACTGGAGTTAACCGAGAGAACGGTCATGGGTGACATCAAAGCCACCGTTTCGACTTTGATGGAGTTACGCAACGCGGGCTATAAAATCGCCATTGATGACTTTGGCACCGGTTATTCCTCCTTGAGTTACATCAAACATCTGCCGATAGATCGATTAAAAATAGACAAATCATTTATTGCAGACATCCCTGCCGACAAGGGAAGCATCGCAATTGTAAAAGCGATTACTCAACTTGCCCATGGTATCAATATGGATGTGATTGCAGAGGGGGTCGAAAACCTTACGCAGGTGAATTTGATTAACTCACTGGGATGCAGTGAAGCCCAGGGTTACTTATACAGCAAACCCCTTGGCATTGAAGAACTCATTGGTTTTTTGAAAAAACCTAACAAGCGCGTAGAAAAAGCGTAAAACATTTACTGCTCGAGTGGCGGTTTTTCAACACTGTGGGTAGCTATTCAACAAACCCCGTACCCATTCGTCTAATAAGTCAGCCGTAACCCAAAGTGCAAGCCGTTATCAATACGCCCTTTACCACCGTTATCCATTTTGATTCTGATGTGTCGATATCCGACATAGATATTTGCCTGACTCAGTATCTGATACTCTAGCCGCATCGCGGTTTCAATGTATCGCTTTACATCATCGAACGATACGACATCTGGCCCATAATAAAGCTGCCCGCCTAAACCCAAACCTGGAAACGCTGGCAGCGCATAGTGAAAAAAACCACCCAGTGCCATTCCCAGGCCATCAACATTCTTAGCATCAAAAGCGTAAAGGTGACCACCTATACCGACGTAACTTCCATCCGCAAGGCTTTCGATTACCGACACACCCGCAGTAATTAGGTCGCGATCATCCTCATGGTGCAAGCCGGAAAGAGAAAGGTTCAGCCCGGATTCATTAATAGGCCCCCTCACGGCTAGACGAATAGCCTCATCACGTAAATTTATATCTAAAGAGGATGCCTGAACGCTAAAACACGCACATATAGCCAGAATGGAACATGCTACTGATAAAAATCTCATTAAAAATTCAACCCTTAATCTATGGATACTAACGATGCCGAAGCATAATTAATTTACCGAAAAGTTTCCAGTAGCAGATCTATTTACCGAGAAAGGATTCTTTAAGGGATTCCATCCAGATTATGGCGTCATGTGCCGACAGTTGCAGATATTCCCAAACGCGCGGGCCATTACCGGTACTATACAAAAGTACGGAGGTTCCAAGGGCGAGTAAAACGACGCCACCGAGAACAAAAGGAAAGCCAGCTTTGCTCTGGCCATCGCCCATTGTCGCAACGTCCTGCTTTGATGATTGAACAGGCTTCCGTCCTATCTTAATGGCCTTTAAATCTGCCAACACCTCAAAAAAGCCGCTATAACGCGCTTCCGGATTCAACTGCATTATTTTGAATAATGACATTCTGAAGCGGCTTTGGGAACGCATCAAACTGCGCATTTGTACAGAGCTTTCCCGACTGCCACTCTGGGGGCTGCTGACTGGCCGTTAGCATTTGGTAAAACAATACGCCAGCGGCATAGACATCGGTCTTGACTGATTTCTCTTCCCCCAGGTGGTTGTACCAGTTCCCCCCCTCTTGGCCACCACCGTAATGCTCATCGAAACCAAAGTCTGATATTTTTGCCTGGCCTTTTGAAGTAAATAATATATTCCTAGGTCGCAGATTTCCGTGAATAATTTGATTCCGGTGAGCGTAATCCATTGCCTCACAGATTTGGGTGGCAATGGAAATAAAACTTTTCCAGCCAAAAGGCTTAATCAGGCGATCCTGTAAACAGCCGCCCTTTAGGTATTCCATAACGGAAATAAAGACCCGATCATTTTTAGAAACACCTTTTACCGTAACGATATTTGGGTGGTGCAGCTTATGCAGTAGCTTGCTCTCACGAAAACCAGCACTACTGTTGGTACGCTTTTTTATGACCAATAAATCATGCTGCACTTTATCTTCAAATAGATAAACGGCACCAAATTCGTCCTCCTTGATGACGTCTAGCAGCGAAAACTTATCCTCCGCCTTGGAAACCGTCTTTTTTGCGCGTTCTTTTTGTGCTGGTGCTAAATGGGCTCCGTGCATCACCTTGAGCAACAGGTTTTTTATTTCACTGGCGGAGCGGGGCCGCTGCGATTCATCGGGGCATAAACAACGCTCAATGACTTTATCAATAGCCTTGGGAATATTTGGGTTCTGGGTGGAGGGAAGTTCAAAACGCCCCAGCGGCAATATACCGGTTACCAATTCATAAAATAGTACGCCAAAGGCATAGAGATCACTTTGAACTGAAGTGTTGTCGGCCGACGCGTGTATTTCAGGTGCCATATAGGCAGCGGTCCCCATAACATCACCCACCTGGGTGTGGTGATCTTCATTTTTATTAGATGCTTGTGTTTTTTCGCAAAAGTGCGCAATACCGAAATCCAGTACATAGGCGTGATTTTGCCGATCCATCAAAATATTTGCAGGTTTAATATCCCGATGAATCACGCCGTTATCATGAGCGTAGGCCAGAGCCTTACAAATCTGAACGGCGATATGGATACGCTGGGATAACTTAAGATCGCCCTTTTCAATTAAGTCCTTAAGGTCGGCTCCCTTAACGTATTCCATCACAAAATAGGGTTGCCCCTTAGAGGTAATACCTCTATCAATAACATCGATAATATTAGGATGATTTAGCCGAGCGATGATAAGAGATTCCCGCTCGAAGCGCGACTTAACATCCTTTCGATCCAAAAGTGTCTTCTTGAGAACTTTTAATGCAACGGGGCGTTCTAAAGAGGTTTGCACCCCTTTATACACAGTGGCCATTCCACCGTGACCAATTCTTTTTTTGAACCTGATAACCGCCGAGATGCATAAACCTTCACTATCCATAAAGGGCATAAAACGCCCACAAAAATACCCCTACTTTTGAGTATAGGCGAAGGACATGTGAAGGAAGGATTAAAAAATTTTCTAAACGGGAGGGGAACGAAAGGCCAACAAGAACGACAGAAGCTCTTGTCGGCTTATCACTTAGGAGCTTATTAGCCTAAGAATTTAGTAAAATAGTTCATCACTTTGAGGGCCTTATCGGGATATGGTGCCTTCACATACTTGGAAGGTGCCATACGCTTGTTCTGAAACAAAACACCCTTTTTATGTGAGAACTCCTCAAAGCCATCAAAGCCGTGATAGCGCCCTAAACCACTTGGCCCACTTCCACCAAAAGGCAGGTTTTCATGCGCAATATGCAGCATCGTATCGTTCACACAGGCACCGCCAGAAACAGTCTGACTTAAGACTTCCTGCGCTGTATCCATATTTTCATCGAAATAATACAAGGCAAGCGGACGCGGCCCATCATTGACATATTGAATTGCTTCACTGATGTGCTTGTAGGTTTTCACGGGTAAAACTGGCCCAAAAATCTCCTGCTGCATCACCGCCATTTCGCTATTCACACCGGTAATAATAGTGGGGGGAACCACACGACTGCCCTCTGGCAGCTGTTCGTTTTGGGGGTTCACTTGAATAACGTTCGCGCCCTTGTTCCTCGCATCTTCAATCAAGCCCAACACACGCTGGTGATGGCGATCGTTGATGATCCAGGTAATATCCTGGTTGTTGACCAAAGAAGGGTAACGCTCTGCATAACGAGCCGTAATATAGTTAACGAACTCCTGCTCTTTTTCTTCGGGTAGCAATATATAGTCTGGCGCGATACACGTTTGCCCTGAATTTACGCATTTACCCATTAATAAGCGATCTACCGCTTTTTCTATCGGGTAGTTACGGCTGATAATGACGGGCGACTTACCACCCATTTCAAGGGTAACAGGAGTCAGGTTTTTGGCTGCAGCTTGCATGACTTTTTGGCCAATGGAGGTGCCGCCTGTGAACATAAGGTGGTTAAATGGCAGCTCTGCGAATTGAGCCGCTACAGTCACGTCGCCAGTGATGACTGTTACATGGTCTTCGTCGAAATTATTGGCGATTAGTTCCTTAGCGACTTCGCCCACTGCGGGCGTCAAATCGGGTGGCTTAATCATGCAGTGATTACCCGCACCTAACACACCTACCAGGGGTGAAAAAATCATCGCAACGGGATAGTTCCAAGCACCCAGGATGCCCACAACCCCTTTGGGTTGGTACATGATTTGCCCTTTGGCACCGGCTGCCTGAAAACTGAACGGTGCTTTTTGAGGTTTCATCCACTTCTTCAGCTTGCCTTTATGGGCCGCTGCTTCTCCCGCCACTGCCAACACTTCACTGGCCAGGGTTTCGTGGGGAGAGCGGTGGCCAAAGTCACTTTGTGCCGCTTCAACCAACTGATCCTTATACTGGATCACAGCTTTCTGTAAACGAGTGAGATGCTCCTTACGCTGATCACAAGTCGGTGCGCCACGCCGCTTAAACGAGGCCTTTTGGCGATTCAACGTTTCTAAATAGGGGTTATCTTGCAGCTGGCCTGATACACTGGCCAACACGGGTTGTGGACTAGACATGATGAGTTCCTTGTACGCTTATGGTTTATTTTTATTTAAGTGCAATAAAATATCGTTGATGGTCATCCCTGAACGACGACACTTTTCACTTGAACAGATCGAGAGTTTCATATTATTAAAAATAAGTCTGAAACATCCCAAGTCGATCCAATTCTGCAAGTTACGCCCTTGAAAAACAGCTGTCAAACCACATTCACAAAAAACCAGCCCCCAAGCAATGAACGTTTTTATTATTCGGCACAAACCGCTTAAACGCGCCAAAATGTGTTTTTATTTCTGGATCAACTTATGGATCAAACAGTAACTTTATGGGGGCTATTTATCAGCGCCCTTATCTCATCCACCCTAGCCCCTGGAGGCTCTGAGGTGCTGCTGGCTTATTTAGTCAGTGAGAAAACATATTCCAACGCGTTACTATTATTGGTAGCGAGCACCGGTAACACACTGGGCGCCTTAATTACCTGGCTCATGGGATATATAGCTGCCAAGCGTTTCCCCCTCGACACCCGTATTCTTAAAAAAAATGCCCATGCAATGGAACTGCTAAAACGCTGGGGTGTGTTTGCCCTCCTATTTTCATGGTTACCCGTTATTGGCGATGGTTTGTGTTTAGCGGCAGGCTGGTTACGTTTTTCGTTTTTTGCATCTTTACTGCTCATTGCGATCGGCAAGGTCGCTCGTTACTCGGTGGTGATTTATCTGTTTCATTAGCAAAATCGAACCAATCAACACGCCCGCAAGCGCTCCGTACAAGTGGGAGTCAACCAACACATGGCCGCCAATTAACTCAGACATAGAGTTGCTGTAATAGTTGGTGTGCTCCCAGATAATCTTCCCAAAAACCCCCACCAGTAATATCACGTTGTTAAAAAAGAGATTGCGTAAATCGAGAATACCCCCAGCCACTACCAGACCATGCAGAGCGCCAGACAAACCCACATATCCAATGACTTCCGGCGAAAAAAACCACAAACCAATACTGGTTCCCAGCAAGGAAAAAACAAACACCAGAAGCCAGGTATGACTGCGCAAAACCTGGTGCAATAACAGTGTTACCAACCACATTCCAAGCAAGTTAAATAAAAGATGCATATCGCCCAAATGACACAGATGCCCCGTAACCAAGCGCCAGTACTCCCCCTGTTCTATGGAAGTACGCTGATAACGCAGCCACTGAGTCGCAACAGGATCTAAGACAAAAATACTCAATGATATGATGCTCACAATAATTGGGGCATAGGCAGCGGTAGCCATTATTGTTACTTTCTTTTTATTCAAGAACACTCCTCACAGGAAGAATAGTAGGCCTATAATGTGCTTGTTCAGCCATAAATATAAACAATAATGAACAACTCACAAGCATAGAGACCTTTATATGAAGGATTATTTTAAAGCCGTGCAACGATTTCGTATCCGCATGCACAAGGCGAATCAAATGCATTGCAAAAAGCTTCTGCTATCGTCACTTTTTCTTTTGATTGGCAGCCAAGTCTTACACGCGAAGTCTTGCCCTGAAAACGATACGCTGGACCCAACAAGCAAAATTCACTCGAACCTTTGGGGCAGCACACTTAACAACAACCGCTTTCAGCCTGGTGAAAATGCAGGCATTCGTGCTGCCGATGTACCCCGTTTGAAACTGAAGTGGGCCTACTATTTACCACCACGTTTTCCCGGCACAAGTGAGTTGCGCTCCCAGCCAGCGGTTACCGAAGATACCTTATACCTCGGGACACAAGATGGCACCGTTTACGCCCTCGACACAGAGTCCGGCTGCACTCGATGGACTTACAAAAATGATATCCAAGTTCGAAGCGGTATCATACTAAGCGACATCGACAGCAATGGCCCCCGTATGCTGTTTTTTGGTGATGACGATGGCTTCGTTACCGCGCTTAATGCCACTAGCGGAAAAAGGCTGTGGAAAACAGAAATGGACCCTCATCCCAATGCCTTGATTACTGCGGCCCCCACCTTATATAAAGACCAACTCTACGTCTCTGTTTCTTCTCTCGAAGTCATTACAGCCATGAACCCTCTCTATAACTGCTGCACATTCCGTGGCTCAGTGGCGCGCGTGGATGCTCGCACAGGGAAGATAGCCTGGCAAACCTACACCACCCCCAAGTCGGAGGAGACCGGGAAAAATAAGCTGGGAGTGCAAATGTGGGGGCCATCTGGGGCACCAGTCTGGAATACGCCTTCCATCGATATTAAACGCAACGCCCTTTACGTGGGCACCGGGGAAAACTATTCAACACCCGCCTCAAAGAAAATGGATTTGATCTCGACGTTGGTGCCAACACCCTATTATTTAATATGGCCGATGGCAGTGATGAGCGCTATATCTACGCCCCCAACTCCGACTACGAACTCAGCTTCCTCAATATTATCGAGGCACGACGCCCTCCCGGGGAGAAAAGCCCCAGCTTAAATGCACTTGATCCAAAAACGGGAAAAATTGTCTGGAAATATACGGAAAAATTCAGCTGCTCAGAGCCAGAAGACTGCGACGATGGCTTTTCTGCACCACCAAGCATTATCCCCGGCGTGGTTTTTGCCGGCACCATGCTTGGAAAGCTCTATGCCTTTAACCGTGACTCAGGAGGAGTTATCTGGGAATATGACACCACTCAAAATGTAAACACAGTGAGCGGTGACGAAGGCCACGGGGGCTCTATTGATGTAGATGGTGCGGTTATTGCGAACGGTCAGCTTTATGTTCATTCCGGATATGGGAGAATGGGCAAAGGTGGTAATGTACTTCTAGTTTTTTCAATCGACGGGAAATAATTCAATGAAAAAGATATGCTTAACTGTAACAACCGTACTGCTCTCAACAATAATGTGCGCTCCCACGTGGGCCGCTAATGCCTATAGCCCCAACACAGCGACAGCCCAAATGGAGAAAGCACCGCTGGTAGAAATTCGCAATGCACAGCGCGCCTTCCCTGGTATTCTCAGCGGTGGCCAACCTACTGATGCGCAATTAAAAGAAGCAAAGAATAAAGGCTTCAAAACCATCATCAACCTGCGTCCGGTTAAGGAACATCAAGGGGAAAAGGAGGCCAATAAAGTACGAGAACTGGGTATGAACTATGTCAATATCCCGGTATCCGGTGCCCGTGGCATTACCAGCCAAAATAGCCAAGCGCTGATTCAAGCTCTTTCTGACACCAGCAAATACCCAGTAATGATACATTGCGCCAGCGGAAATCGCGTCGGTGCACTGTTCGCATTAGATGCCGCGCAACGGGTAAAGCTATCGACTGAGGAGTCTATAGAAGTAGGGAAACAATCAGGCTTGACACGTTTGGCAGGTCTTGTGAAAAACATCATCGAAAAATAATCACCTCGACTTAATGCCCGCTTACTGAGCAAATCATGCGCATCACTCTAAAACCAGAAGCGGGCAAAAGTCCTTATCTACACGAATTAAACAACGGAGCCATTTGAAACAGGCGGCCCTGGTTTTCAGTAAGACCATGCATACTCTTCTTGGACTCCAATCTGCCAATATACCCACCCTAAGGTAATCGCAGCCCTTCCAATGAGCCAAACACTCCTCCTTTATTCTGCCGACACTCGGTGGAAATCACTCCGTTGCCGCCTTGCCGGGGTGGTACTCATCTACCTGATCCACAGCAGCGCCTTCGCCGACACAAGTCAGCATCATTTAGACCTGCTTCTCAGCGGAAGTTATTTTGACTATCGGGAATATTCCAACAGCAAGCGAGAGTTAAACAGGGAAAGTGGGCCATTGCCCGGACTGGGTGCGGAATGGGAAAGCAACACCTCACGCTGGCAATTCAATGCAACACTGGAGTATCAGAAAAACCGAGTAAAATATGACGGTGAATTACAAAACGGCTTGAGCTACCAAACCAATACGGAAGAAAGCCTCCGCCATGCCTCGCTCAGTATACGCCCTATTACCACATCCTTTATCGTGCCAAAAGTGGGACTGGGGCATTGGTACTGGGAGCGTCAGATCCTTCCTGGCAGCATCAGGACAATTAACGGCACAGAGCCTGTGATTGGACTACTGGAAAAATATCAATGGCCCTATTTGGAAATTGGCCTAGACCTTCATCTCAGCGGCATCTTCGACACCCTGCCAAACAAACGTAGACACCTCATTGCGCTTTCTTGGACGAACCCCAGAAAGGCCGAAATGGAAGTCTTTTTGCCTAACAGACGCATCACTGTTAACCCTGTATCGGAGCCTGGCTATTACCTTGCATACAGCATTCAAATGGAAGCCATTAAACTCGTATTCTATAAGCGACAGTGGCACCTAGACAGAAGCCCGACGATAAATGGCGTATTGGAGCCAGAGAACCGAACCTCTATTACTGGGCTAAAATTACAACTCAGACTTTTTTAAAGCTAACGGGTTCACCTTTAGCTGGGAAGTGCTTACCTCCAAATGCCATAAAAAATAAAACGAAGCAGTTTTATTAGGGCCTAACAGGCTGTTGAAATTCGCTGAATTGAGTCAGGTGCAAGGCAAAATTAAGCGAAAAGGCGGACGACTCCATGGATGGGGGAGGTAGAGCGACGCAGGATGCCAAAGCCGAGTTTACAGGTGTAAATGAGCAGAGCCTGCCCCGTGAAACGTTTTGGGTACTTTGAGTGCGATTTTACCGAAAGTAGGCGCCTTAAGCGACGCCGCAGATGGCCAAGTCAGTAGAATTTCAACAGCCTGCTAAAGAACTATTCACCCTTCGAGAATATATCGGTAGGCAAGCCATCCAAACTATTTCGGTTATTTTTATCCCAATAATCACGAATGCCCTCTTCACCTTTTTTTTCTGCCCAGTTATGTAAGGTTTTTCTATCCTCTTTAAAATCATAATAAGGCACGGCATAACCACAGGAGGTTATTATCAATTCAAGCTTGAGATTAAAAAACTGGCGCGCACCAAGAGGCGCACCGTAGTTTTCACAATACGCATCCCAGCGATGATCGTAAGGGTGAATAGCCTCTGCTTGGCCATATAAACGAAGGATTAAGGGCTGCTTATCAAAACTGCAGAACATGATCGTCATGCGATTAATATCTTTTAAATGGGCGGCGGTTTCGTTCCCGCTACCAGTAAGGTTTAACCACACCACTTCCTTTTCATTTTTAACCCACAGAGAATCCATACCCTTAGGGGACAAATTTACATGGCCCTCTTTTGCAGCGGTGCCCACAAAAAAGAGATGCTGGCGCTGAATAAATTCAATATGTTTTTCTTCAAGCTTGGTAAACTTTTCCATAGTCAGTCACACGGCCCCATAAGGTGCTCTTCGTGTTGAGAAAGAGAGCGTTGCTTTTCGCTACTATATAGCAATTCATCAAGAGTGAGCTGGTAACTGGGGGCAAACACCTTGATAAAATAATCCACTTCGGGAAGATTATAACGCTGAATTCGCACGACCAAATCTTCCGCCGCTTTGGTAAATTCAGTATTGCCACAAGCCATTTCTGCCTTACACTTGAGGTAGGCTGATAAGGTGTCCGCTGCTTTTACTAATTGGAGGGTTTCACGGGGGATATTCTCCTCGACCATCACTGCAGCAAAATCACCTTGTAGTGCCTCGGGCAACAAAGCGACTAGTTCAAGCTCGGCTTTGGTTTCGATGGACTTATAGGCTTCCTGTATGGCTTTAGAGTGGTACTTAATCGGCGATGGCATATCACCCGTAATTACTTCGCTGCAATCGTGATACAGTGCCGCTGCAGTGACGGCGTTAGCATCAACATTGCCTTCGAATACGCGATTACGAATAATAGCCAAAGCATGTGCAATGGCGCTGACTTCCCAGCTGTGTTCCATCACATTTTCAGGGATTGCATTACGTTTTAGGCCCCAGCGGGTAATCCATCTAATTTTACTGATATAGGCGAAAAAGTGACTTTTCACTATGATGCATCTCCTGTGTGTTATGTATTAGCTAAACTAATCATATCGTAGTGACAGAATTTGTGGATGAATTATGCGTATAAAAACATTAGCCGTGGCCTCGGCTGCCGGTGGTCGCCATCGGGGGGGCCGCGAAGCAGCGCAGTATTACTTTGAGCACTACTTAAAACAAAAGCCCTATTTTAGCTGCGGCATTAAACAGTTTAGCTCCCACCGACATTACAAACTCGGTCTCCTTTTTCGCCAACTACACCACGCAACGCAACGCTGCATTCAAAACAAGCAGCCTTTTTTGGTGATCGAGGGAGATCACTCCAGCGCCATCGGCACATGGTCTGGCGTCATGGATGGCCTTGAGCCAGACCAAAGCCTCGGACTTATCTGGCTCGATGCCCATATGGACGCCAACACCTTTCACAGCAGCCCCACTGGCAACCTGCACGGCATGCCGGTTTCAGCATTGCTCGGCACGCAAGATAAACGTTTACAACGGCTCTACCCTGGCAAGAGGCACCTTCGCCCTGAAAACCTTATCCTGATTGGTTTGCGTAGCTACGAAGATGGCGAAAAAGCGCTGCTTGACTCCTTGGGCGTGGAGTATTACACCATCGACTCTCTGAAAACCAAGGGCTCTCTGGAAACCATACTCTCGCAGTCCGTTAAAAAGTTATCCGCGCGTTGTAGCAAGCTCGGCCTCAGCATTGATATGGATGCCATTGATCCCCGCGATGCCCCAGCAGTCGCCACTCCCGTGGCAAATGGAATAAGGGGGGAGGCGCTGGTTCAAGCCTTGACCAAGGCCCTGCAGAACACCCAGCTCTGCGGCCTGGAGATTAGCGAATATGTGCCCATAAAAGACCCTGACAAACGCACACTGAAGCTGATGTCCCGGCTTGTAAACGCGGTTTACCCTAGCAGGCTGTTGAAATCCTACTGACTTGGCCACCTACGGCGTTAAAATCGCACTCAAAGTGCTCATTTACACGTGTAAACTCCGCTTTTTCGCTTGATTTTGCCTTGTATGTGGCTCAATTCAGCGAATTTCAACCGCCTGCTAGCAGTGAAAACAAATTTTTGGGGTCTTCCAATTCAGGGATCAAATCCATTTCCTGGCCAAGCTGATGCTGCTCAGTTAAATCATGCACTAAGCGCAGAATGGAGTAATCTTCCAGCGCAAAACCTACAGAATCAAACAGCGTGATCTCGTGGTCACCTTCACGCCCTTGTTTCGTTCCGTTTACCAGCTCCCACAACTCAGCGTGAACCAGCGAGGCATCACCCTGCTGGATTTCCCCCTCTATTAAACTTTGAGGAAGATATTCCACCACAACGCGAGCGCGATGCAGCATATCCAAATCAATCTCCGTCTTACCGGGGCAGTCACCACCCATGGCGTGGATATGGCTACCCGCCTGAAATTGCTCAAAGGTGGCAATGCGCTGGGTTGTTTTGGCGGCCGTTGCAGTAATCACCATATACGTATTGGCAATCGCCTCCGCCACACTGTCACAGCGCACCAAGTCGAAACCCAGTGGCTTAAGGTTTGAAGAGAATTTATCCATCGCCTTATTATCCACATCATAGCAATATACGGTCTTAATGGGCCGCACACAGCTCATAGCAATCACCTGAAACTCTGCCTGAGCACCCGTTCCGATGATCGCTAGGGAGTCACAGTCCTCCCGCGCCATATAACGCGCACCCAGAGCGGCGACAGCGGCGGTTCTGATGGCTGTCAAGAGAGTCATCTCACTCAGTAAAATAGGGTAACCATTGCTCACTTCAATCAGCTGCCCCAGTGCCACCACAGATAAATCCCCTTTTAAGGGGTTGCCAGGGTGTCCATTCACAAGTTTATAGCTAAACAGCTGTTCGTCGGAGCATGGCATCAACTCAATAACACCGTGGGGGTAATGTGCCGCATAGCGGGGAGAAAACTGAAACTGATCCCAGCGGGAAAAATCTTGCTGGAGGTAATCAATCACCGAGTTAAAAAAGGGCTTAAGGCCCACCGTCTGAACCAGCTGCTGTATATCGGAGATGGTAATAACTTTCATACTTGCTGCTCCCTGTTATAACCTGATTGCTAAGCTAGAGTAATAAGCTTAGCAGTCAGTGAGATGAAGTAGTTTAGTTATTGTAGCAGTACAAACCCAAGAGGAGGAGACCTAAGAAACGGACTCCACTCCCCCCATATTTCCGTAATAAGCTAAACGAAAATCCCGCAATATTTTTTCCCGTGATTCGGCATCCTCGCCACAGTTTTCCAGCACCATGCGCGCCAATTCAAGGCTGGCTTCGAGGTTTTCAGACACAACGCCAAATGCGCCCAGCTGCTGTAATTCACTACACTGTTGCAGATTATGTCCTCGTGCGTATAACTGTGCATCTGGGTAAAGGACTCGTAGTGTGCGCACCAATTCTTCCGTAGCGCTGACGTCATTGAGCGTAATGATGATCATTTTTGCCGTTGCGGCGCCCACGGCTCTGAGCAGCTCTGGCTGGCGCACATCACCATAAAATACAGGGTGGCCCGCACTGCGATCTCGCTCAACAACAAGCGCATCAGAATCCAGGGCAACGTAAGGCCTTCCTGCTTGCTGAAGCACCTGGCCAATACGGCGGCCAACACGACCAAAACCGGCAATCACAATGGGAGAGTCAGGCACAACCTGAATATCACCCACCGCTGCTTTGTCTTGCCTTTTAAAAACGCGATAGGCGACTTCTGCCAAAATAGGCGTGACAAGCATACTCAATAACACCACTAAAAGTAGCTGCTGAAAAAGCGCTTCAGCCAAAATTCCCGATTGAAAGGCGAGTGCGAATAACACCAACGCAAACTCCCCCCCCTGGGCCAATATCAAGGTAACTGCCAAACCATTTCTTTTTTGCACGCCAAAAAAACGCGCCAAGGGGTATAGAACAATAATCTTAATAACAACCAACAGAACCACCAGAAATACGGCACGAACAGGGTGAGCAATGAATAAATTCAGGTTCAGCGACATGCCCATCGACATAAAGAAAAGGCCGAGCAATAGACCGCGAAAGGGCTGAATTTCTGCAGTCACCTGGTGGCGATAGGAGGAGTCCGAAATCAGCAAGCCGGCCAGAAAAGCACCCATCGCCATAGATAATCCAATATGCTCGGTGATGGTGGCAGTGCCCAATACAATAAGTAGTGCGGAAGCCGTAAACACCTCGGGGTTGCCAGAACGGGCAATACGATGCAAAAGGGGATGGAGAAAATAACGGCCCACCACAATCACCAGCGACAAAATAAATAACGACTCAAGTAGCGCCAAACCGACATTTTGACCAACGCCATCCTCCGTGGAGGCCAAAAGAGGAATAAGAGCCAGCAGGGGCACTACTGCTAAATCCTGAAAAAGAAGCACGGCAATGGATGTACGCCCATAACTGTTCTTAAGAGAGTTTTGCTCCCGCAATAATTGCAAAACAAACGCAGTGGAAGAAAGAGCCAAAGCCGGCCCAACCAATACCGCTGCTTTTAGCGGTAAATCAAACAGAAAGTACACCCCGCAGCTTATTAAGCTGCCTGTCAGTATCACCTGTAACAGGCCCAAACCAAAAACTAAACGCTTAATACTCCACAAAACAGAGGGTTTTAGCTCAATACCGATAACAAATAAAAGCAGCACCACGCCAATTTCAGAAAAATGACTGATCCCAGTAACATTGCCAATCAAACCCAAACCGTATGGACCAACCACAACTCCAGCCAGCAAAAACCCAGGCACAGCGCCCAAGCGCATTGACTGGGAAAGAGGCACCACCACCACCGCAGCCACCAGCAATAAAATAAGGTCAATCAACATATATGAGTTCATAAACAGCTAAGCTCACCGTCCTCTTGGTAAATACAGATGTGGCCAGAAACATCACAACCGCTTGGTTATACTAACTTTCTCATGCTTACAAGGCGCAGGTTCCTAGTTTATTCAAAGCCCCCCGCCTGTAAGCCAGAATAATTTTAAAACTCACGAAAACCATCTTAGCAGCCAGGCTGGAAAAGTCATTGAAGAAGCCTGCGTCAATCAATAAAAATAACACAAGCCAGCTTATGGCGTAGGCCAAACACCAGCAAGCCCACTCCCTGCTCTTTGATATAAGCAGCAACCCAAGCCCGGCTAGCGTGGCGAGTAAGTATTGTCTCCGTATTTCTAGCCTGTTAGTCTAACGACCCAATAGAGCGCGCCCGCCCCAATAAAGCGCACCCGCCCGAAAGGCTATTACTAGCTGGACCAATAACACAAAATACACAGCCGAGCGCGCTCAAATAGTCGAGGAAAAAGTCCGACAATTCCCCAAACATGACACCAGGTCACATATTTCTGTCTTGCTACAAGGCTAGTCTGGTTATTTAATAGACTGAGATAATTCGAACACCTGTGAATATTTTAAATACAAGCCACTTCCTTCAACGTTAAATCAGAAACTTAAGCAACGGGTTTCCGAGAAATATGACGGCTCAGAGCTTATCTACCTATCTAGGAACTAGAGAGGTTTGATCTTTCGTCGTTGAAACAGATTTTTTTAATGGAGCCCAAGCAGTATGTCGGTCCAGCATACCTATTCTGAAAAAATGAATAACGATAACAGCAATACCCCAGATACCCCCCTCCCAATTATCAGCATTATCATTCCTGCGCTAAACGAAGCTGGAACCATAGACCGCCTGCTTAATGACCTGCTAGAGGGGGCCGACAACAAGGTAGAAATCATCGTATGCGATAGCCACAGTGACGATGATACGGCCTTGATTGTGAAGCGTTATACCCAGAGTCATCCCAATGTCCTAAAGTTAGTGCAGGCCCCTCAGCGCGGCGTTTCACTGGCGAGAAACCTTGGTGCCCAAGAAGCAAAAGGGGAATACCTGGTTTTTTTGGATGCAGACGCACGCATCACGCTTACGTCTCTTTTAGACGGTGTAAAAGAAATGCAGGAGCGCGACCTGGTGGCCGCCGCCCTAAAGCTCAGATCCGCATCGGATTACTTACCTGACCACCTCTTAATTTTCCTATTTAATTTATCTATCCAGTGCATGCAGTATTTTCAGCCCACAGCACCAGGCGCGGCCGGCTATATAATAAAACACAAGGCCCATAATACTTACGGTGGATTTAACCAAGGGATGCATTTTGGTGAAGATGTAGAATATCTACGCCGGGTGAGCCAAGGTGGAAAGTTTCGCATACTCAAACAGGGGCGCATTCAATGGGACATGCGCCGCTTCCAGCAAGAAGGCAGATTAAACGTATTATGGAAGATGACATGGGGAACAATCGCCCAACTGAAAGATGTGACTGTCACAGATATCCCTTTTAACTATGATGTCGGAAGTTTTCATGAGAACGTCAATCTAGCAAAAAATAAAAAAAAGGGCGAACGGCGCATTCTTGCCCAGCCTTACCAAGTTATTGGTACGGTTCCACGTATTATTCCAGCCGAAATGGCAAGCCCCTTCCATTTTCTAAAACGCCCGTTAGAGCAAGTGGATTTCCTGCACGTTATGAAGGAAAACGGCAAAAACATCTCCCCCTACTGCTTGGACGATAAACGACGCTGCCTTCTATTCATCGAAACACCTGACAAGCTTGATTTACTCAATGCAGACCCTTTCTTTTATGAAGCGCAGCGAGATCACGCCACCAAGATCTATGCCGTTCCCTATGCCAGCTTGAGCATCCTGGTTGAAGAGCTGGTAGATGAACAAGAAGCCCTATCGGTATTTTTACACAGCACGGGGCGTTGCGGGTCCACGCTGTTGAGTCAGTTACTTGGTAGTGTTAAAGACACACTATCCGTTTCGGAGCCGGATTTTTATAGCCAGGCCATGATGCTCTCAAAAGAATCATCAGGAAAAAGAGATGCCGAATTAAGCAAGTTGATGCAAAACTGTACGCGCTTGCTTTCCTATCACCTGCATCGCAGCAAACCCAATGCCAGCCTCCACCTGATTAAACTCCGCAGCTGGGCCATTTTTGGAGCCCACCTACTTCAATGGGATGAAAAACCCGCCAAGCACTTATTCCTTTATCGTCAGGCCGAACCCACCGTAAATTCATTTTTAAATGCTTACTTTAGCCTTGGCCAATATAAATTCTGGCGGCGTTGGAAATTGGACACCCTGCTGCTTCGCGTGCTGGGAAGTATTCCTATCTTCCGAGAAGCCCTTGGCGCAACTGTTCCTCTCTTTAATCACCCAATGTTTCGCGCTGATGGACGCCAAGGCGCCGATAAGTATTTTACCCTTCAGTGGTTATCCCATATGGATGCAGCGCACGAACTACAGCAGGCGTTCCCGGGATTTTTTTCGATAGTGCTTTGTTACGAAGAGCTAAAAGCGCAGCCTGAAAAATACCTGCACATGATTATGGAATCTTTATCTGGAGGTGAGACAGACTTTCAAGTGGCGACTGATTTAAGTAACATCCTGTCTCGCGATAGCCAAGCCGGCTCACGTTTTCAGAGTAAAGGCGAGCAACTCCTCACAGAGACAGATAAAGCGCATGTTGCATCGCTTCTAGCGCGATACCCCATTGAGCTTTAAGGGCATCTCTAAAAATTGCCTTTTTATCTGATAGCGGCGTCAGCTCCGTACTCAACTCCTCATGTAGCCCTTCTACACTGCGGGTTTCCGTGCGGTGCTTCCTTGCTCTCGAATAAAAATTCTAATTTTTAGAGACGCCCTTAATATCGAACACATTAGGGCGCCACTGAAACACCATCAGCGTGTTCCTTGGCGACCTTAACAACAAGGCTGTTCAATACGCTCGTGCCTGATAGCGGGTCGAAATCATGACTCGATGTTAAGTCATTAAAACTTGTTCCTGAACACCTTTCAACCACCCCCGCTTCCTCGACAAAACCCTGACCGCTCCAACCGTGAGGTAGGGAAATAACGCCCTTCATCATCGACGAGCACAACGCAACATGGGCAATAATGTGGTGTTGGTCCGACGCCACGCGCACCTTATTGCCTTCACTTACGCTTAAAGAATGGGCATCTTCCGGATTCATCAATAAGGT
This sequence comes from Gammaproteobacteria bacterium UBA3067, assembly GCA_002366835.1. Classification (GTDB taxonomy): domain Bacteria; phylum Pseudomonadota; class Gammaproteobacteria; order Pseudomonadales; family UBA3067; genus UBA3067. Next base: position 64,178 of record DFBZ01000147.1, read on the forward strand.
ATTGGAGGGTTTCCCCTTCGTTAATCTATCGACACGATTTAACCATGAGTTCATTGAGCGCGGTGTCCGCCTGCCAATAAGATAAAATTCACCCTCTGCTAAAGGAGCTATTCCCTCTGACACCTTGCTCACTTTCTCAAGCTCCGAAAGGTATATATCGGGTGCAAGGTGTACAGCTTTATCAGCGGTCAATAACCTGTCAGGCAGGCTTGAGATCATCGCACCCAGGTCCAAACCATTTGGATTACGTTTTAGATTCTTCAATGTTAAAGGAAGGCGTTTATTTTTTAAATCTTTCTCGCCAGTCCCGATCATTCGTTTTGAAAACGGCGAAACCTTAAAGAGCATCAGCAATTTGTACTGGTACCGACCAAGAAAATTAGCGCTCGGAGAAGACAAAGGATTGTTTGGATTTTCGTGTGTGTTGAATATATTACTCAGGCGGTTTTTCCTGAATGTAATGCCATAAGGGCCAAGCTTTAACATAAAATCCAGCACACCATCTGGCCCGAATATTTTGAATATAAAGCAAAGCAAGCGAAGAGAGAAAGAGCGCAGAGAATATTCCCGATTCAAAACATCACTCAACTGCAGAAGTATTTGCCAATCATGTTTCGCCCCATGCGCAGGAGAGAATAAGGGCTTTGAATAACGGGCATTATTACGCACGGCGGTGAGATTGCAGGTCATATTATATTGCGACCTTTCAAGGGCACTCGTGGGGGGCAAAACAATATTGGCAAAGCGGCTCGTTTCATTGATAAAGGAATCCACCGCCACCATAAAATCCAGCTGTCCAAGAGCCGCCTCAAGTTTTTTCCCGTCGGGAGTAGATAATACAGGGTTACCCGAAACATTAATAAAAGCCTTGATGGCGTCAGGCTGATTCGACAGCATTGCATCTGCCATTTCTACAACGGGTATCTCCGCATCAAAAGAAGGTAACTGTCTTTGTTGGCTTTGAAACGCGTCAAACTCCCCGTTTTCATTGATGATCGCCGATAATAAGGCCAGGTCTACCGCAGGCGTGGGGAACATTAAACCACCCTCTTGGTCGAGATTACCTGTGATAATATTCAGTACGTATAACAACCAAGCGTTAATCGCGCCATGTTTTTGTGTACAAATACCAAAACGCCCATAAGCCACCGCACGTTTAGCCGTAGCAAACTCAAACGCAAGGGTTTCAATCATACCTCGCGCTACACCCGTTTGTTTGGCCACTTTCTCGATATCGAAGGTTTGGATTATTTTTTTAAAGCTCTCCACACCGGTGGTGTAAGCCTGCCATTCACCCTGAGCCAGCCATTCATTTTCAAAAATAAAATGAATCAACGCTACTAATAGAAAAACATCCTGACCGGGATAAATAAAAACATGCCTGTTTGCCAACTCAGCTGTTTCTGTCTTCCGAGGATCTATAGTGATGATTTTCCCACCACGACTCTGTAGGGCTTTGAGGCGTTTTTTAATATAGGGCGCACTCATAAGACTTCCGTTAGATACAACGGGGTTAGCGCCAAAACAAAGAAGGTAGTCCGTACGATCAATATCGGGCACAGGCAGTAGTGCCATATGACCAAATAATTGATATGCGGCCAGCATATGAGGCAAGTGATCAGAAGAGGCAACACTAAAGCAGTTTTTACTGTTTAATGATTTTCGAAGCAGAATACTGGTGAGCAAACTACCATGATGATGGATACGGGGGTTGCCTAAGTATAAGGCGACACTGTTATCACCGTATTTCTTTTTAGCGGTCTCCAGTTCTTTTGCTATATCCTCGAATGCAGTTTCCCAAGATATCGTCTCCCACCCTTGAGGGGTTCGTCGAACCGGCTGCCGCAGGCGATCTTTGTGCTCGTGAATATCCTTTAAGGCCAATGCTTTTGCACACATATGGCCCTTGCTAAACGGGTCATCGGGGTTACCTTTTATGCTGGTAACCTTGCCATGATGGGTTTGGATTTTCAGGCCACACATGGCCTCGCAAAGATTGCAAATTTGAATATGGGTATGAGTGTTGTTTGTCACAAGTGCTATTTCACCGTCAAAAATAGACGCTACCCATTAGAATTCACCCAAAAAACTATAAGGCTTTTTTAAAAAAAAGCGTGACCATTTATTTAAGCGCGATCACGCTTTACTTAACCCGACACTTATCGCGCTCGGCGTAAACTTGCCTGAGAAAAGTCATCCGCCGTTTTATTTTCCTGAAACAAATACTCACTCATAATCAAATCTGTACTTCTACCATCCGTCTGATTAACCATATTCAAATGATGTGCCCGCCAGTATTTGTCGAGATAGAGTTTATAATTGGAAATCGTTAGGCGTTTGGCATGGCTGTCTTTGCGGTCATAAAAGTCAGCCTGGAAAATACGATACTCTTTTTTATCAACCCACATTATTTGACGGGTATAGCCAGAATCAGTGCTTTTTGGAATTCTTTCAACTACAAACATTTCTGCACCCGCCAAGTTTTCATCGCGCAGGTATTTGTAGCGATAATCATCCACCTCCTGCGGTGCCAGATCTTCATAAGCAAACTCACTACCCAAGAAGGACCCTGCTTTTGATGAACCGCTAATGCGCTTTACACGGCCCAATTTTGGCAAATATAACCATTGATCATCCTCTCGCTCGCCATGAGCGTGGGTCAGCAAGGCCGTACCACGTACCTTTTTTGGTTCTCGAAAAATAATCAGTGTTTTATCACCCTCAGTATTATCCTCCAAAACACTCTGATCCATAATACGGCGGCTTTCCTGACCCGATGCATTGCGTAGAATCATTTCTTGACGCGCACTAAAGTCTTTGAAGCCCATATCTCGGCTATCCATTTCAACAAAAATGTTACGGCCTATCTCTTCTGGCGTTTCGGCTATCACTTGCGATGCGAAAAATAAACTCGGTAGAAAAAATAAGCTTAGACTTAATTTACGTAACATCATTTTCTTTATCCTTCTGAATTATGAGTAACAAGCTTGGCAGAATAAAATAGGTAATGCCAAGAGAAATAGCCAAGGCGATGGCAGTCATCTCTCCTAAAAATTGATTCGGTTTTAAGGCTGAAAATGCCAGCACAATAAAACCCAAGGTCAAAATGCTTGAGGTCACCCCAAGTGCGGTACCAACACGTTGGAATGAGTAGTAGATAGCCTCCCTCGCACTAAGATTCTTTTCATTTTTAGCACGGAGATATTTGCTGAGAAAATGGATGGTGTTGTCGACCACAATACCAAAAGCCACCACCACGGCCGGCGCGGCGGCAATACCTAAATACCCATTAAACATCCCCCAAAGACCAAAACCAATAACACCTGGCGCGAGATTCGGTATCAAGCTTAGCAAACCCAGTTTTATATTGCGTAATGCTAGCGCGATAATAATGGAAATAAGTCCTATAGCCAGCAAACCGCCAATGATCATAGATTGCCCATTACGTTTCCCTGCATGGCCCATCATAACGGATGGCCCGACACCCTCTACCACACGCAGTGCAGGCAAGTTTTTCTTGGCAAACACCAAAGCGCGGGTATCCAAATCAGCAATGGCCTGAGATTCCACATTGCCCATTGTCACCGTAACACGTGTCATGCTTTGGTTGATGTTCACCAAGTTAGTCACATCAAGGCCATAGGGAAGCGACATTTCGTACAACAGGTGATACTGGGCCGCTAATTCAGAATCCCGTGGCGGCTGGTAGTACAGCTCATCCCCACCGTGCATGGTGCGATTCAAACGCCGCATAATGTCACTATAGGATTCCACATGAACGACCCCAGGCTGGGCTTTATACCACTGAGTCAGTTGATCTAACTGGCGCAAGTAGTCCGGCTCAAAAATACCTTCTTCACTACCCGAGTCCACCGCATGGTGCACCAGCATCACACCGGTAAGGTGGTCGCGAATAAAGTCCGTATCCTGGCGAAATTGCATCTTCGGGCCAAACATCTCCTGAAACAGATCATTAAACTGATTCAAGGTTAAGCCATGGGCGGTAAACACCAGAACAAGAACAAAGACCACACTGAACTCGTTTCGACGCCGAATAGCCAAGTCGGCAACTTTATCCATAAAACCCTGACTCTTCACCGCTGGGCTATTGGCTTTTAAAGGGAAAAAACTCAACAAGGCTGGCAGGCTGACCACCGAAAAAAAGAAAGCAAACACAATGCCCATAGAAACGATGTTACCCAGAGCATGAAAAGGAGGTGACTCACTCGTGTTCAATGATAAAAAGCCAATACCCGTAGTGAGGCTGGTAAGAAAGATTGGCTTCATATTCACTTCGAGAGATTCAATAATCGCCTCATGGCGACTTTTTCCTGCCCGAATTTCCTGAAACATTGTCACTAATATATGCACGCTATCAGCCACCGCCAAGGTCAAAATAACCACCGGCGCGGTACCCGTCATCAAGCTTTGCTCTATCTGCAAATACCCAGACATCCCTAGGGCAGACAACACGGATAATATAATAACCACAGTAACGCCGATGACCGCCCAAAATGAGCGCAGAAAAAAATAGGTGACCAATAAGATTAACGCAAACATAATTGGGAACAGGGTTTTCGCGTCCACCGCCCCCCCTTCCATAAAGGACTGCCCCATCATGATTTCACCCGTAAGGTAGGTTTTCAGATGCGGGTACTTCGCTTGGGTTTGCTTCATCAAATCGCGAACGTAAGCCACTGCACTGCCCTGCTCATGGGAACCGGCCTGAGGCAAGTGCATGGTGATATTCACTGCTGCAACAGAGGCATCACTCGCAACAATACGGTCGACAATTAAAGGCTCACTAAGGGCGATATGACGCGCTTGTTTTATCTCGCTATCAGTGAGACTGGCAGCATTCTCTACCAGGGGTTTTACCAGCAGGTCATCCCCCGTGGCATAGGTATCCTGGAAATTGGTTAGTGAATCTACCCGCTTCGAATAGGGAGTTTTCCAGGCAAGTGCCGTTAACCACTCAATGGCCTCCAGGGTTTCACGGCTAAACACACTTTCGTTTTCTGGCGCCAGCACAATCATTATATTATCGCGCTGACCAAATATATTCTGCATCGCATCAAAAGCGATTAGCTGAGGATAGTCTTCACTGAACATGACTCGATAATCAGCCGTCACCTTGATTTTCGGTAAACCCATCGCGCAGGCAACAGCAATCAGAACAGAGGCGAGTAACACCAAATAGCGAAAACGAAGAATAAACTCTGCGAAATAACGAACGGAGAAAAACGATGTTTCATTTGCTCTCATGGGCTTCCTGCCTTCCGGTGCAGTCTATATAAATTATTATTATGATTTAATAGAACCCTGAGGTTATTTAAATCCAAGATATTTTTTTCTTCTTTATAAGGCACACCTGCTATTGCTGCTGAGCTAGCAATGCCGCACCCTGTTATTTTTTCTTAACCTACGGCTTTCATGTCTCATGTCAGTTTAACGCCCAAGCTCAATCGATTAAACACAGTCTATAAAACGACGACGTGCCTTAAAATTCTATTCCCCTATCAAAACAAAACCCATCCTCAACAAGGATTGCCCCAGCTACTCCGGCAAAACAACTGTTCGAATATCTCTGAATATCAACACCAACAATGCCACAAACAGGCTCGTAAATTTCAATACAGGCAAGGACTTCACTTGGTTTTACCGGAACAGAAACACCGTCAAGAACACCACACTGCCCCTCAAAAACCAATGCAGCATTATTACCTGCCAACATACACGGGTTGCTAAATGTTTCATAAATAGGCTGGCAGGGCGTCGTAATACAAGCGATGGGCTTTAAACCGCATTGAGGATCATATTCCATGGTGCATATAAGGGGTTCGTTTTCTATCACCAGCTCAGCGGAATAATCGGCAAGCTTATAGGGGGTATCTATATTGGAAGGCTCAGGGGAGATACTAAGCAAGGTCAATATATACTCGCCTTCATTCCCGAAACGGAATTGCGTAGCCCCTGCACCCCCTTGATTCAAAACAATGCTATAGCTCTTTTCACCATAGCCCAATGAAAACGGCATATTCACGTCACCTTCCCAGGCACAAACGGCATCCGCAGGACAACGGCTATCTTCTACATCACTGATACTGACAGAGATAGTTTCTTCCGTATCGACCTTTGCTACCTCACCGTATTCAAGTGTAAATACTTCATCAATTGTCACTTTAAGTGCTTCTTCCTGCTTACATGCCGAAATGGCGAAAACACACAATATAAGTAAAAAATGATGGAGGTGTTTCACTTTCATCCCTCTACAATGATTAAGATATGTCGATGTCAAAAGGGTTTTAGCTTAATAACTGAGCCAGCGCCTCTCGTGTTGCGACAAGGGTTTCATCTGGGAACTCTTGCATAAAATTATGACTGCCATCCACCGGGATACTCTGTATATACGGATTTTTTTCGCTTGCATCCACACAGCTCTGACCAATGGGTGAAGCTGCTTCATTGCTATACAGAATAACGGTGGGGGTTTTTAGTTGATCTACCGAGTCCCAAATACTTAATAGAGGTTTAGAAAGAAGTTGCGCCTCAACCTCTACTGGGCAACGTAATGACACACGTCCATTTTCGTGGGTCTCCATGGCATGGTCGATAAAACTTTCCAAGGCATCCTGACGCCAGGTTTTAAATGCCTGCTTGCTTTTAAGGTAGGCCATGGCCTCATCCCGGCTCGACCATTCAGTCACCTTTTTCAATACTCTGCTTACCATGGGGTTTTCTGGGTTTGCAAACAACTCAAATAACGACAAGGGAAAAATCATGGGGTCAAGAAGAACCAGACCCGAAAAGCGGGTGGGGTCCGCAGCAGCCATGATTAAACTCAGTGAGGCTCCATAGCTGTGCCCCATACCAATAAATGGCCCCTTTTCAGCGTGTAAATCAAAGGCATCCATCACGGAGGTGGCGTTTTTAACCGCACTTTGCCAGCCGGTAAATTCACTACCAGGGTCACTCTCACCATGGCCTTGCATATCTTGAATAAACAAACCGTAGTCACTGCTCAACTCTTTAAGCAAGGGCCAATAGGCACTGCCGCAAAATGCGGCGCCATGCATAAATTGGATAGTTGTTGTATCTGCACGACGCAGATCTTTACCGCGTAAATATAAATCTTCCTGCACGGGATGCGCCCAGGGAGTGGCCTTACTTAAAATTGAACAATCTTTCATGCGGGTTCTCTTATTATTTATTTCAAAGTGGCCGCATCATAGCACATGTCAATTTCGATCAAAAAACACCCTTGCAGCATCAAATAGCAGACAAAGGCTTCAGGTCTGTCCATACCGCCAATTCATTGCCCGAAGGCTCAGTAAAGTGAAAACGACGGCCACCTGGAAAGCTAAAAATGGGCTTCACAATGATGCCACCGGCAGACCTTATATGCTCTTGGGTTTCTTCAAGATTTTCACTGTACAGCACAACAAGCGATGCGCCTTGAGCTGCGCTTGAACACTGGTCTGACTGAAAAAACCCGCCATTAATTCCTGCTCCAGAAAACGCCGTATATTCTGGGCCGTAATCTTGAAAAGACCAGCCAAAAGCGCCTAAAAAAAAGCGCTTGGTTATCTCCAGATCCCGAGCGGGAAATTCAACGTAATTAATCTTTTCATGATTATTTCCATACTTTGACATGCCTGCTCCCTATATTAACAACCGCGTTTGGATTAACTATTGCACCATCAGAACAGGGTATACCGCCGCCTTTTGGCCGTTCACATTGAGTGCTCTCATTTCAGGAACCAGCGCGCTCAGTGTTTCTGCCCTATTCCCTGATGAGGGATGGGTACTCAAAAATTCCGGCATCAATTTGCTACCCGCTTTTTGCATTTTAAGCCACAAGCTCACTGCAGCTTCAGGCCGATAGCCCGCCCGCGTCGCTATTTCGGTTCCAATGCGGTCTGACTCCGACTCAGAGGCCCGGCTGTTTGGTAACTCAAGCGCCAGCTTTGCTGCAAGCGCAGCTCCACTGAGTGCCAACTGGTTTTCTTCTGCCATCGCTGCCGCCGCAGTCAGGCCCATATTAATCGCCATGGCACGAGACATTCGCTCAGCAGTGTGGTTAGCAAGGGCGTGCGCAATCTCATGACCCATAATTTGCGCGACCTCATCATCGGTGAGTTTCAGCCCATCGATAATCCCAGTATAAATCGCCATGCGGCCACCAGCCATACACCAGGCGTTAACGGTTTTGGGGTCATCAATAATGGCCACACTCCATTTCCAGTTTTTGGAATGCGGGTACATCAAGGTTGCCGAAGTAATCAGTCGCCCGGTGATGGTTTGCACCCTTTTTACCACACGCTGATCTTTTACCAACTGGTTTTTCTGATCAAGGTCGTTCACCGTATTCAAATAGGCTTTTTCCGATTCCACAATGGCAGATTGCGGCGATATCAGCATCAGCTGTGACCGCCCTGTGGGGCTAGTGGTACACGCTGAAACGGTGATTGCCATAATAATTAAAAAGAAACGTTTGTTCATTTTTATACTTTTCTCACAGAAAATAATTGGCATAAATAGTCGATATAAATAGGCGTTAATTCGAATAAAAAGATTTTAATATCTGATACAGATAATACCCATCTTTTGATCCCGCCAGCTCTCGAATCGAATGCATTCCAAAAGTGGGCACGCCCACATCGATAGTTTTCACCCCCAGTTCAGAAGCGGTAATGGGGCCAATAGTACTCCCGCAACCCAAATCAGTTCTCACCACAAAGGTCTGCAAGGGCACTGCTTCTTGTTCTGCAATATGACGAAATATGGCCACCGTCTCACTGTTGGAGGCATATCGCTGGTTAGCATTTATTTTCACCACCGGCCCTTGATTTAAAACGGGGCCATGGTTGCCATCATGCTTATCAGCGAAATTGGGATGAACACCGTGGGCATTATCCGCCGATACGAACATGGAAGCCTGAATGCAACGCAGACGATCTTCAGGGTGAGGACAAAGACGTTCTAATACCGACATCAAAAAGGGCCCTTGCGCACCACAGGCCGAGGCACTGCCCACCTCTTCATGGTCATTACACACCAGCAGTGCTGATTCGTCACCGTTCAGGTCAAGCATTGCTTGCAGGCCAACATAACAGCTCAGCAAATTATCAAGCCTTGCTGCAGCGATAAAGTCATCCTTCAAGCCAATTTGACGTGGTGCCTGTGTGTCATAAAAAAATAGCTCATGTGCTAAAACCACATCTACATCACTAACACCCTGTTTCGCCATTTGCTCTTTTAATAAGGTGTTAAGATCGAACTGGTCTTCTTCTAACAGTGCAAGAACCGGTGGAATGTCTTTTTGCGGATTAACAGTGCGCTCTTTATTAGCGCTGCGATCAAGATGGATGGCTAAGCTCGGTATAACGGCAATGGGCTTCTCAAAGTTAAGCAGCGCGCTTTTCAGAACACCGGATGCATCACGGTACGATACGCGACCAGCCAGAGAGAGGTCTCGGTCAAACCAAGGGTTTAACAAAGCGCCGCCATATACCTCTACACCCAGCTGCAAATAGCCTTTGGATTGAACCGTCGGCTCAGGCTTTACTTTTAAACAAGGGCTATCCGTATGCGCGCCCACCATATTGAAACCTGTCTCCGACAGCGCACCCTTGCCAAGCTTAAAAGCAATAATGGAACTATCATTCCTGCATACAAAATAGCGCCCCCCGCTTTTCAGAGACCACGAGGCCCCTTCATCCAGGCCCTCAAACCCTGCATTAGTAAGCGCTGCAGCCATACTTTGTGTCGCATGAAATGGCGTTGGCGACTGTTGGATAAAATCAATAGCGCCTTGATTAAAGCTGGATAAACTCATCTCTTCTACCTCTTATTCAGACCTTTTCAGGGGAGTAATTTTCTCTCAGGCTGTATTAAAAAAGCCCTTACAAAAAACGTATTTATGCGACAGAACTTCTGACATATAATGTGGGGGATACCGTATAAAAACCAGCCTCTAAGCCGTAAACCACGATGAAACCGATCCCCTCCACTGCAAACCAACTTATTCTAGTCGATTCCAACAATGCTTGTATCGGCTATAGCGAAAAACTCACCTGCCATCAAAACGAAGGAATGCTACACCGCGCCTTTTCGGTATTGCTATTCAATAGCCAAGGAGAACTACTGCTTCAAAAACGCAGCCAACACAAAATGCTATGGCCCGGCTATTGGTCAAATAGCTGCTGCAGCCATCCCTACCGAGATGAACATATTCTGGCGGCAGCGCAACGTAGAACAACTGAAGAATTGGGTCTGAAATGCCCCCTTTATCCCATTTATGAGTTTGAATATTTCGCCAGGTATAAAGATGTGGGCGCAGAGCATGAGTTTTGCTCTGTGTTTGTAGGGGTCACTGACGAAGAAGCAACAGCCTGCCCCTTAGAAATATCTGAGCTTTGCACTTTGGGGGCAGAAGAAATAGACCACAAAATAAAAGATGAGCCTGAGCTGTTCACACCCTGGTTTAAAATGGAATGGCAGACCCTGCGCGAGCAACACTGGGGTCAGATTGAGACACTCATATCCACACGTATCGCCTGCTAGTCTACTGTAGCTCATTCACTAAAAAACCAAGGGAGCTTGCTCACACGTCCACCTAGGGTATTTTTTCATTACCTCATTAAACAAAGGCAAATCCAGCAACTGCTGCAACCAGTCCTGTAATTTTTTATATTCTGATTGATCAAACCAAGGCTTATCAACATGGGCAAACTGGCGAATAAAGGGGAAAATCGCCATATCTGCCAGAGAAATTTTATCCCCCACTAGATAAGTGCTTTTATCCAGCTTTTCTTCTAATTGAAGCAGAAAGCCCTCCCCCTGCTGGCGATAAAATTCTATAGAACACTCGGGAAAACGATCGGCATATTTATATTTATCTAACCACGCTTTAAATTCCGTATCGTTAAAATTGATTAGACGAAACGTCTCTTCTTCATCGTGTTCATTAGAGGGCAACCAGCTTTGTGGATCATGCTGTTTAAGCGCCCACAGCATAATATCTAGACTTTCATCCACTACAGAACCATCGGGCAACTGCAAAACAGGCACCGTGCCTTTCGGTGAGCACAACAGCATTTCACTTGGCTTATCGGCAAGCACTACTTCCCTCAGCGCTACTTGAATGGTGCTGGCTTTCACCGCAAGCCGTGCACGCATGGCATAAGGGCAACGGCGAAAAGAAAATAAAATGGGTAATTGGCACATATTCATTAAAAAATTTCTGATTAAAATAGGTAGCATAACGAATATTATCGTTTATAGCTTGCTCAAGTAATTCCGCTCAAACACCTCTGCGCCCATGAAACTAATCTGTTTATCTATCATAAAATCCATAGTGTGCAGCAAGGGCAAATACTTTTTTTCATCTTGCTCTAAAAACGTCAAACAATGCACAATGGCTTCGACAGTAGATAACGACGCCTCAAACTTAGACTTCCGAATACGATAATGCGAAGCCTGATCAAGTTGCAACCCCACCCTGGGCAAAGCGTGTAACTCTGACGACTCCATCAACATACGGTGGCTCTTCCGCCAACTCGCATCCATAAAAACCAGTGTCTGAGGAACCCCTCTATCCAAGGCATCCAGCGTATCGGCGCCTTCCCCGGGGTAAACCAACACTGCCTGTGAAGCATCCATTGCCATCGACTGCAAGGTAAAGGACTCACCAACCTGTAGCTGGCAATGGCTTAAACTCAACGCCGCGATGGCTGCCGTTCCAATAGGGTGCTTCGTCTCTCGCGGGTGCTGCAGAATATGTACCGGCCAATGATTATCAACCAATTGAAGTGTGTGGCAGTAACACACGGATGAAGGGCGCTTACAGCGTAAACAAGTGGATCGTTTTTTCACAGAAACCGTAGCCTCAGATTAGACTATACAAGGCCGCACCCTAACACCTATTCATCTTTTTTATTAATCGTCACTTCAAGATGCTTGGCCCCATCGGCAAACCACTTCTGCACATAGAGCGTCCCGACGACTGGCGCTTTCCCCGGCTCTGGCACCTCTTGATAACGCACGCTGTTTTTGGTTTCTTTTTCATACTCAAATATTAACGTCGTAGACATACTTCCCTCAAACAAAGCCACTAAATCATATTAACGAAAGGACCACACTCTGGCGAACGAAGTCATTTAGCATATCCTTACATTTACCCCGAAGCTGACAGAAAAAAGAACCGCTGACGCACTGAATTCTATTTATACTCACCCCAAGGGGAGTTCTTATCAAAGTTGGATATATACAAACTCTCAACTTTCGTTCTCGCCCACTGGGTCTTACGTAAGAACTTAAGTGATGACTTAATAGAAGGGTCATTCTTAAAGCAATTTATATCGATTTTTTGTGCCAGGTAATCCCAGCCATAGCGTTCGACTAGCCTGGTTACAACCATCTCAAGCGTAATACCATGCAATGGATCATTCGGTTGCTCATTACTCATATTTCAAATACACCATCATTACTCTCAGTACGTAAGGGAGATAAGGCTTTTCTAAACGGGACAAAATTCGAATTTAACTGAATTGAACAGGTTCAGCGGTCTTATTAAAAGCCATAAACCCTGATAAGTCACCACCATATTGTACGGTTTCCATCATCACTTTCAGCGCACGCTTGACCTCTGCGAAATCCGGAGCAACACCATTTATACCGGAAAGACCCGCGACTAATACAATTTACCAATCTTGCTCCGTCTTCTCTGATTCCTCTACCAAGCCAGAGAAGTTATCCAGCTCTTCCAAGGCTTTATCTTACACACATAACAGCTTGTAAAGCACCACTTTCACCGGCCTCAAAATCACTTTTTCCCCTTCTTCATAATCTTTAGGTCAAGAAGCTTTTAAAAAAACAAATAACTTGCAGATCAACTTGTTGCTGAGCTACTTTTAGAAGAGATTTATAGTCAGTGATACTAATATTTTATTCCTTCTGTATTTATTGGCGCTTTGATAAGGAGCTAACGTGGAATATGGAATAGCCTCAGAGACTATCGGGATCGAATTTGAGCAACTTTTTAGCTTAGCCTGCCTGAGGAGCTATTGTAACCGTCTTCCATAATCAATTTTTTGGCCTTTTCAATATCAAGCTCTTCTATCGGCAAGCTTAAATAATAGGGCAAAGACACAGCGCTCTCACTCAGCTGGACAAGCTTACCCTCTTCTAATCGCTCAATACCTGAGTGCAACATCTTCTCCAAATTAACCGGAGCTTGGTGATATTGCTTGCTCATAAAGTCGATCATTTGCTGAATTGTATGCTGGCCATCAGCGAGCGCGACCACAATACCTTGTTCTGGTCAGAGAGATGTACTTTTGTTTTAGAGGTTTTCTACAGACTCGTTATCGAAGGGTTTACAGCCCGCATTATTTTTTCGTTCCGTTTTACGGATTTTGTTCAATGTGTTTCGAAAAACCTCCCAGTCAACCAGCTTATTTAAATTTTAAAAATGTCGTACAAGCGAAATCTATTTGGCAAAGCAGCCCCAGCTCTATCTATTTTATTCGTTGCTTTATTTGCACTTTGTGATTTCGCGACAGCAGAAAACGATGACAACCTCGGCACAGTGGTTAATTGTTGATGGACGCAGATGCCGGAGACTGTTTTCGGTCGCGCTAGGGCTATCCTACTCCATTACGTATGATTTCACGCTGTCGATGCAGTATCAACACTCTATAACGGATAGCTCGACCTTCACATAGGAGTATGCAACTGAAAAAGAAGGGACTATAGAAGAAAAACTTAAAAGCATCCCGCTTGATTCAGGAGTTGCAAAGGTAACTGCGGGATAGAAAGGTGAAAATGACAAATACATGAATGTACATTTAGCAATGCCAACGACTCCAGGCCAACCTGACATAATTATAGGTATAAGCTTTCCACTTGAATAAAATCGATATTACTTCTATCGCCACCTACCTGAACACCGTAAATAGGGCTTGCTACTACAAGGTATAATCAAAAGCAAAAAAATCCTGCGCGATATATGGATATCAGAATTAAAATAAAATGCGGATAATTACTTTGATTTATATTTCAGAAATCATGAGGCAGAGCATCCAAAGGCAATGGCATGTCTAGAAAAAGACCGAGATAAAATATTAGCACTTTATAATTTTCCGGCTAAGCGCTAGAGGCATATCCGAACGAGAAACCCTATCGTATTTAGCCTATATTTTGGGCAGTAGAGGTGAGAGCAACAAGAATAGAAAGCGGTGGCAGCCGTATTCCCATGGACGAGCTTCCCGTAGAGGCGGTAAACGACAACAACAAAGTGTAGAGAGCGATCTAAGTTTCCATTTTAGACATCTATCTATCCACTTAATTACACACTTTAAATAAATTGGGCAGAAGAGGATCATGGATCTCCTGCCCAAGTTTTAACTCTTAAGTGTTCCCGGGGCGAAAGGCATCTATCAAGTTTAGCCTAGTACGAAAATCTTCTTCGATACTTAAGGCTTCGCCAAGAATCTCACCGACAATAACTTCTTTTACTACATAGGCAGCAACTAATCCTGATGGACCTTCTACGATTTCATGTACTACATAGGCAGCACCTAAGCTTGCAACACCTAAGCGTGCAGCACCTTCTACGACCTCATGTGCTACATAGACAGCGCTTAAGCCTGCGCCTATTCGCGCTGCTTTCCGCACAGTTTCATCAGTCAGTGAAAAACGCAAAGAAAGTGAAAGCTGGCCATCGACTTCAGAGAGCGCTTGGTCGCTAACAGGCTCAATTTGTGCTTGAACGCTCATCGCTGAAAATGCGAGTAAAGCGGCACTAGCAACAGTGGCCATTTTTTTCATATTATTTCTCCTGACAAAATAAAAATATAATTGTTTACCACTTCAGAAGGAAATTATTCTAATTTATAAATATGGTGCTGTATACAACAATTATTTGTTAACAGCAGTTGCCTCCAGTGTGAGAAAAAATACTAAAGTTAGACTAGCGATCGCGCCTGTACCCATCAGCACGATTCAAAAAAATATCAGCACACCCAGCTTGTTAAGCCTGATTATCGTGCAAAATCATCAATGTGCATTGTGTTCTGGTCAACAAAACCAAACACCAAGTTCCGCCCAAATCACAGACCGGAAAGGCCATCTATTGCAGCATGGTTGAAACAGCAAAGCTAATAAGCTTGAACCGTTTGATTATATTGACCCTCTCCTAACAGTAATTCTACGCCGTCAGGCTGAAGATAATTTACCCAGCTTAATGCCTAGGGCTTTATCCCGCCACATGTGGCTGACCGGACACTTACACGCATAAAACTGCCAATGTGTTAAAAAACACCCAAAGGCAATGACGTATTTGGAAAAAGATGAGGGGGAATGCTAACGTTTTATAACTTTCCCGTAGAGCACTGGGCACATATCCAAACTAGTAAGCCTATTGAGCCTGAATTTGCGACAGTGAAATTGAGAACAACATGAACAAAAAACGTCGACAGTAGCATTACCACGCCGACTGTGGCTTCGAAGTTAATCAAAACCGAACACGGAAACGATGGGAAATATTACGGAACTAAGCAACGGCGAGTAGGTACATTCAACGGCGTTCAATTTAAAGGCGGGGTTAAAGTTGAGCTGAATGCTGCATTAATGACCTATACACCAAACCGTAGGTCGACACGACTGTTCAGCTGAGCAGTTTCCCGCAGAGTTAGTAAACAACAGTAAAAAGAAGATATAGAGAGCGGTCTAACCTTCTACTTTAAACATACATCTACCCACTAGATTAACGCTTTAAATGAATTGGGCAGAAGAAAATCATAATTCTCCTGCCCAAGTTCTAACTCTTAAGTATTCCCGAGACGGAAAGCATCTATCAAGTTGAGTCTGATACGAATATCTTCTTCGATACTTAAGATTTCTCCAAGAATCTCACCGACGACGATTTCTTTTGTAACATAGGCAGCAGTACCGACAGCAGCAGCAGCAGTAGCAGCAGCAGTTAAGCGTGCGGTACCTTCTGCAGCTTCATGGATTTCACGCGCCAAATCCAATGATTGGGCTACCCGAAGCATTGCATCATGCTTTTTAGCCTCAACTCCGGCAACAGCTAAAGCAAGTAATAGCTGGCCATCAACCTCAGAAAGCTCTTGGTTACTAACAGGTTCAATTTGTGCTTGAGCACTCATCGCTGAGAATGCGAGCAGAGCAGCACTAGCAACAGTGGTAATTTTTTTCATGCTATTTCTCCTAAGAAAAAATAAAGTTGTTTGCCCTCCTGGGCAAAATAATTCTAATTAGTATTTTTTGCGCTGTACACAACTCATAGCCAGTATTTATACGTAAATATTTACATTAAAAGCAACTTGAAGCCATTAATAAATCAGTTATACACTAAATCACTGAGCATTCTATATGGGGAATTAAAACATTCGCCCTTAGGTAATCATAATCCTGTCACTGTATAAGAGCACCAAATTATAGGGTGTATATTTTAACCGTAAGCCCTAGCAAGCTGTTGAAACTTTACTGGCTTGACCACCTGACGCGCCGACTTTCTGCAAGATCGCACTCGCAGCCCCCAAAGCGTTTCACAGGGTAGTCTCTGCTTATCTACCGTTAATCTAGCCTCTATTGAATCTACCCGCCCGACAAGTAAATCAGTCGGGCCTTGGAGAGACGCTACTTCCCTTCGGTTTCGATGCGTGGCCTACCGTTCGATTTTAATCCTTGAGTAGTTGTGCCCACAGCATAAGCTGCTGAAAAAAACAACCAGCCATACTACCAACACCCATAATGATTTATATTTATTCATCTTTCACTACCCAATAACGGGTATCAACACACATTCAAAACCCCTTCTAACGACTTGTAATACCCTTGGGAATAGACAATTATTAGCACCAATTGCCAATGTTAAAAAAGCCGTTTTGTTTAACAGGCTGTTGAAATTC
>DFBZ01000147.1:81175-102398 GCA_002366835.1 Gammaproteobacteria bacterium UBA3067
AGAATTTCAACAGCCTGTTAAAGGCAACTCCGATAAAGACTGGGTATTAAGCTATGATGAATTTCTGACGCTTGGCGACACGATTAGCAACGCACAATTAAAAACTGCCTAGGACAATGTAAAGAGCGAAGACACTGCCAGTATCATTTATACATCAGGCACTACTGGAGTGCCAAAAGGTGCCATACTCAGCCACGGAAACATCACCTTTACTACCCAATCCATTTTACAAAGTACCGATGTGCACCCAGGTGACTCAACACTTTCATTTCTCCCATTGGCCCATGTATCTGCCCGTGCAATTTTATATGCGGGCCTGTATTCCAACACTACCACTTATTTTAATCGCAATATGGATACCTTGCTGGATGATTTTAAATCAAGCAAACCCCATTGGTTTGCCAGTGTGCCGCGTATTTATGAAAAGGTGTATACCAAGGTCAACAGCGGGGCCGAAACCAAGGGTGGTTTTGCCTTAAAAATATTTCATTGGGCATGCGAACTTGGGGACGAGGTTAGTGACTTAAATTCTGCACAAAAACAGCTGCCCATGGGCCTGCCGCCTAAATATGACATTGCCAATAAATTGGCTTTCAGTAAATTACACGATGCATTTGGCGGCCGCTTACGTTGGTGCATCAGTAGCGCAGCACCAATGAATCCCAGCATTGCCAAATTTTTCGATGGCGCGGGCATTCCCATACTGGAAGGTATTGGCATGACAGAAAACACCTCTTTTTCCAATTTAAACCGCGTTGATAATTATCGCTTTGGCACAGTGGGTCAGGCGGGCCCAGGCATTGAAGTTAAAATAGCTGACGATGATGAATTCCTGGTGCGCGGGCCAAATGTGATGCAGGGTTATTATAAAATGCCTAAAGAGACTGCGAAAGATATTAACGATGACGGCTGGCTATTCACCGGTGACTTGGCGTCCATTGATAATGAAGGTTTTGTATGTATCACCGGCAGAAAGAAAGGCCTGATCATCACCTCTGGCGGTAAAAATATAGCGCCTTCTGCCATCGAAGGCCTGATGGCATTATCCAAATATATTAGCCAGGTGTGTGTTATTGGTGATAAACACAAATATCTCACCGCATTAATTACGGCGGATCAAGAAACCATCGGGGAGTATTGCCAGATCCACGGAATCGAGTTTCGCGACCTAAGCGCCTTAGTGGATAACGAACAAATACGCGCACTGATCGAAACCGAGATTAATATCCGCAATCAGGAATTAGCCTCTTACGAAACGATTAAACAATTCTCCCTTGTTCCGGAATTTACCATCGAAAATGAAATGCTCACCCCGATGCTTAAAGTGAAACGTAACGTGGTGATGAAACAGTATGCAGAAAATATCGAAATAATGTACGCTGAGTAATCATTTTTCCTGAAAGGGCTTGGAAAGGGTATGATGGATACCGATAATTCAAACTGGATGATGATGGAAGGCCAACAGGACAATGCGCCTTATAACAGTCGCTTTGAAAGCATTAGTCGCAAGCTTCCTCAGCACATCCTCACCACCCGCGAGCTGATGGCCAGCACTCGGCATCACCCTGATATTCAGTTGGAAAGGCTTACCGGCATTCATGAAAGGCGCATGTGCACCGATGGGGAAGACTCCTTCACCCTGGCTGTCGGGGCTGCATGAGATTGTTTGGAAAAATCCACTTATCAGCCCTGTGATATGGAAATGCTAATCAACTGCTCCATCACCAAATTTAAGGGCGGGCTTTCCAATCGATTTGAACCCGCCCTCGCCCATTCCATTAAAGACGCCATTGGTGCCTACAAGGCCTTGAGCTTTGATATTGGCAATGCCTGTGCCGGCATGATGACAGGCGTCTTTATTATGAATGAATTTATTCTCAACGGTGAGATAGAGCGCGGCATCGTCGTTAGCGGCGAGTCCATTGCAAACCCCAGCACCAATGCTGCGAAACAGATCCGGTTCATATTCAGCAAGCAACTCGCGTGGGCGATGCAGGCGTTGCGGTCATACTGGAGCGCGCACCCAAGGGGCAAGGTATTCCCGTAGCGGGTTTTACCACCCTTTCGGACCATAGCCGCCTTTGCCTTGGTTTCGCCAGCGCCGTAGGGCCTGGTGCCGCTATGTTTACCAAAGCCCGCACCATTCATAAAGTCGCCATTGATGACTCCCCTCCGCTTTTAAAGCAGGTACTCGATGCCAGCGGCCTCAGTTTTGGTGATATTGATTATGTCATTCCTCACCAGACATCGGCCCGCGCCATCGAAAAAGGCACGCGAGAAATTTCCGAACGGCTAGGGGTTTTCCCGAAAAATGTCGTCGTCATCGTGGACGAGTTCGGCAACACCGCTTCCACTACCCACTTTGTTGCGCTCTATAAATACCTTACTGAGGGGCGTTTTAAGAAGGGCGACAATATTATGCTGATTTCATTTGCGTCGGGCCTGGAAGTGGGCGTTATTATATTTACCATGGATAAACTGGTGGAGCATTATGGGCGTAAAGATTGAGGCGGCTGCCACATCCGTACCCGAAAGCGGTGGAAACCTCGAACTGCTGCTTCCCCTTCTCAGGCGCCACCGGCACAAAGGTGCTCTCGCGCTCGCGGACGAAGCGGCAAACAAATGCCTGAATAAAACAAAGCGTCAAGCCGGTGAGGTAGGCTTACTCATCAATGTGGGAATTTACCGGGATAAAAACCTCGGCGAACCCGCGTTCGCCTCCCTGATACAAGAAGATATTGGTGCAAACCCCGGCGGAAAAAAGTCCGCACTCACCCCCACAAACCAGCACGGTACTTTTTCATTCGACCTCGCCAACGGAGCTTGTGGAGTGATCAATGCCTTCCATTTACTGGATCGTTTCACTCGATCCGGCATATTGGAACTGGGTATGATTGTGGCCCGCGACACCGACCCCGGCCCAGGTAAAACCCAAAATTTCCCCCACCCAGCAGCGGGCGGCGCTGTACTGCTTTCACAGGGTAAAGAGGGCGAGGGGTTTCGAGCCTTTCATTTCGAAAACTTTCCTGAATTTGAAACTATGCAGGAATCCCGTGTTAGCTGGCGAGCTAGCCAAATCCCTCTTCCTTTCGGATGGGGCGGAAAAAACGTATTACAGCTCAAAGAAGAACCGGGATATATCACGCGCTGCGTGGAATGTGCAGAGCTGGCATTAAACAGATTCCTGAAAAAGCAGCATCTGAATATCAATGATATCGACCTGATTATAAGCAGCCAGTATCCTCCTGAATTCCCCGATATACTGGAACAACACCTGAGATTGCCAGGAGATCACGTCGCGCGAGTGAGCGAAGCCTTCATGGGAGCACTTAGCGCAGCACCCATTGCCGGCATTGAAGCGAGCATGCGCAGTGGGCGTTTTCAGAAAGCCCAAAAAGTTGTATTTATTACGGTAAGCGCGGGGATTTCAGTCGGCTTGGCTTTGTATGAGCAAACGGCAATTTAAAGGAGCTGCCTGATTGGGGAGAATAAAGGCCAACTTTTGACTTGCGCCTGAAAAGCAGCATTCCCAATAGAGCAACCCCTGTTAGTACTCCTGATGCAGTTTCTGGCACCGACTCAACTCCCCGAACCAAAGCCACCCCCCAGTTCGGATTCTTATGTGCAACATCCCAATTTTGAGGGCTGGGGTCACTATCATCCATAAAGAACTGATTATCAATATTCTGTTCAACAAATATTGTCGTAAAACTCGCCCAGTTTGCATGAAAAATACTGGACTCGTGTTCGTAAAAAGCCTTCGAAACCCGATTCTCCTGATAGACCAAATCGTCCACTTGGGTAAAGCCAAAAAGTTCGCCAAACTCAAAAGCTTTGACATTATCACTTTGACCGTTAAAAGCAGTAACCAAACCCGACATCTCGGTGGGATGGGCAATTCGCCAGTTACCGCCAGAGTAATCCAGCAGCGCTTGATCAAATGAATTTCCCAAGGTTTGATCCCAGCGCAACCACTCAAAATCTCCACCAGTTACGACGTTGGTATCGGTATCCAACATATAACCATTGTGTTCGATTAAAAATGCAAAGGCCATTTTTGAAAATAGGAGCGAAAACATGATTACTCCGCAAGACCTGAATAGTAATCGCACGCTTTGAATATCCATACACATCTCACCCTATCTAACGCCACGCATAACAGAAGTAATGCAGCCAAGAACATAATAATTATAAAGCCGATAAAGAACACGTAAATATTCACTATCTTGCTTTCTTCTAAGCCGATCTCAAAAGTGATTTATGCGCCTTGCCATGCAGGCCATTTGGAAACTCAAGAAGATTTACAAGACGCGCTACGCCAGCAAACCTTCCAATTGCTGCTCGTCTATGACAATAACCCCCAAAGCCTGGGCTTTGCTTAGTTTGCTACCCGCTTCTTCACCGGCCACCAGGTAATCGGTTTTTTTGGAAACCGAGCCAGAAACCTTTGCGCCTTGCTCCTGCAATTTAGCTTTGGCTTCTTGACGGGTGAAGCGGGAGAGTGTCCCCGTTAGAACGAAGGTTTTACCCGCCACCTGACTTTCTGATGCCTGCTCTGCAACGGCAACAGCCTCCCATTGCAACCCAGCATCCAACAAGGCGTGGATTACTTTCAGGTTTTCTTCTTGCTGGAAAAAGTGGTGGATATGCTGGGCGACAATGGGGCCAATATCCTCGACCGCCATCAACTGTTCTTCATCGGCAGCTTGGATTTTTTCCAGTGAAGCAAAGTTTCTGGCCAGCGATAGGGCCGTGGCGTCCCCTACCTCTCTGATTCCCAGTCCGTAAAGAAAACGCTGCAAGGTGCTTTGTTTGCTTTTATCTAGCGCATCTTTCACGTTCTGAGCTGATTTTGGCCCCATACGTTCCAGCTTGGCCAGCTGTTCGACTTGAAGCTGGTAGAGCTCTGCCACGTTGGTAACCAGCCCTTCATCCACTAGCTGATCTACCAGCTTGCTGCCCATTCCTTCTATATCCAAAGCGCGACGGGAAACAAAGTGTTTGATGGCTTCTTTTAGCTGTGCTTGACAAGCTAGCCCTGCATCACAGCGAACAATCACCTCGCCTTCAATATATTCCAACTCTGATTTGCACACGGGACAGTGTTCGGGATGGCGGATCTGTTCTGCATTATCTGGCCGTTGCTCCATCATCACACGCTGCACTTTGGGGATCACATCACCCGCACGGCAGACCACAACGAAATCATTGATGCGCACATCCAAACGTTTTATTTCATCCAGATTATGCAAGGTGGCATTGCTCACGGTAACGCCGCCCACGGAAACCGGTTTTAAACGCGCAACCGGGGTAATGGCACCTGTTCGCCCTACTTGAAAATCCACCCCCAGTAATTGAGTAAGCGCTTCTTCGGCTGGAAATTTATACGCAATCGCCCAGCGTGGCGCGCGGGTTACAAAACCCAGCTCTTCCTGAAGGGCTAAGGAATCCACTTTCACCACAACACCGTCAATTTCATAGGCCAGTTTGGCGCGTTTTTCTGCCATATTTCGGCAATATTCCGCAACGGCATCCGCGCCTTTCACCTGTGCTGCTTCTGGGTTTACCTTTAAACCCAGAGATTTCAAGTAAGCGAGCACCTCACCATGAGTGAGTGGCAGCGGCTCACCCTCCATCCAACCAATTGCGTAACAATATATATCCAAAGGCCGCTCTGCTGCGATGCGCGGATCGAGCTGGCGCAAGCTTCCTGCTGCGGCATTACGAGGGTTAGCAAAGACTTTGACACCCTTTTCTTCCTGTTTTTGATTCAACTGAGCAAAACCCTTCAGCGGCAGAATGACCTCTCCACGCACTTCAAGTTTCTGCGGAATATTGTCACCCATAAGCTGTAGGGGAACGCTGAAAATCGTTCGCACGTTGCTGGTAATATTTTCCCCAGTATGGCCATCACCTCGCGTGGCGGCGCGAACCAGTTTGCCATTTTCATAGAGCAAGCTTACGGCGAGGCCATCCAGTTTCGGTTCACAGGTAAAACTAACGGGGCTTTCATCCCCTAACTGCTTCTGGATACTTTTTTCAAATTCACCCAACTCTTCGAGATCAAAGGCATTGCCGAGAGATAGCATTGGCACTTCATGCTTCACCTCTTCAAAATGCGACAGAGGTATATCACCCACTCGCTGAGTTGGAGACTCTTGCACCAGCAAGCTGGGGAAGTTTTTTTCAATCTCTTGGAGGCGGCAGAAGAGTCGGTCATATTCGCTATCGGGAATGCTGGGTGCATCCGAAACATAATAGCGATAACTGTGATCATTGAGGGTTTTGCGCAGGGAGTCGGCTTCTTCAGCCGCTGCAGATAATTCAGCGCTCATAAAAAGGCCAGTTCAGTGTTACGGGGAAATGAAGGCAGGGTATTTAGCCCTGCATAAAGTGCGTTTAATCGACCAATTCAAACTTTTGACTTGGAGCCATTTGTTTTCGGCAAAAGTCATCAATACGCTGGCGGTAGTGAGCAATGGTTTGTTGCGTAAGTGCGCTTTGGCTTTCATCACGCAGGTCACAATCGAGGACGGAGGCAATACGTTGCGCGGTTTCCAGCATGGTTTCAAAGGCACCACGCGGCGCCTGAGGGCCAGGCAAGGTCATAAACAAACAAACACCGGGAGTTTGCAGCTTCGCCATTGCATCCACATCAAAGCTGCCTGGTTTTACCATATTGACCAAACTGAAAAGTTTTCCGCCTTCTTCATCAGCGAGGGAATCAAGGCGATGAAACAAGCCCATGTCACCAAAACGCAGACCATTATTCAATACAACCTTAAGCAGGTCTTCACCGTTTATCAGGTTCTGTTTGGAAGAAAGGTTAATGGCGATAACATCTGTTGTGACCGCTGTTTTGACCGCTTTAGTTGCCGAGGTTTTTTTCTTTTCCGTAACGGGTCGTGAGGAGGATAACGCTTCATCGAAGTCCGAGTGGCTTGATTTTTCTTGTGCGAGGAGATCTTCTTGGGGCAGGAAGGCACTGTTATTTAATAGGGGTTCATCCGCTGACAGATTGTCAAAGTGATCAGGCTGGGGCTCTTCGTCAAAAAAGTCTTGATCTGTAGCGCTTTCAGGGGCTGGGCGATCGGCCGTAAAAGGCTCCGTTGAAAGCGGAGCTTGCTGGTTGGGCAGCTGTGATTCTCTGACGATACGCGCATTGCCCCCAGGAAGCTCGGGGTTGTAGTCGCTGAACAAATCCTCGTCAATTTCCTCTTCGCGCGGTTTTTTAATATCCACCTTTAAAGAGTTTTTACGTGAGTCTAATGCACGGCGCAAACCATCTAACAAGACTCCGAAAATAAAAAGGCCAACAACGACGATAAGGATTTCCCTAACACCTAATTCCATGATTTATTCTCTCTCTCTGACAAACGCGCTTTTGGAATTTTTTCCATGTTCTTTTAACCTATTATAGTAGCTTGTGAATGGCAAAAACTGCATCCTTTTTGATCTTTTATTTACTACATTGCAGCCATGGCAGCGGCTTCATCGACATCGACAGATACCAGTCTAGAAACACCTGGCTCCTGCATGGTTACACCCATTAGTACATGGGCCATTTCCATTGCCACTTTATTATGACTAATGTAAATAAACTGCACATCTTTCGACATCTCTTTTACCAGGCGACAAAATCGCGCAACGTTGGCATCATCCAATGGCGCATCCACTTCGTCCAGCATACAAAAGGGTGCTGGATTTAAGCGGAAAATAGAAAACACCAGCGCAATAGCTGTCAATGCTTTTTCTCCCCCGGATAGAAGATGAATGGTGCTGTTACGCTTACCCGGCGGCCGGGCCATAATGGCCACCCCGGTATCCAATAAGTCATCTCCGGTAAGCTCCAGATAAGCATGACCACCCCCAAATACTTTGGGAAAAAGCTCCTGTATTCCACTATTCACCTTTTCAAAGGTGTCCTTAAAACGTGTCCGCGTTTCTTTGTCAATTTTACGGATGGCGTCTTCCAGAGTTTCCAGCGCTTCAATCAGATCTGCGTGCTGGGTATCAAGGTAGGACTTTCGCTCGGATTCGGTCTGGTACTCATCAATGGCAGCCAGGTTAATCGCACCGAGGCGGCTGATTCTGGCGGCCATTTTTTCAAGCTCTTCTGTCCAGGCCTGCTCTGTCGCTTCTTGTGGCAAGTTTTCCAGTACGGTTGGCAAGTCATACTGCTGCTCTTTTAGTTGCTCAAGTGCGGTTGAGCGTCTGACTTCAAGCCCTTGCGTTTCGATACGAAGTTTCTCAAGCTCGCTGCGATAGACTTGAATTTGCTGTTCGGCTTCGCTGCGTTGTTTTTCAAGATTTTGCCGGTTTTGTTCTGCACTTTCCTGCTTGCTGCGCGCCTTGGAAACATTTTCTTCAACCCGCAGGCGCTTTTCCAGCAGCTCTTCGAGAGTTTCCTGAAGAACTTCGATGGGGTTTTCACCTTCACCCAAGCCTTCAAGCAGGCTTTGTTTACGCTGCTCCAATTGTTGCCGCTGCCCTTTTAAGCGCTCTAAGGCCATCACGGTGGAATCCAACTGGGACTTCAGCGTTTGGGTTTCCAGCGCTATACGATGGGCATCATCTTTGTGGCTGCGTGCGGTTTGGCGTATTTCATCAAGAGCAGTGCGGCGCTGATCTCTGATTTCCAGCAGTTCTTCTCGGCGCTGGTTATCTTCCGCCATGATATCCAAGGCATCCTGCAGTACAAGACGAGATGCCTTAAGTGCCTCTTGGTCGGCCTGCACTTGCTCTTGCGCTTCACGCGTATCACCGTCCAGTCGCTGGCGACGCATGGAGAATTGCTCCAGCCGCACTTCCTTGGCAGATAGTTGGGCCTTTAAATCTGAGACTTTTCGATTGCCTTGATTAATTTCCTGGCTGATATTTTCCCGCTGCTGTTCGATTTCCTGCAACTGCTCTCGACCGATTTCGAGCTGCTCAAGCACTTCGGCTTCTTGTTCTTCCAGCACGTCAATTTCAGCACTGAGCTGTTCAATTTGCTGTTTTCGAGCCAAGACACCGGCTTCGTTATTGTCTTCTTTTTGAATGCGCAGCCAGTTGGGGCCCATCCATAAGCCATCCCGCGTTACGATGGATTCGAGGGAGCTCAGCTGGCTTCTTAGGGCAAAAGCATCATCGAGAGTGTCAACAGCGTAAATGCCGGAAAGCAGTTGCGTGCCGGCGTGGTCGCTGTTGACGTAATCCAGCAACTTCGGTGCCTTGCTGTAGAGGGAGTCGAGATTAATGCCTAGTGAAGCGTTAGCCGGTGTTTCGCTGCTTACGAAATGAAGACTACCGCTTAAAGTCTCAATATTATCACCCAAGCCAGAGACCTGGTCGATACACACTGCTTGTAAACTTTTACCCAGAACCGTTTCTACGGCTGTTTCCCAACCGGACTGCACATCGAGCTGATCGGCAAAACGCGGGGCTACATCAAGGGCCTGATCTTGTAGCCACTCAGTGACCTGCGCGCTGGAATCTCCCATGGCAGCCTGCTGCAGGGCCTCTAGTGAGGCGAAGCGCCCTTTATTGCTTTGTAGTGTGCTTCTCAGTTGATCAAGGTTTTTACTCAGCTGGTTATTATTTTGACGCTGTTGATCCAGTTCACCGCGAATACTTTGCAGCCGATCTTCTTTGCTTTCGAGAACCAACTGCTCTTCAGAAAGCTGCTCGTCCAGTAGCTGCACATCATCGTTGAGGCCGCTGTCTTGCAGGGTTTCACGCTCATCAGAAAGGCGCTTTATACGCTCAAGGCCGCGCTGAGTGCTTTGCTCTAGTTGTTCTATACGGGACTGCTCGACCTGTGCTTTCTGGCTGGACTCTGAGGCGCGGGCATTAAATTGATCCCACTCGCTCTGCCAGGACTGCATGGCTTCTTCAGAAATAAGGAGCTGCTCACTGGATTCTTCCTGCTTGGCCTGTAGTAATTCCCACTCAGGCTCCGCCAATAGAACTTGTTCGTTCAGCTCTTCAACTTGGAGCTGGTCAGTTTCGATGTCCTCGACGGCTTGACTAAGGGATTCGCTCACTTCAGATAGATCACGCTGTACTTCCTGTTCGCGCTGCTTCTGATGCTGGATATTTTGCTCTAACCGCGCCACTTCGGCACCCAGGGTGTAGAACTCACTCTGCACGTTGTTAAACTGGTCGCTCAGCTGCGTCCATTCGGCATGGTGTGTTTCCAATGCACTCTCTACGCCTACCTGTGCGGTAACACGCTCTTCACGCTTTAATTCCAGGTCGCGAATGGTGGCATTGTGGATCTGAATTTTTCCATCAAGGCTACGCCAATGCAGGGCTTGCAACTGCGCCTTAAGTAAACGCTCGTCTTCCTTAAAATTCTTATATTTTTCGGCAGTTTGAGATTGTCGATGCAGATGCTGAAGCTGTCGATCCAGCTCTTCCCGCACATCGTCAAGTCGATCTAGGTTGTCGCGGGTTCGACGCATACGGTTTTCGGTTTCCCGGCGGCGCTCTTTGTATTTGGAAATACCCGCCGCTTCTTCGATAAAAACACGCAGGTCTTCCGGCCTTGCTTCAATTAAACGGGAAATCGTACCCTGCTCAATAATGGCGTAACTACGCGGGCCAAGGCCGGTGCCGAGAAAAATATCTGTGATGTCTTTCCGGCGACAGCGTGTACCATTTAAAAAATAGTGGGACTGACCTTCACGGTTAACACTTCGCTTGGTAGAGATTTCAGAAAACTTGCCAAATTCACCAGGCAGGGTGCCGTCGCTATTATCAAAAACCAGTTCGATAAAAGCCTGGCCAACCGGCTTACGGCTGGAGGAGCCGTTAAAAATAACATCGGTCATGGACTCACCACGCAGATGTTTAGCCGAGCTTTCACCCATCACCCAGCGCACGGCATCAATCACATTGGATTTGCCGCAGCCGTTGGGGCCAACAATCGCAGTGAGGTTTTGCGGAAGGTTCACCGTCGTCGGATCGACGAAGGACTTAAACCCCGCTAATTTAATACTTTTTAATCGCATTGTGTCCTATAGCCAGCTATCTGAATGATGGCCGCTGATTGCCAATCCATTGACGAGGGAGTAGCCAGTCCATGTGGTATATAAGGAGGGGATGTTAGTCAAAATTTTCCGGCGAAACAATAGCCAGCCTATCAACGGATAGCTTCAATATTCAGCTGAAGGCTTTAGTATTGCGCCAAGGGCCTTTTATTCTGCGCTGAAGGCCCTAGTACCCCACAGAAGGCTATTAATAAAGCGCTGCGGGCTCTGCCGGTTTATGCCCGGCGGCTTCCAGAGCGGCTTTCACTTCTGGAGACATGTAGTTTTCATCATGCTTGGCGAGCACCTCTGTTGCTTTGATCACTGCCCCTGCTTGAAGCGGGCCTTTTACCAATATGCCCTGCCCCTCCCGAAACAAGTCGGGCAAAATGCCCTCGTAATGCACCGTTACATCGGCAACACCATCAGAAATATCAAAAGAAACCTGCAGACCTTTTTCGGCCTGTTTAACGCTACCCTCTACCACCAGACCACCGGCACGAATGGTTTGCCCAGGTTGTGCTTCGCCCGAAGAAATCTGCGAAGGCGTATAAAAAGCATTAATGTTTTGCCGCAAAGCATAAGTGGTGAAGCCCACGGCGATGGAAACACCCACCACAATCATAATGACAATAATCAATCGTTGTTTACGAACCGGATTCATTTCGTACTTCCTCTCTAGCAATACTGCGTTTTAATTCTTTGACCAAGGTTTTGCGCTTCAAAACGGGGGCTATTACATTGATAGCCAGCACCAGCAAGGTCAGACCATAAGCGGCCCACACATAAACACCGTGGCCGCCCATATGCAGGACTTCATTAAGACTGGAGAATTGCATCGTTAAGCCCCCTTCTCTGCGGCAATGATGTCTTGCACCCAGCGGCTACGTCGCTCGCGATCGATGATTTCACAACGGCTGCGCATAATCACTAGAACAGCCAGCAAGAAATAAAAGCCGAGCATCATCACCAGCAGAGGAACCCACATATCTGCTGGCATCGCAGGTTTTTCAGTGAGGGTAAACGTGGCAGGCTGATGCAGGGTGTTCCACCAATCAACGGAATATTTAATGATGGGCAAGTTTACAACCCCCACTAAAGCCAAGACAGCCGTAGCTTTGGCGGCAGTTTGCCTATTTTGCATCGCTGAATGCAGAGACATCACACCCAAATAAAGAAATAAAAGGATTAGCATGGAGGTGAGCCGAGCATCCCATATCCACCAAGTTCCCCAGGTTGGCTTCCCCCAGATGGCACCGGTGAACAGTGCAATCAAAGTGAAAGATGCACCGATAGGTGCGCACACCTTGGCCACTACTTCGGCCATTTTCATTTTCCAAACCAAACCAATACCGCCCGCGACGGCCATCATCATGTAGGTAGATAATGCCAAGCTTGCACTGGGCACATGGATATAAATGATGCGAAAACTATTTCCTTGCTGGTAATCCTCGGGCGCAAAAAACAAAGCCATCACCAACCCTGAGCCGAGCAATAAAACCGCTGCAGCCACAAACCAGGGAAAGAAACGATTGCTGATGTCGTAAAAATAACGGGGCGACCCCAACCGGTGGTAATAAAGCTTAATTGTTGTCCAAATTCTATCGATCAATTTTTAATCACCTAAACTTATACGCAAAGAAGCGGCAATGGCAAAAGGAGCCAATACCACCGCCAAGGCCAACATAGCCATCATCAGGCTCAAGTGAGCACTGTAAGCAAACCCTTCACTCACTGCCTGCACTGCCCCCGTACCTAAAATAAGTACCGGCACGTGCAGCGGCAAGGCAATAAGAGAAACCAGCATACCGCCTCGACGAATCCCCACGGTTAATGCAGCACCAATCGCGCTGATCAACGCCAATGTGGGCGTACCCAAAAGAAGCGTCAGCATCAATACCCACAAACCTTCGCCCGAAAGGTTGAGCATTATACTCAATATCGGCGCTAGCAGGGCCACGGGCAAGCCCGTAACCAGCCAGTGGGAAAATACTTTCGCCACCACCATCAAATACAAAGACGAGGGCGAAAGCAGTAACTGCTCCAAAGTACCGTCTTCAAAATCTTGCAGAAATAAAGAGTCCACCGCCAACAACGTGGACAACAGTGCCGCTATCCACAATACGCCGGGGGCAATCATTGTCAGTGTCTTAGGGTCAGGGCTAATTCCCAAGGGGAAAAGCGTCACTACCATAAGCAAGAAGAACAAGGGGTTCACCCAGTCATTACGATAACGCAGTGAAGCCAAGAGGTCGCGGCGCAAAAGGCGCATAAAAGCCCTGCCTTCGCTAATCGGCGCCCGCGCCACAAACTCAATATCTGGCACTAAGACCTCTTTACTGTTGGATTGTTCCAAACTCTTAGTGCTCATAATCAGCAGAAGGGGATTTTGGTCGTCCCAGCAACACCTGCTGAAACTTTGCCGCACCCAACTTTAATTCGTGATGTGTCGTTAAAATGACGACCCCGCCCTTTTCTGCATGCGATACCAGCAAGGCCTCCAGCTTTTCAACGCCCTTTTTATCAATGGCCGTGAAAGGCTCATCAAGAATCCAAACCTGACGCTGCTCCAGATACAAACGCGCTAAAGCCACACGGCGCTTTTGGCCCGCCGACAGCGTATAGCAAGGGCTATCCTCATAACCGCGCAGCCCAACTTCCGCCAGAGCATAAAAGTAGTCGGTCTTATCTGCAGACGGAGCCAACCAGCGTAAATTTTCCAAAGGACTAAGCTGGGCTTTTATACCGGGCAAATGACCAATAAACGTCAAAGCCTCGGCGTACCCAGCCCGCTTTTTGTGAATCGACTCGCCGCGCCAGAGCACCTGCCCCGACTCAGCAGGGGCTAGCCCCGTGAGAATACGCAGTAAAGAAGTTTTACCCGAGCCGTTTTCGCCGCCAATTTGGATGATCGTGCCCGCTTCGGCCTTAAAACTCAGCTTGGAGAAGAGCGGCGTGTGATCACGCACACATTCAAGTTCTTGAATTTCAATAAGGGGATGATCCACACTTAGGCCCGTATATAACAACAAAATAAAACCAGCTGGCAATTATGCCGGTCTTGCTTAAAGGATAGCAACCAAGAGCGGGGAATAAGCAACATCGACTACATTTGCACAAACGGAGACAAGTTTGGAGCAATCACCCCTCGGCAGCCCAGGTTGGCGAGGCTGGGGGCTATTGGCAACACCTATAAGCTCCATAGCGCTGGCAGTGTTGTCGAAATTCGGCGAGAAGGAGCGGACGAGGCTACAGAAGGGAAACGGGAAGAAGCGTAAAACAATGCTAAGTGCCAAAACTAAGCTTATATTATGTAGTAGCTTATACACTTAAATGGACAGAGCCTGCCCCGTGAAACGCTTTGGGTACTATTATGGCAAAAGCACCCAAAGCATTCACGGAGCTGACTAGTTTTTACTGAGGACTAATAGTCAAAAGTATTTGCCTTAATGATATCACCGTAAACGCCCCACGCCGGCTTAGGCGTTCGATCTTGGCGCATCACACCGAAATTCTGCTCTCGTGAGAGACGTTCTTCCGGTCCATCTAGATACTCATAGATGAAAACCCCCATCAGGTTATTATCAAGCGCAAACTTACTCATCATTTCAATATACTTGGACTGGTTTTCTTCCGTATTTTTATAATCTCCTACTAGATCACTACTCGCATGAAAGCCTGTCTCCATAATCAATATCGGCTTCCCACCACTACTTCGAGAAGCAACTCTGATTGCCTCATTAGAAAACTCATAAAACTTTTTTATGTAGCCTTCTTTAGTAGGATTAAAGCTTGGGTATAAATGTAGGCCAACGATGTCATAATCAATTATATCAGCCACTCTCTCAAGCCAGCGGCCAAAAGTACCGGGAAACATTGGCGTTGCGCTCAAAACAATTCTGCTGTCGGGATCATGCACCCTTACTACACGACTAAGTGTACGCATGATCTCATCATTTTTATAATCTGGCCAACGCCCTACTCTCCACATTGCCACGATGTGTACCCTAGCAAAATTTATCTCATTTTCTAGTGCCCAGTAGTCTATATCCGCACCGTAGCGCTGCACCACTGCTGTGGCGTAATCTTCGAGCTCCCTTACATAGGCCAAAGTATTTAGCTCTATAGTCCAATTTGGTACAGATGAGCGCACAAGAGGACTGTTATAGCCATTGCCCACTTGAGCAAATACCTTCAGGCCGTTCGCTTTTGCTGCGCTCATAACCATGTCGAAGTAGTCAAACTTAAACTCAGCATTCCTTACTGGCTCTATATCTCGCCACGCAAAATTAATACTGATCCACTCAACACCGTTATCTGCAATCGTCTTAATATCGTCCTCAGTAAGTTTATAAGTATCAAAGGGGATGTGGTAACCCACTAAACCCCACATAAAGGGTTCATGTGCCGCATTAGCTGATGCTGTAGTCACCTGAGAGAAAAACAGAAAAATAAACAAATTAAATTTTATAAAAAAATATGAGAAAACCTTAGTGAAGGCCATTTCGCACACTCCCTGAGTCTTTAGGGCAGCTCTGAAAATTGCGTTTTTACCCGATAGCGGCGTCAGCTCCGCACTCAACGCCTTATGCAGCCCTTGTACAATCGGCTTTAGCTTCCTGCATCGCTCTCGGCCTCTGTTCCCGACTCAGCTCTACCGGTTCCGTCCATGGAGTCGTGCGGACTTCCGTGCGGTGCTTTATTGCTCTCGAATAAAAACTATAATTTTTAGAGATACTCTTTTGTTAAAAAAATGGCAAGTATAAGACACCTTTTACTCGAACCCCTAGAAAATATTTACATGCATAAAAGGATGAAGCACTATGAATTTACTGTTAACGCCTTTATGCAGGGGCGTTTTCGATACGAGCCTTGCGTTATACCATTCTCAAGGCATGAACTATCCTTGAATGAAGAGAAGCAAGGGATGGAATAGGCTGAGATTAAAGTGAAAATTGATCCACCCAGCATAAACGTCAACAGCAATACCAGGCAGGCCAACACCACAACAAGCCAAAGCGCCGCCCAATCAACACGGCGCCTACAACTCGACCAGCTTGTGCGCCAGATCGCGCCACACGGTCAAAAAACCGTTACTGCCACCGTACAGGCAAACAGCCAGCCAATAGCCAAAGCGGAACAAGCCCACAGCGCCGCCCAAACGCGCCATTACCAGGTACTTCTGAAAGTCGGGAACAAAGCGTTCACCGCAAACAGCCCTATCCCGTTACTCAAAGGCCAACAAGTAGAATTGGAAATCAACCCAGCGAGAGGCTTGGCCATTCGTGCAATAAGCATCGATAAAAACAACCTGATTAATGATGCACTGAAACTACTGACCCCAAAACAGGAAAACCTGAATCAGCTTTTTACGCTGCTATCCCAGCAGCCTCTAACATTACAAAACCCTGCAAATAAACAAGAAGCCAGCATCCAGCAGCAACTTGAGAAAGCCGTCACGCGACTTTTAAACCACTCACCACGAACACAAGCTTTGCAAAACCCTCAACAGATGCAGCAAAGCCTAAAACAGTCGGGGATTTTCCATGAAAACCAGTTTAAACAAATCGCTGCGAAACAAAAACCACACGCCCAGCATATAGCTTCAACTAGCAAGCCTGATGTCAATCACATTCAGCAAGACCTGAAAAGCCAATTAAAGGATTTTGAACGGCAACTTACCCAACTAAAGCAGGACTTGGCAAAATCAAGTCAAGCGCTGGGGAAATCTGAGAATACAGCAAGCTCAGATAAAAATGTTTCCGCCAGCAAACAGACCTTCACAACAAAAACTGAATTAAATACGGCAGGGCAAATAAAAGGGGAAACAAAAACCTCAGCCAACGCCGGTGACAACACCAGCTCTAAAAGCACCACACTTCAGAACGCGACAAAAAACCCGGCGAAAGTGTTCAACCCTCCACTTCCCCTAGGTGCAAAACAAAGCGGCCAAGCCGAAAAATTACCGCCAGCATTGCGTAATACACCTTATTTCCAAAGCGCCATTCCAATTATTAACTCAAACCAAGCCATAGCGAAAGGAAGCCGGCAGGAGAATATTCCCGCAAAAGACAGCACGGAAAAAGTGATCGAAGCCTTAATTCGGCAAACAAATAGCGCGCTGGCCAAAATCCAACTTAACCAAATTTCCAGCCTCAACCAGCCAGCCAGCCCCTCGGCGGAGACCGCTACAGCACAGCAGTGGTTATTTGAAATCCCCGTCAATACCGGCAGCCAAGTGGAAACGGTCAGCATCCTTATTAAAGAAGAAGATGAGAAAAATGCGGAGAATGACAATAAAAAAGAAAAGCGCTGGTTTGTAAATTTAAGCTTCGACCTGGACAAGCTTGGCAAGCTACAAGTAGAGCTTACCCTGATTGGAGAAAGTGCCAGCTCCACTATATGGGTAGAAAAAGGTAGCACCTACCAAAGCGTCAGCCCACAACTGTCGAGCCTACAAACCCGCCTTGAGGCCCTCGGCCTCAATGTAGAAAAGCTGGATTGCCGTAAAGGTCTGCCGCCGCAACAAAAAACTCGCATTCACTCTCAACTCATCGATATCAATACATAAATATGAACAATGATGAATTAGCCGTTGCCCTTTATTACGATGGCGATAGCGCCCCCAAAATAACTGCCACAGGCAGCGAGGACATTGCCCGCCAGATTATTGCATTAGCCATAGAGCATGAGGTGCCCATTTATGAAAACCCTGAGTTAGTGGCCTTGCTAGCCACCCTGGAACTCGGCGATGAAATTCCCGAGATTCTTTATCGCACCATTGCGGAATTAATTTGTTTTGCCTATGAGGTAAAAGCCATGTCCGATGAAGAGAAAAGACAAAATGCTCGTGATAATGATGCTTTCTAACAGAAGAAATAAATAGGCATCAAAGCGGGTAACTCTAGGGCATCTCTAAAAATTAGAATTTTTATTCGAGAGCAAGGAAGCACCGCACGGAAACCCAAAGTGCATAACCATCTAGGCTCTCAAGAGAGCCATGTGTTCGGCCATTAATTTGGCTGGAGTCGTAACCAAGTATTTTTCTTGACCGCTTATTGAACTCGCCAAGCAGTCCTTCATCACACTGCTACCGCAGACCCTCATTGTATTTGTTATGGGCTTGGTGTTGCCTTTAACAGGCTGTTGAAATTCTACTGACTTGACCATCTACTCCGTCGCTTAAGGCGCCTACTTTCGGTAAAATCGCACTCAAATTACCCAAAGCGTTTCACGGGGCAGGCTCTGCTCATTTACACGTGCAAACTCGGCTTTAGCATCCTGCGTCGCTCTCGGCCTCTGTTCCCGACTCGGCTCTACCGGTTCCGTCCATGGAACCGTACCTCCCCCATCCATGCGGTCGTCCGCTTTTTCGCTTGATTTTGCCTTATATCTGACTCAATACAGCGAA
Organism: Gammaproteobacteria bacterium UBA3067; assembly: GCA_002366835.1. GTDB lineage: Bacteria > Pseudomonadota > Gammaproteobacteria > Pseudomonadales > UBA3067 > UBA3067. Next base: position 99,599 of record DFBZ01000147.1, read on the forward strand.
TTTCAACAGCCTGTTAATCGCTTTTCCAATTTTACGCAAAATAGTCAAATTCAAACGAGCGGATACTACATCAATTGCGGCATACTATGGCTCTGTTAGTCATGCACGATTACGAAAATGACGTTTTACGCTATATTGATACTTACAACTGTATAGGAAGAATACCAATGATCAACGTATTGAATTATTAAGTCATGGACTACCTTTGGATATTCATCGCATTTGTTTGCGGTTTTCTTGTTAAGCAAATAGGCCTTCCTCCCCTCGTCGGCTATCTCGCTGCGGGCTTCGGACTACATGCGCTAGGTGTTGAGCCCGATGCCTCACTTCAAACTCTGGGTGATCTTGGCGTCATTTTGCTATTGTTCACCATTGGCTTAAAGTTGAACGTTGCCAGTTTGTTTAAAACAGAAATTTGGGCCGGTGCTGCAGGCCATATGAGCATAATTATTCTACTTACCATGGTAAATTGTATTGCTCTTGCGACTTTGGGGCTGATCCATTTTGTCGGTCTGGATTTATATGGTGCGGCACTGATTGGTTTCGCTGTCAGCTTTAGCAGTACGGTTATCGCGGTGAAAGTCCTCGAAGAAAATGGTGAGATGCGCTCTCGTCATGGACAGGTCGCCATTGGCATATTAGTTATTCAAGACATCGCTGCAGTTATATTTGTTACCCTTGCCTCCGATATGTCGCCCTCTTGGTGGGCGCTGAGTTTGCTGGCTTTACCGTTAATCAGGCCCGCGCTTCATCATTTACTCGGGCTTTGTGGCCATGGTGAACTGTTGCCTTTGGCAGGGATATTCCTGGCGTTTACCGGTGGTGAGTTATTCGAGCTAGTCGGTCTAAAGGCACATCTAGGCGCATTGGTTGTTGCGGTATTATTAAGCAATCATTCCAAGTCTGCAGAACTTGCTAAATCATTACTCAGTTTTAAAGATATATTTTTGATCGGCTTTTTCCTTTCCATTGGATTTACCGCACTGCCAACAATCGACATGCTCGGCGTTGCGCTAATTATGGCAATTGCCCTTCCTGTTAAGGCCGCCCTATTCTTCTTCTGGCTTACACGGTTGAAGCTGCGTGCTCGCACCTCATTTTTAACCGCACTAAGCCTTGGCAACTACAGCGAGTTTGGTTTAATTGTGTGTTCGATCAGCGTTAGCCAAGGGCTATTAACTAAAGAATGGTTAGTTATTATGGCACTGGGCGTTTCTCTATCTTTTGTTTTTTCAAGTGCTATTAACGCAGTCTCACACAGGTTATATGCCCGCTGGGTTTCGCATATTAAGCGTTTCGAGAAGCCTGAACGCTTACCTGAAGATAGGTTCGATCAACCCGGGGATGTCGCCATTCTAGTGGTAGGTATGGGTCGTGTTGGCACCGGCGCATATGACACCCTAGAGAAAGACATGGCAAAGACTGTATGCGGCATCGACATGGATCGAAAGCGTGCTGTTTCTAGCCGTGATTCTGGGAGAAACGTTATCTATGGCGATGCGGAAGACCCTGACTTCTGGTCGAATATTACCTTTGATGGTATCCAATTAATCATGTTTGCTATGCCGAATTATCTAGACATACAAGAAGCCCAAAAGCAGCTTCAGTATGTCGGCTTTAATGGCAAAACAGCAGGTATTGCCCGGCATGAGGACGAAAGGAAAAAATTACTCGCTGCCGGTGTCGACGAGGTGTTTAATTTCTATGCTGAGGCGGGTGCTGGGTTTGCGGATGAAAGCATTCATCTTTTAGGAGATGCGTAGCTTATCTATATAAAATGAAAAGATCTCTACTTAAGATTAAGTATGTAATTTGGTCGTTTCGTTAATATTGGGGAAATTAAATTTGGGAGGTGGGTAAACATAGATTCAAAGACATTTTTTTATCTACACATAATTTTTTGATGGGGCTAGCCTTCTACCCCCCTGCCCTATTAGACCTTAATCCTTCTAAAAACCGCCGACTCTGAAAGTCTTTTAATGCACACTCAATTTCCTTTCTTGTATTCATCACAAATGGGCCGTACTGCACCAGTAGCTCATTAATAGGCCGCCCACTGAGTATTCATAACTCCGCCCCCGAGGGACCAGCCTTAAGCTGTAAGTGCTTGCCTTTACCGTAGACCCCTAGTTGGCGCGTTGCTATTAAATTCGTTGTACCTTTATAGACATACACCAGCGAGGATATTCTGCATTAAAAGACAACTCAACGGATTCGTTAGTGGACAATTCCAAATTCAAAAAAACAGGCTGTGTCGAAGATTCGGATATCGGACCTTGCAGTAATTGTTGATTGATTATTACATGACCCGCGATGATGCGAACCTTTCCGCCCTCAGACAGCAACAGCTCTTCTATATCGCCGCTAGCAAATTCCTGATAAGCCGCCGGTCGCATTTTTTCAGCCGCCGGCAAATTCAACCAGATTTGAAAGCCATGCAATAAACCTTGCTCTTGATCAGGCATTTCGGAATGAAGCACACCGGCACCGGCTGTCATCCACTGCACATCACCGGCACCAATCACCCCTTCATTACCCATGTGGTCGCGATGGCGCATACGCCCAGCTTTCATGTAAGTGATGGTTTCAAAACCACGATGAGGATGTTCAGGAAAACCACCAATATAATCCTAGAAACCGCAGTTGGCCGGCCCAAACTGAAAGTTTACACTTCTATAGTAAGTTATTTTGAAAATCGAGCTTTCACCTGTTGGGTGAGTCCACCTCCTCACTCGATAGCACGTTTATTGGGCCCGCTAATTTCACAAAAAAAGCTCAGAATAGCCTGCTAATATTCACT
>DFBZ01000154.1:0-5273 GCA_002366835.1 Gammaproteobacteria bacterium UBA3067
TGTAAGTGATGGTTTCAAAACCACGATGAGGATGTTCAGGAAAGCCACCAATATAATCCTAGAAACCGCAGTTGGCCGGCCCAAACTGAAAGTTTACTCTCCTATAGTAAGTTATTTTGAAAATAGAGCTTTCACCTGTTGGGTGCCTCGTGTAGATGTCGACCCGCCAAGCGATGAATTTTAACCCCATCACCATCTTGAACTGCTTGGGCAGTTATGACTTGCTCTAATTCCCGCATGGGTTTTCTCCAGTTTACTATTGTGGCGCAGCGCCCTTACATCACTGCAAGCCCATTCCGGCCATGGGGGACGGTAAAATCCTGGGCTGGCCCCACGGGAACCACCCCAGTGGGGTTGATCATCCGATGACTGGCATAGTAATGCGTTTTAATATGCTCAAAGTGGACGGTTTCAGCGACACCAGGCACTTGATATAGCTCGCGCACATAAGCACTCATATTCGGAAAATCAGCCAGCAATTGGCGATTCGTTTTAAAATGGCCAAAGTACACGGCATCAAAACGAATTAAGGTGGTAAATAAACGCCAATCGGCTTCCGTCAACTGATCGCCAGCAAGATAGCGTTGCTGTGTTAATAAGCCCTCTACCCAATCCAGTGAATCGAACAAACGATGAAACGCCACTTCATAAGCTTGCTGTGTGCTTGCAAAACCTGCTTGATAAACACCGTTGTTAATGGTGTCATAAATACGATCATTTAAGTCGTGAATTCTCTGATGTAAGACCTCAGGATAATAGTCTGTCGCATTGCCGGTTAAAGAATTAAACGCCGTATTAAACATGCGAATAATCTCCGACGATTCATTACTCACAATGGTCTCTGTTTTTTTATCCCACAAAACCGGTACTGTGACCCGGCCTTCATAACTCACATCGGCTTTTAAATATAACTGGTAAAGAAAATCGAAATTGTAGAGTGGATCATTCATCTCCCAACCATGTTCCAGCATAATCGGCTCCACCACTGTGACATCAATATAGTCATGCAACTGCTTTAGCTCACGAAAAATCAATGTACGGTGTGCCCATGGACATGCATGCGACACATACAAGTGATAACGCCCCTTCTCTGCTTTAAAGCCGGGCTCACCATTCGGTCTGGCTTCTCCATTTGGGGTCAAGCAATTTCTAAAGCGACTATCCTGACGAACAAATTCTCCCACGCTATTATCGGTGTCGTACCACTGATCCACCCATTTTCCCTTCTGTAATAATCCCATGACACTTCTCCAAAAGAGTTGAACTACTCTGGTGGGCACGCTTATTAATACGCAATGCCCTTATATCTTTACAACAATCTTCCTAATCTTTACGGCTATTATTTAATCCCTTAAGCGGGCTTCCAGCAGGCGATCAAAACTCAGGCTACCCGCGCCTCTAAAGATTAAGCCAAGGCTAATTACGAGCAAAGCGAGGCCAAACTCATAACCGTTGTTAGTCATAAATAGACCGTTTTGCAGATGAACCATGACAATTGCCACAACCATGGTGATTGCTAACATGAGTGCTGCTGGGCGTACCAGCAAACCAGCAACCAGTAACAGCCCACCGAAGAATTCCGCGCCTCCAGCCATCGAGGCCATTAACATCCCTGGTTCTAAGCCGATCGATGACATCCAACCTGCCGTACCTTTAAGGCCATACCCGCCATACCAGCCGAATAATTTTTGCGCCCCATGTGCTGAGAAGATTATGCCCGCACCCACTCGAAGAGGCAGGGTATCTAAGCCAGTGGCGCTTGTGGTGATCTTACTGATAAGTGATTTCATTTTGTTGCTCCAACATTAGGATTATTTAAGTGTTGAACCCATTGTAATGACTGTGATAATTTCAAAAAGGGGTCTTTTTTGTTTAGAATGTTCTAAATATTAGAACTAATATTGGGAGGATATAATGGGCAAAAACCCCATCAGTATAGAGATTCTAGAAACGCTGGATGCAATTGACCGACGCGGAAGCTTCGCAAAAGCTGCAGAAGAACTGAACAAAGCGACCTCCGCTGTTTCCTACTCAGTGCAAAAGCTTGAGGAGCAGTTGGATATTGCAATATTTCGGCGCCAAGGGCGTCGCTCAGTATTAACACCAGCGGGACGATTAATGTTGAATGGAGGTAGAGAAATACTTCAACTCACAACACTTTTGGGAAACAAGGCAAAAGAAGTTGCCACAGGCTGGGAACCTCGCATCAGCATTGCAATTGAGTCACATCAATCGTACTCCGCCTTCTTTGCCGTGCTGCACGAATTTCTAAACGAACACCCCACGGTCGAAATTGATATTTGTGAATCTGTACTCAATGGTGGATGGGAAGCACTAGAGGAAGGCCGTGTTGACCTCATTGTTGGCTCGCCTGGCCCGGTTCCTGCGCAAAAGGGTTATCGTTCTATACCGCTGACACGACCCGATCTGGTGCCGGTGATTGCGCCTCATCATCTATTGGCTAACTTGCTGACTCACCCCGAAACTTTCGAAGCAGCTTTGCCTAAAGCCCGGCGTGTCATTACACACGACACCTCGATCGTTGAGATTGCGCGCAGCGAGGGCCTAAGCAGCGATGGAAAAATGTTTTATGTGCAAAATATCGATCAAAAAGTAGAAGCCATACTGGCAGGGATTGGTATAGGTCACCTGCCACGACAGCGCATTCAAAAATACCTGGACAGTGGCAAACTTATACCACTGGAGTTGTACGAGAGCGCCAAATACGATAATTTTCTTGCTTGGAAAATAAGCAATAAAGGTAAAGGTTTAAATGAACTTACTAAACGACTGGCTGCTGTATTTGGCTAAAGTAAAGTCCTTTTCAAGCTCACCCAAGCGATATGGATAGAGCTAGATGCCCGGTAAGAGCTTAAAGCACAGTTTGTGAGGTGCAGAAATGGATTCTCAAAACTCCCCATATCTAATTTGTATTTTACAGAGGGTGTGCCAATGAATAGACGATACCGCCCTCTGACAAAACCTGCACCGGCAGCCCATCGATATTCAGCGTGACCGGCAGTTTTTTATCTCGAATATCAGTTATGCCCTCAAAATATCCTAGCTTATTCTTCAACTGGTAGAAGGTTTGAATGCTGTTGTCGCATTTATCGCGCAGGCAGAACTGGGCGGTTTTAACACGACTCACCGAGAATTTTCAACTGCTCTGACCCCTTTGATGCCGGCTGAAACCACTGATGATACCGGCCCGGTGCAGACTCCAGTTTCGTTGGTGTAAAAAGCCATCAATATCCCTAAGAGAGTGCTTGCTGGGGCGGGCGGACTATACGAAGTGTTCGACAGATGGCTTGAAATGAGAGACTACGCCACTATTGATCCCGTGTTTTGTTGCAGCGCATAGCGAGGAATTAGGTTCTAGAGAACGATGGGAATCTATTCGATGGATAGGGTGGTTTCGACTTGAGGCATTGTCTGCTTTCGGCCATTACCGGACGTTTATTTAAGAAGCCAGCACATAGTAAGTACCACGCCCAGTGCCTTCCATCTTTATGAGGCCTAGCTTAAGTAGCTTATCAAAATCCAGCTTTCTTGAGGCGAGGCTGCGTGACGATATCACCCCGTATTCGCGTTGTGTAATACTGCCGTGCTCTTTAATATAATCCAGTATTTGGCGATGGTGCGGCTCTAGACGTGGTTTTTCTGCCGATTGTTCTGGCAATGTTTTACGCACACGACGAAGCTCATCAAGTATGCCATCCGCGAAATACTCCAACCATGCAGTGAAGTCGATATCATCCTTCAAATCGTAATAATCACCCTCAAGGCCAACGGCTTTAAAGTAGCGCGTAATATTGCGGTTGTAGTAATTCTCAAAACTGAATATTTCGAATAAATCCAGTCTGGCTTTCCCTAAAATGGCTGTTGTTAGCAATCGGGTCGTTCTTCCATTGCCATCAATGAACGGATGGATAATCACGCATTGGCGGTGGAAAATACCAGCCAAAATAATGGGGTCTATCTTGCCGATATTCCCTTCAATAAATTTGAGTAAATCTCCGGTTAGCTTTCTAACATCTTTTATATCAGGCGGAATAAAGACAATCTCGTCAATTTTTAGAGGATTGCGAATGATGACCGGCGCTTCCCGCAAAGCACCGCAATGTGCAGGGTTGTCCATCAAACCAGAAACGACCTGTCCCTGAATTTTCTCCAGCGTCTTTATATCCAGCTTGAATTTACCAGAGCGCACATTGGCATATAGCGATTGCAGTGCTTTATTGTAATTAAGCACCTCCCTCTCAGTATCGCGTACGCTCTCTTTTTGGGTCTTCAACAGGCGTTTTACATCGGTCAGCGGTAATGGGTTACCTTCAATACTGGTAGAAGCATAGGATGACAACTCCCTTGCCTCAATCTCCAGTTTCGCCAAATCCTGGTTGCTTAGATGAAATGATTTAAGCTCACCCAACGATTCTCCTATTTCACGGATCGTCGAGAGAAGCTTATCGCTAATAGTGTATTCAGGTGTCCAGTTCATAGCCGTAAACTAGCCGATAACTAGCCGCAAATCAACAGAATAATGAGCCGTAAACTAGCCTTAATTTAGCCGCCTATTTCTTCGCGCTGCTCTCAGGTCATGGCCTTCCTGGCTACTTCAGCGAGTAGGTCCAGTTTCGCTGGTGTAAAAAAGCCATCAATTTCCCGAAGAGGTATTTGTAGTGACGGGCAGATTATACGAAGTGTTCAACAGATGGCTTGAAATGGCAGACTACGCCACTATTGATCCCTTGTTTTGTTGCAGCGCATAGCGAGGAATTAGGCGTTAGAGAATGGTGGGGAATCTAGTCGGTGGGTGGGGTAGTTTTCAATTTGCGGCACTGTCTTCTTTTGGTCAATAGTAGATGTAAACAACATAATAGGAGCAATGTTAACTCGGAATAAATTTATCTCAAGATATCTAATTACAACTTAAAGTAAATTATTAGAACTTGAAAAAACTGTAATAGATTTTGCTCCGCGTGACAGATTAGATCTAAACTTCTACAGCTCACATTTCAATTTTAATCAAGTTGTTTAGCGCCCGCGTTCTAAAAAATCCACTCAAGATTAATGAAGTGTTCTGGTCAATAAAACCGGACACATTAATTTGCTAAATTTTCATAATTAACCGGTGACATATCGTTGTTCGATGAATGAAGCCGGTCGAAATTGTAATACTTAATATAAGCGCTTACATCATTCGTCATATGTTCTCGGGTTGGCTGGTGCACCTTGAATATCCAGTCGTACTTTAAACTTCCGAAGAAGCGCTC
>DFBZ01000154.1:5345-5809 GCA_002366835.1 Gammaproteobacteria bacterium UBA3067
TGTGAGCCTCTGTCGCTGTGAAAGACCAAGCCTTTGAATGGCTGTCGAAGATTGTATGCCATGACCATAGCCCGACTGATTAAGTCGGTTGTCATGTGTTTATCCGTCGCCCAACCAATGATGCGGCGTGAGTAAAGGTCCATCACAATTGCCAGGTACACCCAGCCCTCTGCTGTTTTTAAATAGGTGATATCACCCGCCCAAATTTGATCTTGCCCCATAGGATTAAAATTTTGGTTCAATAAATTCGCCGCTACCGCGTCGCTGTGCTTACGTTTTGTTGTCACCTTGTAAGCCACACGCTGCTTGGCTTGTAGCTTTAATCTTGCCATGATTTTCATGGCCTGATAACGGCTCACTTCAAAGCCTTCTGAACGTGACTTTTTAGCCATTTCTCTGCAGCCTGAGCTCTGGCGACTTACCTCAAAAAGCACTTTGACTCTTCGATACATATGCAGATCGTG
>DFBZ01000057.1:0-676 GCA_002366835.1 Gammaproteobacteria bacterium UBA3067
TGCGCCGCCGACATGCTGGGAAAGATGCTCTGCAAAATAGAGAGGTGATGGGCGACCGACATAGTGGGCCAAGTCGTAGTCAAACTCTTTTATAAAATCCGCATCCTGGCTGAGCTTGCCATATAAAGCGGACAGCTCATCCAGCGCACTCATAAGGGTTTCTGATACAAACCTGCCGCCATAGGGGCCAAAATGGCCTTTCTCATCAGGGACAGTTTGAAACTCATCTTTCCGTATCGACACGGTTTACTCCAGCAATAAATTGATTAATCAGTTCGGGGCTTTTGATTCGTTTTGCAGCTTCCACCCCCCCACTCACGTCGACCGCAAAAGGGTGGGTATTTTCTATGGCAGAGGCGATATTTTCCGGCACAAGCCCCCCTGCCAATATAAGTGGTTTATCGCTCTGCTTGGGAAATAAGGCCCAGTCAAATACCTGCCCGGTGCCGCCAGGAACACCAGGGCGGTATGTGTCTAGCAGAAAGCCTGTGGCCGTTGGATAATTGGCAAATGCCGCCTCAAGGTCTTCTTCAGGTTTCACGCGAAAGGCTTTGATGTAGGGCCTTGAAAAACACTCACATGTTTCTCGTGATTCATGCCCGTGAAATTGCAATAAATCAATGCGCACATTCTCAAGGACACTTGAGACCAGTGTTTTCTGCGGATCAACAAACAA
>DFBZ01000057.1:743-1122 GCA_002366835.1 Gammaproteobacteria bacterium UBA3067
CCAATCGCATCGGCCCCAGCATTAACCGCCGCCAAGGCGTCCTCTGGCCGGGTTATACCACAAATTTTTACGCGGGTGCGTGACAGCAATTTCGAACCTGTAGCATTAATCTAGATTGAAAAAAGAATCGCTCGATAAGTAACTGGCAGAGCGTGACTCCCGAATGGGAGGCCAACTATAACAGAACTGCAAAGCGTTTTGGTAGCGGGCCAGAGACTTTATAAACCACCTTTCCATCAAGGCAACCCTGATCAGGAAAACGCCCCTAGCAGGTTCTTGAAACCCTACTGACTTGACCATCTACAGCGTTAAAATCTCACTCAAAGTGCTCATTTACACGTGTAAACTCCGCCTTTTCGCTTAATTTTGCCTTGTATCT
>DFBZ01000057.1:1197-5725 GCA_002366835.1 Gammaproteobacteria bacterium UBA3067
GTGACACCGCCTTTGGTTCGATCACGAAACTCCAGAACTTCCTTGGCCCAGGTCGGCGCTCGTTCGCCAGCGCCAATTTTCATCAGTACGCCGACGATATTTCGCACCATATGTTGAAGAAACGCATTGGCACACACATCCACCACCACCATATTCCCAAAGCGCCGCACGGTGAGCGAGCGCAGGTGCCGATGCGCAGATTTTGCCTGACACCCGGCGGCTCTGTATGAACTAAAATCATGCTCACCAAGAAGGTGGTTCGCCGCTTCCTGCATCGCTACGACATCCAGAGGCCGGTAATTCCAGCACACATACTGCCTCATGGCGGCTGGCCTAATGGGAGTGTTACAAATCAAATATCGATAACTACGGGCCTGGGCGGAAAAGCGGGCATGAAAGTCGTCAGGAACTGCTTTGGCCCAAGAGATGGAAATATCGTAATCAAGAAAGCGATTCCCACCGTAAACCCAGGCTTTCATATCACGCTGCACCGGGGTTTCTATATGCACCACCTGGGCTAATCCATGCACACCCGTATCGGTTCTGCCCGCGCAGATTACTGATATATCGCTATCTGCAACTTTGCTAAGCGACCCTTCAAGTTGTTGCTGGACAGTACGAACACCGTGCTTTTGTCTTTGCCAACCACAGAACTGGCTGCCATCATATTGAATACTTAATGCTATTTTCATCGGCCTGATTTTAGCACGGCCTAACTAGCACAGACTTAAAATAAGTCGCTCCAATACAAAAAAAGCCAGTTAAGCTTACTTAACTGGCTTACAGGGAAAATGTTTTGGTCAAATCAAAACTAGGCAATTTGCCCTAACATCTCTTCCGCATCTTGCTTCTGCGTGTCATTTCCTTCCGCCAACACTTCCTGCAAGATTTCTTTTGCCCCGGAGGCATCACCCATTTCCAGGTACGCTCTGGCCAAGTCTAGCTTAGTGGCATTTTCATCAAGATCAGAAAGAAGATCCAAGTCATCTTCATCAAGATCTACGTCAGCAGATAAGTCTGACGATGCCTCACTCGCAGAGATATCGGATAGATCAAGGTCCGAAGAGTCTGGCAACTCTAAAGACTCATTAGCAGATAACGATAGCTTATCTTCCGAGGAGTCCTCTTCCGCCATCGGTTCAGCAGCATCACTTAAGTCAACACCGGCCTCATCAAGTGAGTCAGCAAGCCCATCGAGGTCAAGCTCTACACCACCATCGAACTCACTGCTTTCATCTCCAGCAAGGTCAAGCTCACCCATATCGTCCAGGTCAAGATCAAAACCTTCCTCTGGCATGGCAGCGACTTCGCTTACCGCTTCGTCATCGCCAAAATTGTCGAGCTCAAGACCACCAAGGTCATCGCCGACCTGATCTTCAAGACCTGCAATAGTGTCGTCTTCTGCCCCTACTTCTCCGCTGACATCCAGGTCGAGAGAAAAGTCTGCGTCTTCATTCGACTCCATATCTGGCAGCTCAAACTCAAGGTCTGTTGAGAGGCTATCATCAAGGTCTAAAGTCTCGTCAAGCGACTCAGGCTCTGTCGCCACTTCATCAGAATTATCCAAACTGACCGCATTGGTTTCCGACTCAGCTTCCGCACTTGCGGGGAAGTCTAGACCTAAGTCAGAGCCAAACTCGTCTGCGTCCTCGCTGCCCGCATCGAAAGTGGTTTCCTCTGAAAACTCTTCATCAGGGCCGAATTCAGATAGGTCGGCTTCATCCTCGCCACTTCGTTCAACGCCGTGTACTTTCAAATAAAGCGCATCAGCAGCTTGTAAGATCGACTCATCCGAAGAACTTCTCAAAATGGCATCATGCTTGGAGAACTCGTCCTTATCCTCTGTTTCAGCGAGCACTTCTAGTAATTTTAAGCGAATATCCTCTCGATCCGGTTCAGCGTCGCAGCCCTGTTTCAATAACTCGGCAGCATGGCTAAATCGACCGTAAGCAATATAAATATCCGCCTCACCAATCACGTCGCCTAGCTCTTGCTTAACGGAGTCATCCTTCGCCTGGCCTTCTTGCGATTCACTCTCGTCAGTAGACAACAGTTGTTCTTCGTCTTGGTTAGCGCTGGCTTCCACCTCGGAAGGTTCTTCTCCTGCGATGGCATCTATCGCCACGCTTTCCACTTCAAACCCTTGCCCCGGCAAGTCGTCGACTTCATCACCGGCTGACTTTCTACGCACCAACATTAAACCGACGATCAAAGCCACAATTGCTGCGCCGATACCGGCCAACACCAGTGGGTTATCGAGTCCATTCGCACTTTCTTTATCAGCAGAAGAGGCAGGACTAAGCGCAGTCTTTTCTTTTGCTTTTTGTTCTAGTGCGGCGAGCTGCTTCTGCAATGTCGCTATTTGGTCATCTTTAAGCTGTACAAGTTCTGAACTTGTATCGAGCTGCTGATTAATTTCTTCGAGCTGGGTTTTAAGGTTTTCATTTTCTATGACTGTTTTATCGAGTGCTTCACCCTTCACAGCAAGATCTTGCTGTAATGCAGAAACGGCTCCTTCGCCCACTTCACCGCCGGTGCCCCCCAGAGCGGCTGTACTCTCATCCCCTGTCTCACTACCAGCAACCAAGGTTAAGCGCCCATCACCTTCTGACTCACTTTCCGGTGCTTGCTCAATATCGCCACCTATTTGAGATTCCGACTCTGGCTCTACGGCCTCTTGTGCAACTTTTGAGGATGGCTGCCTCCAACTCTGAGACTGTTCTTTTACCGAGTTCACCGCATCTTGGTATGAGTTGCTTAATATTTCTTCTGCGGTGGGTAGGCGTAGCACCTGCCCCTCTTTCAGAAGGTTTATGTTATTACGCATAAACGCATTAGGGTTCTTTTCCTGAAGCGCTATCATGGTTTGATTGATGGTAAGGGAGGTGTTGGGACGGACCTTTTTTGCAATTTCCCAAAGACCTTCGTTGCGCGCCACGGGGCCATATGTATCTGCGCCGGCAGGCGTATCGCCAACTTGGCTGGAAGCGCTGGTGGGATAAACTGGCTGCTCAACATCTCCGACACTTGCCGTGCGCCCTAGGGAAGTCCTGGCTTGAACCGTGGAAGCATCAGACACCGGTGGCGCGACAGACTGACTGGATTCCTGTGAAAAAACAGGCGGATCAAGTAAAAGCGTAAATTCCTTTAGCAGTTTTCCCTGGGGCCATTGCACCTCAAGGATAAAATTCAAAAATGGCTCGACAACCGGTTTCCGGGTTGCCAAATGTATATTTGCGGAGCCATCCTCAGAAAACCTAACATCGAACTGTATGTCGTTAAGGAAATAGGCCCTGTCGACACCTGAGCGCTTAAACTCTTTTTTTGGTGCTAGCTTGGTCAGTATTTCTGCCTTGCTCAGGTCGCCTACTTTTTTTATGGCAATATCGGCATTCAGGGGCTGATTTAATGCAGAGTTTAGGGTGACATCTCCTAATCCTAACGCACCGGCAACACCCGGCAAAATAAAACTAGCTCCTAGAACTGCGGCATTAATTTTACGCCCCATAATATAACCCTTTAAATTTCCCTGAAAATATTAAAGCTTGATGAAGTAGTTCCTTCACTCTAAGCCCCACTCCAAAATCAGACTTAACATTAGTTTGTTTCGCTAATGTGCTACTGATCATTACAAATTATAGCCGCCGTTAAGTATACTAGCTCGTAGTGTAATTGTAGTTAATTTTAACGACTGATAAACAACCGCTTCATTGCCTATTTTACAGCGCTACACCCTGAACTGGTTTGCTACACTCTGCAACTTGCTTGTCACCTCTCCCAGTGAGCCGGTAGCACTCGCCACTTCATCCGACATGGATACCGAGGACTCTGCCGCGTCTTTAATCCCCTCAACATTCTGGTTAATCGCCGCCGAGGTGCGCTGCTGTTCTTCTGTGGCGGAGGCGATTTGAAAGTTCATATCGCTGATACTGGCCACTTTACTTCCAATTTCAGTCAGTGACTCACCCGTTCGCGCCGCATGGGAAACACTGTCACGCGCGCTCTGCTGCCCTTGCTCCATTACTTCGGTAATGCTTCTGGCTGTGCGTTGCAACTGCTCGATAACTGTTTGTATTTCTTTTGTTGATTCCTGCGTTTTCGAGGCCAGCGTTCTCACCTCGTCTGCTACCACTGCAAACCCGCGCCCATGCTCACCGGCACGCGCTGCTTCGATCGCCGCATTCAGGGCCAGCAAATTGGTCTGCTCAGCAATACCCTGAATAACATCCAGTATATTACCGACACTTTCTGTGTCGCTCTCAAGCTGTCTATTAGTCGCACAAGCTGTTTCAACCTCGGTGGCCAATTGATTGATGGAAGAGACTGTTTCTTCCAAAATACCTTGACCACTTTTCGCCTCGATATCCGCTTCTTGGGCAGCCGTAGCTGCAGATGAGGCACTTTTTGCCACGTCATCCACGCTTTCAAACACCTGTGCGATGGAATGCGCAACTTCATTAGTGGTGTCCAGCTGCTTGGTAGACATAGATGTGGTGCTATCGGCCAGTGAAGACAGGTTCTCAGAGGC
>DFBZ01000036.1:0-13506 GCA_002366835.1 Gammaproteobacteria bacterium UBA3067
CCGAGTCGAGCCAATTTATATTAAAGCGCCCACTGAGCTCATAAATAGACACCTGTAATACCCCCACTTCAACAATGTAAGGCGGGAGATCCTGACTTGCCAAGGTGGCTGCCTGAGGGTTGTCTTCGAGTAAATCGGGTATCAGAGCGGTGGCATAGGCTTCGGCACCTCTGGCATAGGCAGCGCCCTTATCCAGCGCGAGCATGTTTTCGGTGCGCCGCAAATCAAGTTGCAGGCGGCTGGACATTTGAATGGCAATAACGGATGCCACGGCAAAAATCAGCAATACGGTGATTAAAGCAACTCCCTCCTGCCTGGCATGGCTTGAATGCCCTTGCTTTACGACTCTAAGGCTCATGTGGTACCACCAGTGATGCTAAACAAGCGGCGGATTTCATCCATATTTTCGGTTTCGATAAGTAGTTCTATCACTTGGGGCATGTCGTTCTTGCGCTCGGGGTCTAGCGGAGGCCAAGTGAGTAACCATTCTTTGCTTTGGCCATCGTAGTAACGTAAAGCAAGCTGCTGAATGCCGTTAAGTAAAACAGCACGCCGGGCCAGGGTATTGGAGGCGCGATCCAGCTCGAACCAGTATTCCCTGATCAGCGCGCCCTCTTCCATCACATAACGCAGGCGTTGTAATTCGCTGCGGCGATGGTCTGCCGGTAATGGGTTGCTCCAGCCTGCACGGGTGAATTCGATGCCATTTTCCACGCCGATCACTGCGCTTAGTTCTGTTCCATATTCATCAATTATCGGGCGTTTAATAATTTGTTCGAAGTCACGGCGAATAAATAAAAAACCCCGCTGCATGGCGGCCATTTGGTCACCATGGCGCTGACTGGTTTCATTGGCAGTGAGCACGCCATTGAGAATAAAGGTAGCGCTGAGGCCGATAAGCGCAAAAATGCCGATGGCAATAATCAGCTCGATAAGGGTAAAACCACGCGCTTGCTGCTTGCTGAATGAGGGCATCAAGGAGCTCTCTTCACCAATGTAAGCAAGTCAGTGGTGGGCATAAATTTGTCTTGTTTACCATCCGGTTTTTTACCCACTTCAATTTTTATCTGTCGCACATCTTTATGATCTGTCTCGGCAATGGTGGCTTGAATCTGCCAATCCTGGCCGGCCATTTTGGCGTCGTACTTTTTTACGCCCGGTGATGGGTAGGATTCAAAGTGCTGAAATTCCACCACTTTATTCAGAGCCACCCAGTGGGCCAGTGTTTTATCCTGAATACGTTGATGGGCCATGATATTGGAGCCACTGACGTTATAGAGGCCGACAGAAATAATCGCGAGCACAGCCACCGCCAGCAGCACTTCGAGCAGGGTAAATCCGGCAGAATAACGGGGGCTTGGCATGGGTTTAACTGCCTGAAGAGTTGGGGGTTTGAAGAGTGATTTCCCCCACTGTATTGGCACTGATGAGGTAACGCCGCTCGCTATCACCATCGGAAAACATGGAAATCGTAAAAGGCGTGATTTCACCACTGGATAAAAACCAGGCATTTGGCGGGCTTATTTCAGATCCTTCTGAGCTTGTTGATTTTTGTGAATCTTCGGGGGTGTTTTTTTTCTTTAAGGAGTAAGCAATGTCTTCTGCTTCGAATACCATAACAAAGGGTTCTGGCAGGCTATAAGTACGAAACACCGGTGCCTGCTCGTAGCTTTGCCACTGGTTTGTTTCTCTATCCCAAATGAAAAAAGCGTATTCCTCTTCTTGAAACCTTACGCCAAATTCCTGCCCTTGAAAGAGTGATTCATCCGCCAGTTGGCGCAATACCTGGGTAAGGCGCCGGGCTTCTTTTTCCAGCTCGCGGTGGGTGTTGTCCGGGTTCATGGTGATAACCACGGCAGCGCTGACAATGGCGACGATAACAATCACCAGCAGCAACTCCAACAAGGTAAAACCCTGCTGCCTTAGCGGCTGCCGAATCATAAACAATTAGATATCCTCGAGACTGATATCCGTATTAAATTCTTCCCCGCCTTCTACACCATCGGCACCGAAGGAATAAAGGTCGTAGGGGCCATTTACGCCGGGGCTGATGTAAACATATTCATTACCCCAGGGGTCAGCAGGCAGTTTGGGAAGGTAACCGCCGGGCGCCCAGTTTTTTGCCTCTTCGGGCTGGTTAACCAGGGCTTCGATGCCTTGTTCTGTGTTGGGGAAATTGGCGTTATCCAGCTTGTACATGCTGAGCGCATTACTGATATTACGAATATCACTCTTGGCGACGGTGACTTTGGCCATGTCATCCCGACCAACTAATTGCGGGACAACGGCAGCCGCCAGTATACCGAGAATCACGATCACCACCATGAGTTCAATCATGGTGAAACCACGCTGGGCTATGGTGGCCGCGCTTTTGTTGTTCTTCATTTCCATCATTTATCTATCTTCTTTAATGTTAATAATTCAAGTTGGTCAAAAATATTTTGTAGCTCAGGTTGAGCGTAGCAAAGCCCAACAAATAAATACGTTAGCTCCACCCTTGCCACCTTGCTCAGCGTTGGGTTGCTCTTCGTTTAACCCAAGCTACACGTCTGTTAAAATTTGAGCATAGGCTGAACAGTTATCCCACTAGGTTATTTAAACTGATAATAGGCAGCATAATCGCCAATACCATCACCAACACCACGCCCCCCATCACCAGAAGAATTATAGGCTCAAATAAACCCACCAGGGTGCTCAATAAGCCTTCTAGCTCGCGCTGTTGATTTTGCGCTGAACGTTCCAGCATGCTGTCCAATTCGCCGCTAGCTTCCCCGCTGGCAATCATTTGAATCAACATGGGGGGGAAATACCCTGAGGCATCCAGTGAACGGTTGAGGCTTCCTCCTTCGCGCACTTTTTCAGCGGCATCGGCGACAGCGCTACGAATACACATGTTAGATGTGACCGCACCCGCGATGGAAAGTGCCTCAACCAAGGGAACACCACTGCGAAACAGGATGCTCAGGGTGCTGGTGAGACGGGCGGTATCGGCACCCTTAATAATTTTTGCTAGCAAAGGGATGCGAAGATAAAAACGATGCGCACTTTGGCGCATTGTTTCGCGCTTCATGGCTTGCTGGTACACAATTCCAACAACTACCATCAATAAAACCAGCCATAGGCCGTTAGCTTTTAAAAAATCACTGCTGTCTATTAAGGCTTGCGTCAGAAAAGGCAGCGCTTCGTCGCGGTTTTCAAACACCGACACCATTTTGGGAACCACGTAGGTCAACATGCCAATGATGATAAGCACCGCCACCCCCATTAAAATAAAGGGGTAAAGCATGGCCATTTTAATCTTTTGCTGGGTTTCGTGACGACGCTCGGTGTAGTCGGCCAGTTGTTCGAGCACCAGATCAAGGTGACCGGATTTTTCGCCTGCTGCGACGGTGGAGCGGTATATATCGGGAAAAGAACGAGGATACTCTGCCAGTGCGCTCGCTAGGGAGTAACCCTCAAGCACCTTGGCGCGAATAGCCAGTATCATGCTCTTTATTCTGCTTTTTTCACTCTGCTTTGATACGGCTCTTAAAGCTTCATCAACCGATAAGCCTGCTTGAATCAGTGTTGCCAGTTGCCGGGTGATAAGCGCCAGATCTGAGGCGCTAATAGAGGTTGCGTTAAATAGCCGCGAAAAAGACTGGTTGGCCTGTTTTTCCGAGGCCATTTCAATATTGAGGGGAGTCCAGTTTTTATCCCTGAGCTGCTGACGAATCTGCCGCGCGCTATCGCCTTCAAGTACGCCCTTTTTCTGGCGGCCTTTTTCGTTTAACGCTTGGTATTCAAATGCTGGCAATTAACTCAAACCTCAGTTGTTACACGTAGAACTTCTTCCACGGATGTTCTTCCCGCCAAAATCTGGCGCGCGCCATCGTGACGGATGCCCGTCCCTTGTTGGCGAGCGTATTTCTCCAGCTCATGCTCTGCTGCACCATTATGGATAAGAGCACGCATTTTATCGTCCACCGCGACTAACTCATAAATGCCGGTTCGCCCCCGGTAACCGAGTTGATTACATTTTTTACAGCCTTTGGCATGGTGAAGCGTTGGTGGATTGACAGCATCCCAGCCGAACATTTCGCACTCTTTTGCATCGGCCTGATAAGGTTCTTTGCAATCATCACATAACACCCGCACCAAGCGCTGTGCGAGCAAACCAATCAAACTCGAGGAAAGCAGAAAAGGTTCGATGCCCATATCTTGCAGGCGCACAACGGAGCCCACTGCCGTATTGGTGTGCAAGGTAGATAACACCAAGTGCCCAGTCAAACTGGCCTGCACGGCAATTTCGGCGGTTTCCAGATCGCGAATTTCACCAATCATCACCACGTCGGGGTCTTGACGCAGAATCGCCCTGAGACCACGGGCAAAGCTCATCTCCACTTTGGTGTTTACTTGTGTTTGACCAATACCTTCAAGCTGATATTCCACTGGGTCTTCAACGGTAAGAATATTGCGACTGTGGTCATTTAATTCGGTGAGCCCGGCGTATAAGGTGGTGGTTTTACCCGAGCCGGTTGGCCCTGTTACCAGAATAATGCCGTGGGGTTCGTGGATGAGTTTCTGCATCAGCGCGTGGTCTCGCGCTTCCATACCCAGGTGGGTGAGGTTCAAGCGGCCTGCTTGTTTATCCAGCAGGCGCAACACTACACGTTCACCGTAGCTGGATGGCATGGTCGAAACCCGCACATCCACTTCGCGACCAGCAACACGCAGGGCGATTCGGCCATCTTGTGGCACCCGTTTTTCTGCAATATCAAGTTTCGCCATAACCTTGATACGCGACACCAGCAACGGTGCGAGTTCACGCTTGGGCTGTACCACTTCACGCAATACCCCATCCACACGCATGCGAACAACCAGTCGGCGCTCAAAGGTTTCTATATGAATATCGGAGGCATTTTCGCGAATGGCTTCGGTGAGCAGAGCGTTAATAAGACGAATAATAGGGGCGTCGTCTTCTTGCTCCATTAAATCTTCGGTTTCAGGAACCAGATCAGCCAGGGAGGCTAGATCCATTTCGTCCCCCATGCCTTCCACCATCTGCATGGATTCACTGGTATCGTTTTGATATGACAAGGCCAAGGCGCGGTCGAACTCTTCTTGCTCAACCTCTTCGAAGGGCGTGGATGAATCAATAAAACGCCCAACTTCGGCAATGGCGGCAAGTGTCACATTCGGGGCATGAATAATTTTGCTTTGCCCATCACTGCTATCGAGCAATACCCCATGGCGCTTGGCGAACATAAATGGCAGACGCGTTACCATAATGGCATCACTGTTAGCAGATTGTGCCGGCTTTAGCGAAGCTGAACCTTCGGTTTTTTCTGCGCCAGTTTGGTTTGTATTCATTACGTTTACCCGTATCCCATTCACTGCCAAAAGCACTGAGAGTGTACACAAGCGCCCTGCCCAGCTCAACGGCAAGCCCCTGATCACTACTAAAAACAATAAATTGTTCATAGCGTTAGTACAATCTAGACTAGATAATGCGGCAGGACATAACTATTAATTTCAAAGTGCTAACAACACATACGTGAAAAACCAAAAAGGAAAGGAAAATAAATGACTAAAGGCACAATTTTGGTAACCGGTGGGGCTGGATATATAGGCAGCCATGTGGTCAGGCAACTGGGCGAGCTGGGGGAAAGGGTTGTCGTGCTTGATAACCTTGGAACCGGTAAGCGAGAAGCGGTGCTGCATGGTGAGCTCATCGAGGGAAACGTAGGCGACCAAGAGTTAGTATCAAATATTATGCAATCACATAACATAGAATCTGTGATTCATTTCGCCGCACACACCATTGTTCCTGAATCTGTTACCAACCCGCTCAAGTATTACGGCAACAATACCGCCAACACCCGAAACCTACTGGAATGCTGCCAGAACAACGGGATTAAGCACGTGATCTTTTCCTCCACGGCTGCGGTATATGGCGTTTTAGAAGGCGGCGTGGCGCGAGAAGATACTCCCACCAAGCCCATCAACCCCTACGGCACCTCTAAGCTGATGTCAGAATGGATGCTAAGAGACCTTTCTGCTGCAACAGATTTATCTCATGTGGTGCTACGCTATTTCAACGTGGCGGGGTGCGACCCTGAATGCCGCATTGGCCAAAACACCCCAAATGCCACCCTGCTGATAAAAGTCGCGGCCGAAGTGGCCGTAGGAAAACGAGAAGCCTTGTATATTTTCGGTACGGACTACGACACATCCGATGGCACCGGCGTACGTGACTTTATTCATGTGGAAGATTTAGCGAGCGCCCATATCAAGGCCCTCGATTACCTTCGCGCGGGCGGCCAATCTAACACCTTTAACTGTGGCTATGGCCACGGCTACAGTGTCAGAGAAGTAGTCAATGCCGTAGAAAAAGAGCTTGGCAAACCCATCAACGTTATAGAAGAAGCCCGTCGTGCCGGCGACCCACCCTGCTTAATATCCAATTGCGGCGCAATAAAAGAAACCCTGAAGTGGGAACCTCAGTACGACGACATTAATAAAATCGTCAAAACCTCCCTTGATTGGGAACGAAAGCTGCTGGAAAAAAACTAAGGGAATGAATCTGGCGCTACAGCTTTTCCCTGACTCAGTAAAGATGGTCGTTGCCACCAGTGATATGTGGGAACGACCGGTTCAAGCTAAAGAAGAGACGGCCGTTCTCACGGCTTTAGAAAAGCGCAAACGCGAGTATAGAGCGGGCCGCCACTGTGCGGCGGCAGCTTTAGCGCAACTGGGCATTGAAAGTTTTCCTCTGTTAAATGACGAGCAACGTGCGCCAAAGTGGCCAGAAAGCATTGTCGGCAGCCTAACCCACTGCGACAATTTCTGTTGCGCGGTGGCCACCAATAACCCCCAAATAACCTCGCTAGGCATAGACGCAGAACCACTAAAACCATTGCCTGAAGAAACGACACCCCTTATCTGCAATGAAGCTGAGTTATCACAACTGCTGGCAAACAATCTGAAAGAAGCCTATTGGGCCACAGTGATATTCAGTGCCAAAGAAGCCTTTTATAAAGCCTACTACCCACTACGCCGCCAATATCTGGATTTCTTACAGGCTAGTGTAGAAATACATTTAGATAGATCTAGCACAGAAGAATATCCCCACGGCGAATTTGTGATTCAACTACTAACACCGTCACACCCTGATCTATATAATCAAACCTCCTTTACCGGCCGCTTTGTTATCACCCCCACTCACGTGTTAACGGCCATCACATTATTTAAACCCGTATAGATATCAAATGATGGCGTTACATCTTAAAAAGGTACAAAAAATAAATGGCTACTTATGATGTTTTTAATGGCGATGCAGATGGCATTTGCGCCCTCTTACAATTAAGACTATCCGAACCCAAAAACGCCACACTTATCACCGGCGTAAAACGTGACATACAACTTCTTAAACAAGTGGATGCACAAAGCGGCGATGCCATCACCGTTCTTGATATCTCATTAGATAAAAACCGAGAGGCTCTTAGTAGTTGTTTAAAAGCCGGGGCAAAGGTACATTATTTTGACCACCATAATCCCGGTGAAATCCCAGAGCACCCTCATTTCCAAAACCACATCAATACCGACTCCAACACCTGCACCAGTTTAATCGTTAATAATGCACTGAGGGGCCAATTCCCCCTCTGGGCAATTACCGGCGCCTTTGGTGATAACATGAAAAGCAGCGCACTGGCTCTTTGTGAAAAACATGGGTTAAGCGCGAAAGATACAGAGCAATTAAAAAATCTCGGCACCTATATTAATTATAATGGTTACGGGCCAAGTGAAGATTTATTGCATTTTCGCCCTGCAGAACTGTTTACACTTTTACTTCCCTTTGCCAGCCCACTGGAATTTATTCAGGAGAACAAAACCGTTTTTGAAAAACTGGAAGATGGCTACATCGAAGACCTAAAGTCCGCCGAAGCACTCACACCTTATCGCCAACAAACTAGTAGCGCCATTTATATGCTTCCCAATCTTGCGTGGGCAAAACGCGTTAGTGGTGTATTCGGCAACAAACTTGCCAGCGATACACCCTCACGCGCACACGCCATTATTACGGAGCTGGGCGATAGCGCCTATCTCGTAAGCATTCGAGCACCCTTAGAAAACAAAACAGGCGCCGACGAAATCTGTAATCAATTCCCTACAGGCGGCGGAAGAAAAGGCGCTGCAGGAATCAACAAATTACCAGCGAATCAGCTGGAAAAGTTTATCGCCATTTTTGAAGGCTATTATTAATTCTGGAAGAATGCTGGAGGGGTAAACACCACCCTCACCCAAGCCTGCGATTATCGCCATTTTCCAGTACGGCACTTTTAGTACTATTGCACGCAGCAATTTAAGAAGTAAAAAGAGACATTTACCTTATGGCAGAAGTCGTACTTTGTAATCACTTGATTCCCGCAATAGATATTCCTGGACAGTGCGGCCTGGAAATCGATCAGCTCCGAAGCGCTAAATAACGGAATAATCAATCAATTATCATCTACGCCAGCAGTTAAAGAGCTGACCCAGCTCAGCCACGCATACGGTGGCGATACCGTCACAACCCTGGCGCAAATACATGAAAAACTCCTGCCATTTAACCTCTCCCTGCTTGGAGCAAGCACAAGCACCTATGCCACTAGAATGACCGGTTTCGCTGGTGCGGTAAAAAACTATCAGGGAGCCCTGATGGACTACCGCTCCAATCTAAAATCAGAACCAGCAGTGCGCAATGCGTCCAAACAAAAGGTCTTTTCCTCACACCAGAGATTGCAAAGAGCCTTCACGCATGAAATAAACGTGACAACAGGGCAAGCAACCTCACGCCGAGGCACCCCTATCACCAACCCCCAAAGAGCACTCAATATCGCCACAAGCAGCAAAACCACCACCAAATTAAATATCAGCAGCCAAGTAGAGGCCAACAACCTGGTACGTTTTACCAAACAGGCTAAATACCTGGGCAACGGCCTTGCTGTAATTGACTTTGGCAGCCGGGCTGGGAGGGTGCATTCAAGCTATAAGGAAGGGGGTGGTTGGGAGCGCAAGTTGTTTATTGAATCCATCAGCTTTGCACTGAGTGCAGGCACCGGTATAGCTACAGTAAATCTCGGCACCTCAGCAATTGGGTTTCTACTAGTTGCAACCCCTGTGGGTTGGGTTGGCCTTATTACTGGCGGGTTAGCTGTCGCTGCCACTTCTGCTGCACTTTCAATCGGCGTAAACAGTACGATAAAAGAAAACAGCGGAGCCTGGTACGATTCCTTAATAAAACTATTGGATATTTGATGAACCTTTTTTCGCAGCTTTTAGCTATCTCAAGTATATTTATGCTTTTGGCGCTTATTCTTTATATCATCTTCGGGCAAATTTCCGTTAGGAAGCTGCGGAATAACCCAGAAACCAAAGATGCTCTTGGTATTGAATTCATAAGTGGCTGGGATGTCATTAATGCCGCACAAGCCTTATCTATCCCCAGAGCCTGGAGTCGCAAGTTATCCCATAGCCCTCTCTCCAGCTTATATGCAAACTCCGAAATTTTACACAAGCATACAACGCGGTTCGATCGACTACTGGCAGCCCTATTTTATTGGCTGTTTACTCTTTCAGGGCTCTCTATGATTACTTTGGTGATTTTTGATGGAATCGGCCTATTTGGCTAACGCCCTATGGATTGGCTTGTAGTTGAGACTATAGCAACCGCAGCGGTTTCTGCAGGTGCCTCCGTATATGCAGATAGTGTTGCGGACAAGAACGCTGATAAGCTCTATCAAAATATTTTAAGGCTGATCGAAAATAGTGGGTATTAAAGACACACTTTTCACGCTCGCTTTTTCTGGTATTTTTGTCACTGCAATTTTATTTGCACTGCTGGATAACTTTGGGATGTTTGATTAAGCCAGCCCATCAATCACACCTGATGAATCAGCACTAACTGTAGGAGACTTGCGTTCCTGGCTCACCTTTAAAGGCGGTATAAACCATTCAGTGCCGCCACTCTATAAGCTTCTGCCATTGTTGGGTAATTAAAGGTGGTATTTACGAAGTACTCGATGGTATTGGCTTCACCCGGCTGTTTCATAATCGCCTGGCCGATATGGATAATTTCTGCGGCCTGGTAGCCAAAACAGTGCACACCCAAGATTTCCAGTGTTTCACGATTAAAATATATCTTTAACATACCCACCGTTTCCCGTGCAATTTGTGCTCTCGCCAAGTTGGCAAAGTTAGCCGTACCGACTTCGTAGGGAATATTTTCATCTGAAAGTTCTTTGCCCGTTTTCCCCACAGAGCTGATTTCGGGAATGGTATAAATACCTGTGGGCACGTCATCGACAAAATAGTTATCCTTACCGCCGAGTAAAGCAGTGGATGCTGCTCTACCTTGATCATAGGCGGCACTCGCCAGACTGGGCCAACCTATTACATCACCCGCTGCATATATATCAGGATTTGCCGTTTGATATTGTTCGTTAACTTCCAGCTGCCCCCTATGATTCGCCGATAGGTTTACGTTTTCCAGGCCCAGATCCGTCGTATTACCGCTACGGCCATTACACCATAGCAATGCATCTGCACGAATGCGTTTGCCGGATTTTAGATTTAGCACTACGCCCTGGTCAGAGGTTTCTACCGACTGATATTCTTCGTTATGATAAATCACTACCCGCTGATCCCGTAGGTGATAACTTAACGCATCTGAAATTTCACTGTCCAGGAAAGAGAGTAAACGGGAGTTGCTGTCGACAAGGTCTACCCTTAAACCTAAACCGGCAAATATAGATGCATACTCACAGCCAATCACCCCGCCACCGTATACAATAATCCGCCGAGGGGTATGCGTCATGGTTAATATGGTGTCGCTGTCGTAAACCCTGGGATGATTAAAATCAATATCGCTTGGATGGTATGGGTGCGAGCCGCTTGCGATCACACATTTTTTATAATAAATCACTTCAGACACGCCGTGTCGGGTATCCACTTCGATACAGGAATCTTCCCGAAAAGAAGCTTGGCCGAAAATAATATCAATGCGGTTTCGGGCGTATAGTGAGGTGCGTAACTTCACCTGACTTTCAATGATTTTTTCTGTACGTTTTAATAATCGAGGAAAAGAAAACCAGCGAGGCTCACCAACATCTCGAAACATGGTGTCGGAATTATAACGAATGGTGTGGCGCACAGAATGGCGCAGTGCTTTGGAAGGAATTGTACCAAGGTGCGCGCAGGAACCACCCACTTCGCTCCTGTTTTCGATAATCATAACCCGATTACCGCGCTTGGAGGCTTTCATCGCCGCCGCTTCACCCGCTGGACCAGCGCCAATAATAACTAAATCATATTTCAAATTAGGCATAACACTCCTTTGCCAGATAACGTATTAACCCAAGCTTCAGGATTTAAAATAGTCGAAAATATAGTGTAGATACCATCTCCCAAACGCAATCACTTCATTAAGCGATTTGAGGTTGGTATTTGGTCTGATGTTTGACAACACCAAAACAAATTTGGACAAGTTTTCTCATGGCTGCACCGAGTGCTTCCATCTTGCACTTCCCAGATCCGTAGGTTGGGTTAAACGAAGTGCAACCCAACACCTTTCCGGGTAGCAAAGGTGTTTCTGAAAAGGGGGTTTGTTGGGTTTCGCTTCGCTCTACCCAACCTACAGGTGCCGTAAATGTTTTTATATTTTGCTCGGTTAAGCGCAGCGAAACCCAACACCTTGCAGCATAGCGAGGGCGGTGCTGCCAGACGGAGAGAAGACGAACGCCTACTTTATTTATTCTGCGTCGCATCGTAAGCATTAATGGCTGGAGACGCCTCTTCCGTATCCTGGTTTACTTCTTCGCATTTTTCTATATTGCCCCCGCATATTTCGCACTCTCCTTCTATGCCCGCAGCAGCCAGACCACCGCATGTACCGGCAATAGGTTTACGTTTGAAAATCACGCCCACTGACATAATTAGAATAATCAGGACCATAAAAACAAAAGTAATTAACAGGATTTTCATACTTGATCTCTTTAATACAGGGATTAATTTCCCGCTTTATTTGGCCAAAACGTACACCAAGAATCAGCTCAATGCTGCCAGGCCTCTTTTTAAATCTTCTTTAAGGTCGTCAATATTTTCCAGGCCGACGGATATTCTAATCAGGTTTTGACGAATGCCAGCCGCTGCTTTTTCTTCGTCGGACAAACGACCATGGGTTGTGGTGGCCGGATGGGTAATCGTAGATTTCACATCCCCGAGGTTGGCAGTAATAGAATGCACGACAGTGGCATCAATAAAACGCCAGGCAGCGTCTCTGCCACCGCTCACCTCCATCGACAGAACACCACCAAAACCACTTTGTTGTTTTTGAGCGATATCATGCTGGGGGTGGCTAGCCAGACCGCAGTAATGAACACGCTCTATCCCAGCCTGTTTTTCTAGCCACTGCGCAAGATGCATTGCCGATTCGCTATGGGCTTTCATTCGCAAACTTAATGTTTCCAGACCCTTCAAGAATACCCATGCATTAAAGGGACTCATGGTAGGCCCGGCGGAGCGTAAAAAACCAAACACCTCTTCCATTTCTTTTTCGCGGCCTACAACGGCACCACCAATGCAACGCCCTTGGCCGTCAAGATATTTGGTAGCGGAGTGCACCACAATATCTGCACCTAGTTTCAACGGAAGTTGTAACGCGGGGGTACAAAAGCAATTATCCACCACCAGTAAACACTGATTCTGATGGGCTAGTTCGGCTAGCTCGGATATATCTGCCACTTCGCAGAGGGGGTTAGAAGGTGTTTCCAGAAAGAATACCCGCGTATTTTCTTGCAGCGCACTTTGCCATGCGGACACATCCGTCAAATCTACGAAGGTGGTTTCAACACCGAACTTTTTTAAATATTTTTCAAATACAACTGTTGTGGTACCGAATACACTGCGCGAACACACCACATGATCACCACCCTGAAGTAAAGCCATCATTGTGGCCAAAATGGCAGACATACCGGAGGCGAAGCCAACGGCTCGCTCCCCGCCTTCCATAGCTGCGAGGCGCTGTTCAAATGTTCTGACTGTCGGGTTGGTAAAGCGGGAGTAAATATTGCCTGGCTCATCTCCGGCGAATCGTGCAGCAGCTTGCGCTGCGCTTTCGAAGACAAAACTTGATGTAGGGAAAATCGCTTCGCTATGCTCGTTTTCCTGACTGCGCTTTTGCCCAGCCCTAACGGCTTGCGTTTCCACCCGAGCATGCTGCAATACGGCTTTTAGCCGCTCTTCTCTATTTTCGGGCATTTTGTTTTTCAACCTGTTTGTGAAATTTGTCTGGATTACTCAATTGTTGTTGTGCAGATCCATCACTTCGTCATCACCCGCCGAAACATCCGTCGACCCACCCGACTTGGCGCCATCATTTCGACGCGCTTCAATGGCAGCGAGATAGCCCTTATCGATATCATTGGTAATATATTCGCCGGTGAATACGCTTGTATCGAACTGTTTAATATCGGGATTTCCTTCGCG
>DFBZ01000036.1:13562-16242 GCA_002366835.1 Gammaproteobacteria bacterium UBA3067
TTACCGTGGGCAATTAATTCATGGGTGGCAGGCATGTCGATGCCGTATACATTTGGGTAGCGCACAGCGGGGGCCGCAGAAGCAAAATAAACCTTGGCGGCACCAGCTTCCCGTGCCATCTTGATAATCTGGTTGCAGGTTGTGCCACGAACAATGGAGTCATCCACCAGCATCACATTTTTTCCATGAAACTCTAGTTCTATGGCATTGAGTTTTTGCCGCACTGATTTACGTCGTTGGCTTTGGCCTGGCATGATAAAGGTGCGACCAATGTAGCGGTTTTTTATAAAACCTTCGCGATACTTTACGCCCAGATGATTTGCCAATTGCAATGCAGAAGTCCTACTGGTGTCAGGAATGGGAATCACCACATCGATATC
This sequence comes from Gammaproteobacteria bacterium UBA3067, assembly GCA_002366835.1. Taxonomy (GTDB): domain Bacteria; phylum Pseudomonadota; class Gammaproteobacteria; order Pseudomonadales; family UBA3067; genus UBA3067. The sequence continues at coordinate 13,943 of DFBZ01000036.1, forward strand.
GTGATCGGCCCACACTCTTTTTATTTTTTCAGCCAGCTTTTCACCCATGCGCAAACGTGCTTTATAAACGGAAATATTATCCATTATGGAATCAGGGCGAGCTAAATAAACATGCTCAAATATGCAGGGTGCCAATTTTGGAGAATCGGCACATTGTTTGGAGTGAAGGTTGTCGTCCTTATCAATATAAATCGCTTCGCCTGGTTCAATATCCCGTATTACGGTAAAACCCAGCGAGGACAAGGCGACACTTTCAGAGGCAATCATGTATTCGTTACCAGCTTCGGTTTCACGCTTTCCAAAAACCGCAGGACGAATACCGTAGGGGTCACGAAAACCCACCAGCCCGTAACCAGTTATCATCGCCACCGCTGCATACGCGCCACGGCAGCGACGATGCACTGCGGATACGGCGGAAAATACATCCGCCGGATCAGGTGAAAGCTTATTCCGGCACTGTAGTTCGTGCGCAAAAACGTTGAGTAATACTTCCGAGTCAGAGTTGGTATTGATATGGCGTAGATCGGCTTCAAACAAGTCGTTTTTCAGCTCTTCGGTATTGGTTAAATTACCATTGTGAGCCAAAGTAATGCCGTAGGGTGAGTTCACATAAAAAGGCTGGGCTTCCGCTGAGCTGGAACTGCCCGCCGTAGGGTAGCGTACATGCCCAATGCCAGTGTTACCAATAAGCCGCCCCATATGGCGAGAACGAAACACATCACGGACACTGCCATTTTCCTTGCGCAGATACATTCTTCCTTCATGACAAGTAACAATACCCGCAGCATCTTGCCCACGATGTTGGAGCACTGTTAACGCATCATACAGCGTAAAGTTAACGTTTGATTTACCGACTAGCCCAACAATCCCACACATTCTAATTTACCTTTTTGACCCCTTGTCTCTCAGTATCTAGCTGGATTCAGGCGGGCTTACAACATAGTTTGATAACAAGTTTTCTAGAGCCGCGAGCGTATTGTGCTCAATGGTCTGCAAATAGGGAATGAATAATGATTGACGCCACCAGCTAGTGGCTTCTGGCTGAGCAACCCAACGCAACAAGGTAGCAGCGATCAGTAACAACAGTATTCCACGAGAAAAACCAAAAGCCATGCCGAGAAAGCGGTCTGTAGTAGACATGCCCGATGCCTTCACCATCTTCCCTACCAATCGTTTGAGAATAGCGCCAACAATCAGGGTCAAAACAAACAAAATCACTCGGGCAAGCCAAAACCGCCCTTGATAATTCAAGTTAACCGAATCAGACAACACAGTGGCCAAGCCTGGGGAGAAGTAAAACACTACAAACAAAGCCGTAAACCACACAAGCAGCGATAAGGCTTCACTGACAAAGCCCTTTAACCAGCTTAATCCAGTTGAAATACCAACAACACTCAGGATAACCCAATCAACCCAAATCATTAGACCTGCTTTTTACCAATTTCTCGCTACCCCAAGCCACTTATCGAAAGATTACAGCCCAGTTAATTCCGGGCTATCGAGCGGCACACATTTTATCAAAGTCAGGCAGTTTACCCAAGCACAGCATCATATTAGTATCATACTGGTCTTGTTCTTTACATTCTTAGATAAAGCCTCGCATCTTATTCAGGAATATAGCGCAGAACCATACCTTGTAACTCATGCGCTTGATTGAGCCGCTTCAGTGCTGCGGACGCATCTTCCACCTTGAGCATCGGCCCGACATATACCCTGAAAACGCGACCTCCAGCCGATTGCTTTTCTTTAATATAGGCCTTTTCATGCTGTTCCCGAAGAACATTGCGAAGGTTTAGCGCATTTTCCTTTTTAATAAAGCTTGCCAGCTGGACGGTCCAAACCTGTATCGGAGTAACCTCTGGAGGCTTATCACCTTTCCCAGTCGCATCTTTAATATTTTCAACCAGATTAGTGACCGCCTCCCTTAGGGGAGAAGTCACGCCATCGGCAACATCCTTTTTTTGCCCATCAGCAGGTGAATTGCTTATCAAGTCACCTAGCCCTTGCTGCTCTGCACGCGCCGCTTTGATATGCTGCTGGGCATTTTCAAGATATTGACGCCGCTCAAGCACATCAAAATCTGCGACATTTAGGTCACCAGGTTTAGAGGAAACGTCAACCTTGATCAATGATTCATCCAGTATCGGTTCGTCAAAAATGGTAGGCACAAATATAATCAGCGCTGCAGTGACAACCAGCGCTCCGACGACTTTTTGTTTTAGGGCTTCATCCACTATCAAGTTACCGATGGAGGTATCAGATTAAGATCTCATTTTTAGCATAGTTTGTTTCACCGCAGA
>DFBZ01000033.1 GCA_002366835.1 Gammaproteobacteria bacterium UBA3067
TGCCCGCAAAGGTAGGCTCGCCTGACGCAGCGGGAGACGACATGGTAATAGGGGGTGTCGCTTACGGAGACAAGTTGTTTTCGGGGCTGCGTCGTGGATAGGCTCTCTGTCTTGCTCTTTGTGCTGTTCATGCGAACAGTGTGGAGGAGGAGTGAGCCCATTGGCAAGAGCAGAATTTTTTATAGCTAATATTGATATGTCCGCGCTTTTCAGCGCTTTGTCATATTGGAAATCTCATACAATATGCGATAAGTTTGAGCTAATCGCATGCCTGTCCACTGGCTTCTCTTAAGTCTAAATCTGACTTAGTGTTTCGTAAGCAACTGGTGATAGAAGCACTGAAATTAAAGAAAATTATATAAGGCATAATTGGCGCATAAACGTGAACGCCAGCGGAAATAAAGGCATACAGGTAGGGATAGAAGTTGAACTGTCACGAAAGGAGGCTGATCAAAAATCATGACCTTACCACCCAGTAAGCCAGAATCATCAGCTTCTATCACGGGTAGTTATCGGGGTTTGCCGAAAAGCATTTGGGTGCTTGGATTTGTCTCAATGCTGATGGATACCTCCTCCGAGCTTATCCACAGTCTGCTCCCTATCTTTATGACCTCGGTGCTCGGTGCATCCATGCTCACGGTTGGGATAATAGAAGGTATTGCCGAGGCCACAGCGGCCATTGCCAAAGTGTTTTCCGGCGTGGCAAGCGACTACTTCAGGAAACGTAAATTTTTGGTCGTGCTCGGCTACGCACTGGCAGCCATCACCAAGCCTGTATTTCCCCTCGCGACAAGCATCGAATGGGTTTTCGGTGCGCGCATTGTTGACCGTATTGGTAAAGGCATCCGTGGAGCGCCGCGTGATGCGCTGGTCGCCGACATCGTAGCGCCGAAGATGCGCGGCGCAGCTTATGGCCTGCGCCAGGCGCTCGATTCGGTCGGGGCCTTTGTTGGGCCGTTGCTCGCGGTTGCTTTAATGATTTACTTGGCGAACGACATTAAATCCGTATTGTGGGTCGCGGTGGTTCCTGCTTTCCTTGCAGTGCTGTTGCTGATCATTGCCGTGCGCGAGCCTGATCGCGCGCAACCTGTCACGGCCCAGGAAAATTTTCTATCCTTCGCTAAGGTGAAGCAGTTGCCCTTGCGGTATTGGCAAATTATCGCACTGGGAGCCATCTTTACCCTTGCGCGTTTCAGTGAGGCATTTTTGATTCTTCGTGCTCAGGATATCGGGCTTGCTATCGAATACGTACCCGCGATCATGATTGTAATGAATATTGTCTACGCCTTATTTGCGTACCCGGCAGGTGCTGCAGCCGACCGGTTTCCCGCCAGAACCCTGCTGCTGCTGGGGCTTGGGGTGCTTATCGCAGCAGATGCCCTATTGGTGGTTGCCGCATCACCTTCGGTCGTGTTCCTGGGTGCGGGATTCTGGGGCCTGCACATGGCGTTAACCCAGGGTTTGCTCTCGAAACTTGTTGCCGATACCTCTCCCCTTGAGCTTCGCGGCACTGCCTTTGGCATTTTTAATCTCGTGACTGGCGGTGCGCTCCTGCTGGCAAGTGTGCTAGCTGGTTTGTTGTGGGGTGCATTTGGTGCCTCGGCCACGTTTATTGCTGGCGCATCGTTCGCGGCTATCGCAGTAATGGGCCTGCTTCTTTATCGCCCTGGCAAGGGGTAAAGGCCGGGGAGGTGACGAGGCTAGCCAAGGAGTAGGTTGCTGTTTGTGGTTTGCAGCTTCTAAGCTAGCAGAGTGGTGATGCTTTAAAGCGCACGTAAAAGGAGAGTGTGGAAAAATGGAAATAAAGGGGGCGCGTGATGAATTAATATAGTTTTAGCGGCAAGGCTTGTCAGAAGGGACTGTAGGTGCCGGAAGAAATGGCTAATTTAATCCGCTGCAATGGCTTTCCGGGTAGATTCGCAGCATCAGTCTACGAGGGCGCGGGCCGCTGATGGAAAACTTTCGCTGGACTCGGACACAAAACAGCATTTATTCTATGCTCAGTCTAACGGTTGTTGTCACATGTTTAACAGGGAGAATTAGCATGCGTAAGATCTCTTGTATACTCGTTATCAGCCTTGCATTGTTAGGCACTCTGGCCCACGGAAAACCTTTCAGGTTAGGCCCAGAGAATCAAACCAACTGCTCGGCAAATTCACCAGCCCAGGCGCCAGCCGGATTCATGTGGGGAATCACCGCCTATCACATCCCCCTGCCTGATTATGAGCTCTACCCCGATGACTTTGTTGTCATGGCGCAAAACGGTATCCGTTGGATCCGAGTTGACTATGCCTGGAAGCGCATCGAGCCAGTACGAGGTGAACCCTATGATTTCAGCTACTTCGACATGGTGACCGAGGAGGCTACGCGTAATGGCATCCAGATCATCGCTCAAATCGGCAACGGCTATAACCGGGACAGAGCTGTCTCACCGGAGTGGACGGGAGACCTGAGGATCGGCGAGTACCTGGATGTTCTCGACGGATACTCCCGAGCAGTCGTCGAGCGTTATCATGGCACCATTAAACATTGGTCGCTGGAGAACCAACTTAATTTGGATTATTACCAAGCGTGGATTTCCAACTCACGAGCCCACCCGTGGTCGGTCATTTCCAAAATGCGCATCATTCACACTCTGAACAATGCGGTAAAGCAAATCGACCAGACTGCAATCACGGTGCTATCGGTCTTGGCCGTTCCTGGATACCAATGGTTTATCAAAAAGATGTCGCTGATCGCGGATTTCGATCTCGTGGGCCTGCACTATTATCCTGCCGTCGTTACGCCCGTCACGGAGGGTTTTGAAAACGATGTCTGCGACCTCGTCACCAAAGCTAAATCGGCCAGTGGCGGTAAACCGGTGATCTTCCTGGAAACAGGTTTCAAATCGGATGGCGGTGAGGGCCACACTCCAGAAACACAACAGCTTTTCTTGCGGAATATAGCGGAATATGCACTGCAAGCTGGCGCGGTCGGTTTTTTCTGGTACGAATATCTGGATAATCCTAACGAGCCTCAAGACCGACAACGCTATAGCGGGCTGCTGGAAGAAGATCGCTCCCCCAAGCTTGGCTGGTTTGAATACGGGAGTGTCATCCAGCAGTACGGCAGTGAGCCCCACCCGTAACAAGTTGGGTCAGCATTTCTTTGGCGCTCTAACGCGCTGAATAATATGTGATATCTGGAAAACGAGTAGGTTGGATGCCGCTTGATGGTGGCATCCAACCTACTGTTTAATCATGTGTGAAAAGAAGTACGTCAAAATTGGTTCTGCGCTGCTCAAAAGCCGCTTACGCTGCGTTTGATGGGTCGGTAATGTTTTGTTGGTTCTGTCGGTTTCACCCTGCCTCGTAATTGTGATTACTGCCTGGATTAGGAAAAGTCTCGTGGTACAGGGCGCATTTTGCAATGTGCGCTTCTTCGCTGAACCCGCCATTGTCACGTGCATCGACGTCGTTCGCGAAAACGATGTAGGTAGGCAATACGAACGCATATCTTTATGCGGTCTTCGTTTTATATAGAGAGGCGCTTGCCAGTGCCAGTTACGGCTCTAAAGCGCTTGTGCGTTATATTGTTACGTTATATCATAACATTTGTTTCAGGCTTAACTAAATCGGAGTAGAAATGAAATCACATACCGCACTCGCCAGCGTGACGTTGGCTGTTCTATCTATCAGCGCCTTTCCTGCCGCCGCTGGAAAAATATCGGGCAATGAGTTTAACCCTGCCATCAGTCTCATTCTTGATGGACGATATACCGACATAGATAACAGCGAACTTGAGTTGCCAGGCTTTCAGCTGGGTGGTGAAGCGGGCTTGCCTGATAATGGTTTTTCTACAGGCCACAACGAGCTGTCAATCTCTGCCAATATTGATGACAAGTTTTACGGATCAATGACATCTGCCATTGTTTATGAAGAGGGTGAAACAGAAATTGAACTTGAAGAAGCCTATATTGAAACTCTAAAGCTAGGTTCGGGTTTTACAATAAAGGGCGGTCGCTTTTTATCGAGTGTCGGTTATCTGAATAGCATACATGACCATGCTCATGATTTTGCAGATCGTCCCTTGGTTTATGATGCGCTATTTGGTGGGCATTTAGTTGATACCGGCGTACAGGTTCGATGGATCGCTCCCACTGATTTATATCTTAATTTTGGCGCTGAGGTGACTTCGGGTAGTGAGTTTCCAGGCGGTGAAAATGAAGGCGGTAACAAGGGCTTGGCATTTTTTATTAAAACCGGTGGAGATATAAACATCAGCTCCAGTTGGCAACTCGGTGCAAGTTACTACCAGTCTGAATTTGATGTGCGTGAAGCGGGCGGGCACCACCATGGTGGCGAAGAAGCTGGTGCAGACAACGAGCTGTTGAATGGCGATGTCGATGTTGCAGGTCTTGATTTGGTTTATAAATGGGCCCCAAATGGTAACAGCAAGCGCATCAACTTTAAGCTTCAGGCCGAGTATTTTGTTAAAAATGAGAAAGGGTCTGCTGAGTTTTCTGAAGACGCCGGTATGGCTGAGGCTAACTACGATGGCGAACAAGCAGGATATTACATACAAGGGGTTTATCAGTTCATGCCTGCATGGCGAGTAGGTCTTCGCTATGATCAACTTTCCGCCGATAACACCATTACTGATTTCGTCGATGGAGGAATCGATGAGGACGAATTTTTGGAAGAATCAGGTCTTGGTGTTGAAGGCGATGACCCCACAAAAAGTAGCTTGATGGTGGATTACATTCCTAGTCACTTCAGTCGTATTCGTATGCAATACAGCAAGCTAGATGGCGGTCATTCAGATACGAATGACATGATTATTCTTCAATATACGATGAGCCTGGGGTCCCACGGCGCTCACACATTTTAATGGGAGGATGATATGAAAATAGTTACAACTGCTGTCAGTTTTACTTTGTTGCTATTCAGCTTGTCGGCCTCTGCCAAAGTTAATGTATTTGCATGTGAGCCGGAATGGAAGGCATTGGTAGAAACCTTGGGTGGTGAGCATGTGAAGGCTTTTGCAGCGACAAGTGCTTTTCAAGACCCTCACTATGTCGAGGCTCGTCCCTCGCTTATCGCGAAAACACGCCAAGCTGATTTGTTAGTCTGCACAGGAGCTGAGCTTGAAGTGGGTTGGCTGCCTTTATTATTGCGGCAATCTGGTAACGCATCTATTCAGGAGAGTGAGCTTGGTTTTTTTCTCGCTGCAGAACAGGTTGAGCGAATTGAAATACCCACTGTACTTGATCGTAGCCAAGGTGATGTCCATGCCTCGGGTAATCCTCATGTGCACTGGGGGCCATACCGTTTATTAGCTATAGCGAAAGCACTTTCTGAGCGCTTAATCCGTATAGATAGTGACAACACTGATGACTACCAAGCAAACTTTCGCGCATTCGAGGGGATGTGGAAAAAACAAATTAAATCGTGGGAAACACAAGCAGCGCAGCTAAAAGGTAAAAAAGTGATCGTGTACCACAAGAACTGGAGCTACATGATGAACTGGCTCGGCATCGAAGCCATAGGTGACTTGGAGCCAAAACCAGGAATACCACCAACAAGCGCACATTTAGCTAGCTTGCTTAAAAAGGTTCGTTCGACAGGAGCAGATTATATTTTAGTCGCCAACTATCAAAATGATAAAGGTGCGCTTTGGCTTAGTCAGAAAACCAATGTTCCCGTGATTAATTTACCTTTTACTGTGGGTGGTAGCGAAAAGGCCACCGATCTGGTGTCGCTGTATAACGAGGTGCTCACGAGATTAACTACCGGTGTGCAGCAATGAGTGAGTTAGTGCCGCAACTGGAAATATTGTGGCCAGCGATGATAGCGGGCTTACTCGTTTTAGCTACTCACGTGCCGCTTGGTCGCGAGGTATTGCACAGAGGCATTATTTTTTTGGATTTAGCCATCGCACAGACAGCGGCATTCGGTGTCGTGTTGGCGAATACATTCTGGATCGCTGGGCATGATGAGCACCACGCTATTTCCACCACTATTATTGCCGTTTTAGCAGCAATAGTCGGGTCAATGATGCTCTACAGCATACGGAAGCTGGAAGTACGCTTGCAAGAAGCTTTTATCGGCGTTCTATTTGTTCTGATGGCAACGGGGATTATATTACTTTTGTCGGCAGACCCCCATGGAGGGGAGCGATTAAAAGAAATACTTGTTGGGCAAATTCTATGGCTACAGCCAAGTGATCTGATTCAGCTTTTCGTGGTGTCTGCCGTGACCTTGATTTTGTGGTTTTTAGGTCGGGAGAAAATAGGGGAATGGCTTTTTTATCCATTGTTTGCAATCACGATTACGTTGTCTACGCAGGTTGTTGGTGTTTATTTGGTTTTTGCCAGCCTGATTATTCCCGGTGTCAGTACGCTGCATCAGGAAAAACCCATAGCTAAAGCTTATCTCATAGGTATTGCTGGTTATATTGTTGGCTTAATCGTTTCAGCGTCCGTTGACCTACCCGCTGGGGCAACCATTGTTTGGTGTTTAGTGATGATTGGCTGTCTTTATCTCGCATTTACTGGTGGGCTGAAAATAAAACAAAGCGATAGCCTTAAGGATCATTAGCCTGATGAAAAATAGATGATTTAAATTCCTGATATTTAATATTGATCTCGTAATTCTCAATCTTTACTAACACTCACACCCAATAAACGCATCGTTGTGTTTAGGTAGGTATCATGAAAAACATTGACAGTATTATTCAGCATGCCGAACAACACTGTGCATCCCATGGTGCTCGCTTAACAGCAAAACGAAAACAGGTTTTGTCAGGGCTTATTCAATCCGAAAAGGCGCTTTCTGCTTATGAGTTAATAGCTGTTTGTAAAGAAAAGTATAACGAGGACATTCCTGCAATGTCGGTCTATCGTATTTTGGAGTTCCTGGTAGGTGAGCATTTGGTGCATAAGCTCAGTCTTGCAAACAAGTATATCGCGTGCGCGCACATCCGGTGTGATCATGCTCACGGAGCTCCGCAATTCTTAATTTGTCGAAACTGTAGCAAAGTGAAAGAAATTACCATCGAGTCCGCTACGATTTCCGAACTTCAGGAAAGCGTTCAGGAAGCTGGGTATAAGCTGATTAGCCCCCAGTTAGAAATGAGTTGCCTGTGTGAGGATTGCCTCACTCAGGCGGTATAACAAAACAAGGAAAGTACTCTATGAAAGCAGCACAAGCGGTAACAGATAAGTTGGCCATTGGTTTGTCTCTTGCGTGCGCCATCCATTGCCTGATGTTACCCGTCCTATTGGTATTACTGCCGAGTATGGTCGCTTTACAACTTGATAACGAAGCCTTTCATTTCTGGATGGTTGCGGCAGTCATCCCCAGCAGTGTTTATGCCTTAAGTGTGGGGTGCAAACAACACAAACGCTATCGATTGCTTTTTTTAGGCGCAACGGGCTTGGCGCTGTTAGTGCTGGCGCTGGTCTTAGGAGAGGCGCAAATAGGAGAGCTTGGTGAAAAAGTGCTAACGGTTGTAGGGGCAGGTTTCGTTGCGCTTGGACACTGGTTTAATTACCGCCTCTGTCATGCGCTAGATCATGGCGACTGTAGTTGCTCTAACGATAAGCATGTAGGGATACAATAGAGTATCTGGTGGATTAATTTAGTGCTAATTGAAGAAAAAAATACAGAAGCATGAGAACAGCCAGTAATTCTTACACCATATTAAATGGCACAGCAGGTTAGGCAATGAACGCTGAAAAAACAGTTATTAGAGCGGTCCCCACCAATATCATTACAGGGTTTTTAGGGGTTGGTAAAACGTCTGCCATCTTGCATTTACTTAAGCACAAGCCAATAAATGAGCGCTGGGCAGTATTGGTCAATGAATTTGGCGAGATTGGTGTGGATGGTAGCTTGTTTGAAGGCCAGCACTCAAATGACGATGGCATTTTCATTCGTGAAGTTCCCGGCGGGTGCATGTGTTGTGCTGCTGGCCTTCCTATGCACATCGCACTAAATCAGCTATTGGTGAAAGCTAGGCCTGATCGCTTGCTTATAGAGCCGACTGGGCTTGGGCATCCGGAAGAAGTCTTACAGGCTCTTTCAGAAGAATATTATAAGGAAGTATTATCATTACATAAGACACTCACCTTGGTGGATGCGAGAAAACTGTCTGATTCGCGCTATACCAGTCACGACACTTTTAATCAGCAAATTGCGATTGCCGATATTGTTGTTGGCAATAAACTGGATCTATATAAAGACGAAGATAAGGCGAGATTAGAAGCCTACATCAATCAGTTGGGGCAATCTCACGCTGATGTCATATTTACCCAACATGGGGAGATTCCCTTGTCGGTATTGCAAGGAGTAAGCAGCGCTCACCCTTTGCCGAAGCATCACCACCATCATCACGAAAATGATGAAAAGCCGCTGGCGTCAGAAGCGCCAATGCCAGAATGCGGCTTTATTAAAGCGAAAAACGAGGGAGAAGGTTTTAACAGTATCGGTTGGCGTTTTTCCCCTGACATGGTTTTTAATCGCGAGCTATTATTTTCATTTCTGACGGGCTTACGGGCTGAGCGAATGAAGGCAGTGTTTATTACGGATATAGGCGTGCTTGGCTATAACCTCACTGCCGATGCCTTAACAGAAATTGAGCTGGACGATTGCCTAGAGAGCCGCATTGAGGTGATCTCAGATAAGCTGGATGATTCATTAGAAGCGCAGCTGTTAGCTTGCGTGGTTTCTTGAGCTCTTTAGGGGGGCTTCAGCAACCTGTTAAAGCGTGCCCCTTAGTCATCGTTAATGGATAGTTCCTCAACCCAGTAACACGCAGCCCTTATTCGTGGAAAAAGGTTCGGCGAAGTATTGCTTCCACAAATGATATGATACATCATATCATTTGTAACCCACTAAGAGGCACCAATGGAGCAAACATATAAACTTCCGGTAACCGTACTTTCTGGCTTTCTAGGAGCCGGTAAAACCACCGTGCTTAGCCATATTTTGAATAATCGCGAAGGCAAGAAAGTGGCTGTAATCGTCAACGATATGAGCGAAATTAATATTGATTCAGCGATAGTGCAGAGCGAGGTCTCTCTCAATCGCAGTGAAGAAAAGCTTGTTGAAATGAGTAATGGTTGTATCTGCTGCACACTGCGGGAAGACCTTCTGGAAGAAGTCACTAAGCTTGCACAAGAGCGACGTTTTGATTATCTCGTAATCGAATCGACGGGAATCTCCGAGCCTTTGCCTGTCGCAGAAACATTCACCTTTGCCGATGAAGATGGCGTTTCGCTTTCTGATGTTGCTGATTTGGACACGATGGTTACGGTGGTCGATGCCGTTAATTTTCTGAAGGATTATGACGAGGCGAAGTCTTTACAGGATACCGGTGAGTCTTTAGGTGAAGAAGATGAACGCAGTGTGGCCGATTTACTGGTTGATCAGGTTGAGTTTTCTGATGTTATTCTCATCAGTAAAACGGATTTAGCCAGTCCATCTGATGTAGACCGTTTAACTGCAATTCTTAAAACGCTTAATACCGATGCGAAAATAGTTCCGATTGCTCAAGGGCAAGTCAATATTGATGAAGTGCTGAGCACGGGCCTATTTAATTTTGAACGAGCACAGCAGGCACCCGGTTGGCTCAAAGAAATGCGTGGAGAGCACGTTCCCGAGACGGAAGAATACGGTATTGGTAGTTTTAGCTACGAAGCACGTCGCCCCTTTCACCCAGAAAAATTTCACCAGTTTCTGCGCAGTACTGATAAATACGGCAAGCTCATTCGTTCCAAAGGGTATTTTTGGTTGGCATCACGCCCGGAGTTCGCGGGTCAATGGAGCCAAGCCGGGGGCATAGCCCGTTATGGTTTTGCGGGGATGTTTTGGAAAGCCGTCGAGAAGGAAAACTGGCCAGAGGATGAAGATTACCTAGCCTCGATTGAAAGCCAATGGGTGGAACCTTTTGGTGATATGCGTCAAGAACTCGTATTTATTGGACAGAGCTTGGATAAAGACAGTATGACCCAAGCGCTTGATGAGTGCTTATTAAGTGAAGAAGAAATATTGCGAGGAAAAGAATACTGGGAAACATTGAATGACCCATTTCCTGCGTGGGAAAAAATAGCTTAATTTTCCATCCCTCAATGGGAAATAAATCATTTTTACGAAGATGCTAGCTCAAGTACAGGATAGAGAACTTACAGTGAAACATATTTATTTTGAGACGCTTGAGCAAGCACCCCACCTCTCTGCGTTCAGTCTGGATAAAGTGATCGAACAGCTTGCCTTTAACGAAAAAGGACTGATTCCCGTTATTACACAAGATGCGGAAACGAAAGATGTCCTGATGTTTGCTTGGATGAACAAGACCGCTTTGGAAAAAACCTTGTCTACCAAGCGCGTTACTTACTGGTCTCGCAGTCGTGAACAACTTTGGGTAAAAGGCGAAACCAGTGGCCATACACAGGCGCTTGTTTCTATGGCATTTGACTGTGACGGTGACACCGTATTGTGCCAAGTTATTCAATCTGGTGCCGCTTGCCACACAGGGCGGCCCAATTGTTTTTATTTAAATGTCGACGCTGAACGTCGGCAAGTACTTATTTCTGGAGACGCTCCTTAATGGCCGCGTCGATACTTATAAAAAACGCGAATATTGTCAATGAGGGTAGGGTAGTTGAAGGTGACCTGAGAATATGTGACCAACGTATCAGCCGCATTGACAAAACGATCTCCGCATCTCAGCAGGATCGTATTATTGATGCGCATGGTTTGTACCTGCTTCCGGGCATGATCGACGACCAAGTCCATTTTCGTGAACCTGGTTTAACCCATAAAGGATCGATTGCTAGCGAATCCCGAGCTGCCATTGCTGGCGGCATAACCAGTTATATGGAAATGCCCAACGTTAATCCAGCTACAACCTCCATAGAGGCTCTGGAAAAAAAGTATGAAATTGCCGCGAATCACTCGTTTGCAAATTATTCCTTTTACTTGGGCGCGACAGAAAATAATCTTGATCAAATAAAATTACTGAATCCAAAGTTACACTGTGGTGTAAAAGTATTTATGGGCGCATCTACGGGGGATTTACTTGTCGAGCACCCTCAAGCATTGGATGAGATTTTTCGCGAAAGCCCAGCCCTCATTGTTACACACTGTGAAAGCACACCAGTTATAAATAGAAATTTTGAAAGAATACGTGCGCAGGGTCGTGAGCCGACGATTCATGATCACCCAATCATCCGAGATGTCGAAGCCTGCTATGTTTCTTCGTCTTATGCTGTGGATTTGGCAAAAAAATACCGAAGCCAATTACACGTACTGCACATTACCACTGAAAAAGAACTGCGTTTATTTGAAGCGGGAGCGGTTGAAAATAAACACATTACTGCCGAAGCGTGTGTTCATCACCTGTGGTTCAGTGACCAGGACTACCCACGTTTGGGGAATTTAATAAAATGTAATCCAGCTATTAAATCCGCAAAGGATCGGGATGCGTTGATTCAAGCTTTGCACAACAAGCAGATTGATATTATCGCCACGGATCATGCGCCTCACACATGGGAAGAAAAACAAACGAACTATACACACGCGCCCGCAGGTTTACCCTTAGTTGAATATGGCCTGTTAAGTTTATTGGATCATGTCAAAGATCAGAGATTGACGCTGGAACAAATTGTTGAAAAAACGTCTCACAACCCAGCCCTACGCTATGCGGTAAAAGAGCGCGGTTTTATTCGAGAAGGCTACTACGCCGATTTAGTGTTAGTCGATACCTGTCGACCCACTCCGGTGAGCGATGAAACGATCCTTTCCCACTGTGCTTGGACACCTTTTCAGGGGCATCAATTTTCTGCCAGCATTCAGGCCACTTGGGTGAATGGAATGCAAGTATTTAATGGTCAAGAACCACTTGCTCAGCCGGTATCAGCGATGCGACTTGAATTTAGCCATTAATTGTTTAATTAAAAATAGGAGAAAATTTTTGGATATGCGTGCTTTACCGGATGTGACTTCGGATATAGATACGGAAACACCTTCAACCCTACAATGGGTTGGCATGGAAGATATTGCTGTGCCAATTACAATCAATACCCAAGATGGAAACCCTCAGGCGGTGGGGGCGAAAGCCAGTGTGTATGTCAGCCTAGAGCAGCCAGACGTTAAGGGTATACACATGTCACGACTTCATGCCCTTATTAACCAACTGGCTGAGCAGGACTTCAACAAAAAGACCGTGAGCGAGCTACTGGACACGATGATTTCCTCTCAAGGTCATTTAGGGCACGCGGCTAAAATCGCGCTGTCATTTGATTTATTACTAAAGAAGCAAGCACTACTGAGTGGCGAAAGCGGCTATCAATCCTACCCTGTGACGGTTAACGCTGAAAAGAAACCCCAGGGGCTGTCTTGTGAGTTTGAGATCACAATACCTTATTCCAGCACATGCCCCTGCTCTGCATCGCTGGCGCGTCAGCTGTACGCCGATGCCGTAAATGAAGAATTCTCAGGGTCAAGCATTGATAAATCAAACTTGCTCGAATGGATTCAATCGCCTGCTGGCTCAATTGCTACCCCTCACAGCCAACGCTCATATGCCTATATTCGTCTTTCTTTTGCAAACAACGAATGGCCGAGCCTTTCCTCGCTTATTTTTCAGCTAGAGGAAATTATTCGTACCCCAGTGCAAACGGCGGTAAAGCGGGTAGACGAACAAGAGTTCGCGAGGTTGAATGCCGAAAATTTAATGTTTTGTGAAGATGCTGCGCGACAAATTAAATTTGCGCTTGAACAGATGCGTTTTGTAGAAAATTACTGGTTTAGAGTGGAGCATCAAGAAAGCCTGCATGCTCACAACGCTGTTGTTATTGATCAAAAGTGGTCCAACGGTAAAGTAGAATGAAATCAAAGCTTACTGAGAAACAAATATTAAATGCCCCTGAGTCGCAATATATGAGTGCCGAACAACTCGAGTTTTTTCGGGAGAGATTATTAGACCTGCATGAGATAACCGTTACCCGAATAATGGGGGCTAAAGAACAACTGGACAGCCCGATGGATTATAGCGATCCAAGTGACCGCGCTACTTGTGAGGAACAATCCAATATCGCACTGAAAATTGTAGAGCGCGAGCAAAAGCTACTGCCCAAAATCAAGAAAGCTTTGGAGAATATTCGCCATGGTGAGTATGGATACTGTCTTGAATCTGGAGAACCCATCGGGGTACCACGCCTTTTAGCGCGCCCCACATCTGAATTTTCTGTTGAAGTAAAAACGCTAAAAGAAATAAGAGAACAGCAATATAAAAATTAATTCATCAATAAATCCTGTCCGTAAAATCATAAGGCCAAGTCAAAAAATATTGTAACCACGGTTTAACAGCCTGTTAATCATCACTCAAAGTTAACCAGGGTATAGCAAAATATGAAAACAGATATTATTCCAAAATCATACGAAAGTTGGCGACACTGTATCACGGTGACGTGTCAACAAGAGTTAAATTTGCCTTACATTGAAATGCGCATCAAGGCATTAAATTCACCCAGTGATTATATGACGCAAAGGTTCGTTAAACTTTATGGTGAACAGCAACGTGTCATGACCCTAGGGTGGTTTGAGAAGGCCAAAAACGCATTATAATAAAAGCCATTTTTATAGAGTCTTAGTTAAATACTTTTATCGCAATTCAACGCTTTTTTTAGAACCCATATCCTCCTCACGCGCTGATACAGTCCTGCCGAGCGGTAAATAAATCCCCCCATTCCTGTGAAGAATTTCAATATGTCTCAACTTTCCACACATCACGACCAGCCTACTATCACGGTAACGCTCCCAGATGGAACGCAACGTGCGTTTCCACGCGGTACATCGGTATTAGAAATCGCCACCGAGATTGGTCCAGGGCTTGCCAAAAACACGGTGGCGGGTAATGTAGATGGCAAACTGGTGGATGCCTGTGATCCCATTGACCGTGATGCAGCGGTTCAAATTATCACACCCAAAGATCAGGAAGCCTTGGAAATTATTCGGCATTCCTGTGCCCATTTGCTTGGCCACGCCGTTAAGCAACTCTACCCAGAAGCCAACATGGTCATCGGTCCCGTGATTGACGATGGTTTCTATTACGATATCGCATTTCAGCGCCCTTTTACGCCAGAAGATTTACTTGCGATTGAAGCGCGTATGCGTGAGCTTATCGCGACCGACTACGATGTCGTTAAACGCATGCTAACGCGTGACGAGGTTATTGGTATTTTTAGCGAGCGTGCCGAACACTATAAGTTGCGCTTGATTGAAGGGATGCCGGATGAACAACAGATGGGAATGTACTTCCATCAAGAATATGTGGATATGTGCCGTGGCCCACATGTGCCCAATACACGGTTTCTAAAGCACTTCAAGCTAACCAAACTCTCTGGTGCCTATTGGCGTGGCGATGCAAAAAATGAACAGCTTCAACGCATTTATGGAACAGCCTGGTCCGATAAGAAAGCCTTGAAAGCTTTCCTTCAGCGCGTGGAGGAGGCTGAAAAGCGCGACCACCGCAACCTTGGCCGTGAGCTGGACCTGTTTCACTTTCACGATGATGCACCCGGTGCCGTGTTCTGGCATCCGCGCGGCTGGGCTCTATTTCAGGAACTTTTTTCCTACCTGCGTCGACGCCAACAGGAGGCCGGCTATGTCGAGGTAAATTCCCCCGATGCCATGGATCGAAGCCTGTGGGAGATCTCTGGCCACTGGCAGAATTATCAAGACCATATGTTCACCACCGAAACAGAAGACGGGCGGGCTCTAGCGCTCAAGCCGATGAGCTGCCCAGGCAGTGTGCTGCTCTACCGACACGGCCTCAAGAGCTATCGCGACTTACCCATTCGCATGGCGGAATTTGGCAAAGTGCATCGCTACGAACCTTCCGGCGCATTGCACGGGCTCTTGCGTGTTCGGCACTTTACGCAGGACGATGCGCACATCTACTGCACCCCAGAGCAAATGGATGCTGAATGCCGGGAGGTCGTCACCCTGGTCCTCGACATCTATAAGCAGTTTGGCTTCGAAGATGCTCATATCAAAATTTCTACACGCCCTAGAAACCGGATGGGGGATGATGCAAAATGGGATTTGCTCGAAGGCGCATTAGTTCGCTCGCTGGAGGACATGAGCTTGCCCTACCAGCTCAACCCAGGTGAAGGCGCTTTTTACGGCCCTAAACTTGAATTTGTTTTGCGTGATGCCATTGGCCGTGATTGGCAATGCGGCACCTTGCAAGTGGATATGAACTTGCCCGAGCGCTTCGGTATCGAATATGTTGATGAAGACGGCCAACGCAAGCGGCCCGTCATGCTGCATCGGGCCCTATTCGGTTCGCTGGAACGTTTCACCGGTATTCTTATCGAACATTACGCGGGGAGGTTGCCTCCTTGGTTAGCGCCCTTACAGGTTGCCGTGTTATCAATCACTGATAATCACGCCACTTACGTTCAGGATGTGGTGCAGCTACTGCGCGGCGCAGGTTTGCGTGCAGAGGCCGATACACGCAACGAAAAAATTGGCTACAAAATTCGCGAGCATACCCTCGCGCGCGTGCCATTTTTGTTGGTGGTCGGTGCACGAGAACGAGACACCGGTTCCGTCTCCCTGCGTAGTCGGGAGGGGAAAGACCTCGGCGTGCTGCCATTGGAGCAGGCGCTCGAGCGCTTATCTCAGGAAGTTCAGCCGCCGGATTATGCAGCGCGTATTGAAGAGCTCCAGCGCCTGCGTGAAAGACTAACGGGCAAAACATAGTGTGAAAAACAGTGTTTCTTTAACCAAGCTAAAAATAGTTACCATTAATATAAAAGGAAAGTGCAGCGATGAAGCAAAGCCCACGCGATATTCTGAACCAATGGATGCAAGCCGTTAACAACGCAGACATTGACGGCCTACTCAGTTTGTATGACCCCGAGGCCGTATTGATCCCTACTTTTTCAAACCGAATTCTTAATACGCCAGAAAGGTTGCGCGACTATTTTGAAAAACTGGGTAGCCGGCCAGAACTGAGCATTGCCCTCCATGAGAAAACCGTCGTCATCCAAGAGTTGCAAGATCAAGTATATGCTTTAGCTGGTATTTACAATTGGCGTTTCGCCGTTGACGGCGAGTTGCTTAATTTCGAAGCGCGCTTTAGCTACCTATTTGATCTTTCCAAGCCAAAGCCCATCGTGCACCATCATTCATCCCAAATACCGCGAACACTTTAAAACTTTTTCAACGCGGTAAATAAGGTAATAAATCCACCGGTGTATACCTGTTGCTAGTTTTCTCGAGAACTCTGAAACAGTTAGGCGAGAGAGCTTTTTCGACAGGTCTACACCTAAGGTACGACTTGTTGATGGAGAAAACTAATATTAGTAATAACGATCAATAAAAAATAGCAGACCTCAATGACAAATATAATTCTCGCTAGTAGCTCAGTTTATCGTATTGAACAATTACAAAAACTTAATATTAATTTTGTGGCAGTAGCGCCAACTATCGATGAAGAACCCCTAAAGCTTAAAAATACAGACCACACTCAGTTATCAGTAAAGTTGGCATTACTAAAAGCTCGGAGTATAAGTAAGGACAACGATAGCGCCATCGTTATTGCAGGGGATCAGGTTGCAAGCTTTGGCGACACGCTATTAAGTAAACCTAAAACGACGGAAAATGCCTTCAAACAACTCAAAACATTATCTGGAAAAGAGCATCGCTTGATCACCTCTTTGGCCATTATTTTTAATGACCAAGAATATATCCATACTTGTATCGCAACAATGAAAATGCGTCAACTAACAGACGAGAAAATTAGAAGATATATTGATGTCGACGCGCCGCTTCAGTGTTGCGCATCTTATAAAATAGAAGGCCTCGGCATTAGTCTTTTCGACACAATAGATTGCGAAGATTACACCTCAATTATTGGCATCCCCCTTATGTGGACCGCGAAAACC
>DFBZ01000096.1 GCA_002366835.1 Gammaproteobacteria bacterium UBA3067
ATCGCTAGAGCTGAAGCTTTTGTGAGGTTTGCCTTTAAATTCAACGCGAAAGCCGGTGGCTGAGATGTCTCGCAAGTAGCCTGTGAGTGCTTCGTCGTTATCAATATATAAAAGCACCTTTAACTCTTTCATGACACTAACATTGACGCGGAAGGAGTCTCTTTGTAGTTCGGAGTGGAGCCTTTCAGGGAAGCGAAGTTGAAAGGAGAGGTTGCCATCCTGGTCTTGTAGTATTTTTTTTATTGTGGAATGGAAGGCAAAGTTGGTGCCGTTTATGCTGCCGTCGAGCTCGATAGTACTGCCGGGTTTGAGCCCTTTGTTTTTTTCAATAGGGCTGAGGGCGTCTATGGTAATGGTTCCTTCTTCAGGGGAGGAGTCCAGTAGCATTGAGCTGGCGTTTTGTGCACCCGAAGCCGTTGTGGTCGTGGCGTTCAGTAGCAGGTGTGCCTGTAGGGCTTGATCGAGCAGATTAACGTTGCCGACAAAGTAGGGGTGAGTTTTGCCGTTTGCTTTATTCTTTTGTCGTTTAAAAAGCATGCGCTAGGTATCGCCAAGTCATTCTTAAGTAAAGGGAGTTTATACTTAAATATAGCCAATAATTGTAGAAAGTCGCGTTAGCAGGCTGCTGAAATTCTACTGACTTGGTCATCTACCGCGTTAAAACCAAGCTCAAAGTGCTCATTTACACGTGTAAACTCCGCATTTTCGCTTGATTTTGCCTTGTATCTGACTCAATTCAGCGAATTTCAACAGCCTGTTAGTAGTGTTTATAGATATGATGCAGAGAGGTTAAATTTTGCTACAGACTTTTCTTCGCCATTGATAACCAGCCTAACATGGTGGGTGCCGGGGTAGTGGGTACGGGTGCTCATTTGACGAAGCGAGTGTTTTTTTCGGAATATTCGGTCTTTTTCTGCGTAGTTTCCTTCTGCGAGCTTAAATACTTTGCGCGAGAGGGTGCCATTTTTTTTGACGAAGTCGATATGGTAATCGATGCGTAACCTGCCTAGCGCCTCTGACCCTCCGCTGATCTCTGCTTGCAAATAGAGGGTTTCTCCAATACGAGGCTGGGTGCTCTCAAGTGTAAGCACGGCGCGTTTAATGTGGTCGCTATTGTGGGTGCCGATAAGTCTGAGGGCTTCTTTATCGCCTTGTTTGAGTAGCGTTCGAAGGCCATGCTTTATTATCCAGTCGGTGTGAGGGTGCTGCTTGTGCCAGGCGCTTGCAGTTTTAAGGGTGATGCCTGGGTTGTCTTTGGCGATGTCGTTAAGGTTGTTGGCGACGCTTCTACGAACATAGTCTGAGCTGTCTTGCTTGAGGTTTTCGAGGGTGGGCAGTATGGCTAAAGGGTTGTCTTTAAATAGGGGTAAGGCCATTGCCCATGGCAGCCTGGGCCGACAGCCTTCACTGGCTAGGCGTCTGACATGATGGTTGCTATGGTTTGACCAGCGCTGCATTTGTGCCATCATTTTTTCGGGATTAAGCAGTATGAAAGGTCTGACGGCAAATTCAGAACTTGAGTGTTGGGTTAGTTCTTCTAAGGCATTTATGGATACATCCCAATGACCCTGGCCGAATTGTTCGACATAGTCGGGAAATATCATGGCTTCGAAGCCGCCAAATGCTGGTGCCGTTTGTTTGATTACTTCAATAGCGTCCACAAAATCCATCTTTAGGCACTGCTGAATACACCGGCTTATGTGCTGCATGCGAGACTTTAGTTCGCGCTCGTTCCATTTGTCATCAAAAACAAGAGTGTGAAATAGCTCTGCATCCAGCTTTGAGTGGTGGCGTTGAAGTTCATCGCTGAGCTGGGTAATGAAGGCTTTGTCGTATAGGTCTTTGAGTGCGTCCGGCATAAAGCATGTGTTTTTTATATTAAAGGAGTTTGTTGACTACACTGAAATAGATGTGAGCTTGAATGTTATATGAAAAAGTTTGGAGGTTCTTTGGCGGTTGAAGGGAAGGCGCGGTTTCTTGCGAAAAAAATAATGACCAAACGGCGTAATGCAGATGGAATCTATTACCAAGTTTATAAAAAGGTGGTATCCAATGAGGCGCGTTTGCCGAGCATGCCTGATGTGGCTCAGAAAGTGCGGCGGGCAGTGGCCAATGACAATGTGGGGGTTAAGGAGATGGCCCGTATTATCCAGGCCGACCCGCCTCTAGCGACACGCGTTATTCGAGCTGCGAATAGTCCGCTGTATCGCTCAGGAAGACCTTATAACAATGTTGCCGATGCCGTGAAGAAAATGGGGGCGCATGCGACTCGGAATGTCGTTTATAGCCACTCACTTGGTGCTTTGTTCTATTTTCGAGAGACAGCATTAAGGAAAATCGCCGCTGAAATTTGGCACGATAGCGTGCAAACGGCCTCCATTGCTTCAGTGCTTGCGATTTATAGTCATGGCATCAGCCCTGATAAAGCCATGCTGGCAGGGCTGATTCAGGATATCGGTGCGCTGCCTTTGCTGGCTGAGTTATCTGAAAACCACCCTGATGTAGTAAAAAATTACGACGAAGTGAAGCGCGTTGTGACGACCTATAAGGCGGAGGTGGGTTATCACCTTGTGAAAGTGTGGGGCTTTGAGGACGCGTTTCTGGATGTAATAAAATCGCGTGAAGACTGGATGCGTAAAGGTGGTGCCAAGTTGGACTTGGCTGACATTATTCTTTTGGCAGGCTGGCATACGGCGGTGGGGACGCCTTGTTTTCGTAGTATGCCTAGCGTGGTCGATATGCCAGCGTATAAGAAGTTCCCAGTGAATAAGCTTTCTCCGGAGCAAAGCCTGGATGTGCTGGAGTACGCCAAGGAACAAATGGAGGATATTGCCAATATGCTTGGATCTTCGGCGAGGCGGACTTCAAAGGTTTAGCGGTCAATCCAGTCGGTGCACTTTTCTTTATATAGTTCAGAGAGCAGTTGAATGTGTGCCTCTGAGTCATTCAAAGCCGGAATATAATCGAAGCCGCTTCCACCGGCTTTTTCGTAAAATTCTCGGTTTTGCATGGCGATTTCTTCGAGGGTTTCCAGGCAATCCACTGAAAACCCAGGGCAGATAACGTCCAAACGCTTTAGGCCTTTTTCCCCTAATAGCCGAACTGTTTTATCCGTATAAGGTTGTAACCACTCGGCTTTGCCTACGCGAGATTGAAAACTCAGTTGCCACTGGTCATCTCCCAAACCCAGCTTTTCTGCTACTTTTAATGCACTTGATTTGCATTGTTCGTAGTAAGGGTCGCCTTTATCAATGCACGCCTTGGGTATGCCGTGAAAAGAGAAAAGCAGAAAGTGTGGCTCAGGTTTTTCCTGGTTTTTTTCCGCGTTTTCCCAGTGTTTTATTACCGACTCTGCCAAGGCTTTAATATAAGCAGGGTGTTGATGGTAGTCCTTGCACAAACGCAGCTCAGGGATATTGCGCTCACTTTGAAATAGGCGACTGAGCTGATCAAAAGCGGCTCCCGTGGTGGTGGCAGAGTATTGTGGGTAAAGAGGCAGGACGAAAACTTTTTCCACGCTCTGGTTTTTCAGGCTTTGCCAGGCGGTATCAAAGCTGGGCGTGCCGTAGGTCATCGCAAATTCCACTTTACACTGCGTGGCATTAAGCTCGTTATTAAGCGCTGCCTGGAGTTTTTCTGCTTGTCGTAAACTAATAACTCTTAGTGGAGAGCCACCCTTTTGCCAAATGCTTTGGTAAGCATGGGCAATCTTGCCGGGACGCAAAGGCAGGATTAAAAGGTTTAGTATAAGCCACCACAAGGGGCGGGGCAGTTCCACTACGCGTTTATCCGACAGAAACTCTTTGAGGTAAGTGCGAATGGAGGAGGCTGTTGCTTGCTCAGGTGTGCCGAGGTTGACAAGGATGATGCCGGAGCGTGGTGGGGGTACATGCATGGTGAATGAGGTTTCCGTTGGGAAGGAAGAAAGCTGCAAGGTTAGGGAACTCGCAAAAAAGTGCAAGTATTCATTTTCACTTGGTGTTTAGATGGGGGGAATGTCGCTATAATCGGCGGTTTTGGCGTTCTGCAGGGCAGCTGTCCGAATCGGACTTAAGCTTGCTAATTGTGTTTGAAACAGGGTTTGGAAATGAAAAGTAAAGAAATACGTGCGGCTTTTTTGTCTTACTTCGAGCGTCAGGGGCATAAAATTGAAGCCAGTAGCTCCTTGGTGCCGGGTAATGACCCCACTTTGCTTTTTACCAATGCGGGGATGGTGCAGTTTAAAGATGTATTCCTCGGCCAGGATAAGCGCAGCTATTCTCGGGCCACCAGTTCGCAGCGCTGCGTACGTGCCGGCGGTAAACATAATGACTTGGAAAATGTGGGTTACACCGCGCGTCACCATACCTTTTTTGAAATGCTCGGTAACTTCAGTTTTGGCGATTAT
This sequence comes from Gammaproteobacteria bacterium UBA3067, assembly GCA_002366835.1. GTDB lineage: Bacteria > Pseudomonadota > Gammaproteobacteria > Pseudomonadales > UBA3067 > UBA3067. Next base: position 4,388 of record DFBZ01000096.1, read on the forward strand.
TTCAAGCGAGAAGCCATCAAGTATGCTTGGGAATTCCTTACCCAAGAAATGAAAATTTCAGAAGATAAACTTTGGGTGACGGTTTATCAGGATGACGATGAGACAGCTGATATCTGGTTAAAAGAAATGGGTGTCAGTGCAGAGCGTTTTTCTCGTTTAGGGGAAAAGGATAACTTTTGGTCGATGGGCGATACAGGTCCGTGTGGGCCGTGCACAGAGATTTTTTTCGATCACGGCGCAGAAGTAGCCGGTGGCCCGCCGGGTTCCCCTGATGAAGATGGCGATCGTTATATCGAAATCTGGAATCTGGTGTTTATGCAGTTTGATCGCCAAGCAAATGGCGAATTAGTACCGCTGCCTAAGCCCTCCGTGGATACGGGTATGGGGCTAGAGCGTATCGCAGCGGTGATGCAAGGCGTTCACAGCAATTACGAAATAGACTTGTTCCAAAACTTACTTAAGTCAGTAGCAAAGGAAACCGGGCAAAGTGGCACAGAGCACCCGTCTTTGCGCGTTATCGCTGATCATATCCGTTCCTGTGCATTTCTAGTGGTCGACGGGGTGATTCCTTCTAATGAAGGGCGTGGTTATGTGTTGCGTCGTATTATTCGTCGTGCGTTGCGTCATGCGCATAAGCTGGGTCAAAGTGGTGTTTTCTTTTACAAATTAGTGGCCCCCTTAGCGGTGGAAATGGGAGATGCCTACCCGGAGTTATTGTCCCGTCAGGCACAAATTGAGAAAGTATTGTTGGGCGAAGAGGAGCAGTTCGCTAAAACCCTGGATGCCGGTATGAAGGTCTTAAGCCAAGATCTACAAGATTTAACTGGAAAGATCATTCCAGGGGAGGTGTTGTTTAAGCTCTACGATACCTATGGTTTTCCCGTTGACTTGACCGCCGATATTGCCCGTGAAAAGGGTTTGGATGTTGATATGGAGGGCTTTGAGTCTGAAATGAATCGTCAGCGAGAACGGGCGAGGGCAGCCAAACACTTTACGGTGGATTACAGCGATAAGCTGCAGCTGGAAGGCCAAACAGCATTTACCGGTTATGACTTTCTGCAAGGACAGAGCACAGTAACCCAGCTTATTGTTGATGGTGAAACGGTGGAGTGCGCTGATGAAGGCCAGTCAATCGCCGTTATTTTGGATGAGACGCCCTTTTACGCTGAGTCCGGTGGTCAAGTGGGTGACCAGGGTTATCTAAGCTGGCCAGAAGGTAAAATGGCAGTGAAAGATAGCCAAAAACAAGGCGATGTGTTCCTGCACCTTGGTGTGCTGGAGCAAGGCAGCTTGAGTATTGGTGACTCTGTGGAAACCCATGTGGATGATGAGAAACGTCAGGCCACAGCTCTTAATCATTCCGCCACACACCTGGCCCATGCGGCCCTGCGACAGGTGCTGGGTGAGCATGTGGCGCAAAAAGGCTCATTGGTGAGCCCTCAGCGTTTACGTTTCGACTTCACCCACTTTGAAGCTTTGACGCCAGATCAAATAGAGCAGGTGGAAGATATCGTCAATGCGCAAATTCGCCTGAATACACCTGTGTCCACTCAGGTAATGAGCATTGATGCAGCAAAAGCAGCCGGTGCCATGGCCCTATTTGGCGAAAAATACGGTGATAAGGTGCGAGTGCTGAATATGGGTCAAGATGACTTTTCGGTTGAGCTATGTGGCGGCACCCACGCCCAACGCTGCGGTGATATTGGGTTCTTCAAAGTAGTGGCTGAAACCGGTATAGCAGCAGGCGTGCGACGAATTGAGGGAGTAACCGGGGGTGCAGCAAACGCTTGGGCGCAGCAAACAAGCTCAACTCTGGATAAGGTTTCTGGGCTGCTGAAAGTGAATGCCGATCAGCTGGCTGAAAAAGTAAAGCAGACTCTGGATAAAAACCGTTCTTTGGAAAAGGAGCTGGATCGCCTTAAAGCAAAACTTGCCAGCAGTACCGGGTCGGATCTTTCTTCCAAAGCCAAAGAGGTTAATGGCGTTAAAGTTCTCGCCATGCGCCTTGACGATGCCGATACCAAGGCTTTGCGGGGAACCGTAGATCAGCTGAAGAACAAGCTAGGCTCCGGTGTAATACTGCTTGCAGCAGTTCAAAATGACAAAGCTGTGCTCATCAGTGGCGTCACCAAGGACCTTACCGATAAGTACCACGCAGGTCAGTTATTAAGCCATGTTGCAAAGCAGATGGGCGGCAAGGGGGGCGGTCGTCCCGATATGGCACAGGGTGGTGCAGCTGATTTGGGTAATCTAGACGAGGCGCTCGCGTCGGTTTCGGCATGGGTGGCAGAGCGTTAAGCGCTGTGAGTAAGTATGAGTGAAAGGGCATTTAATTGACTAAGTGCCCGTCTTCTTAGGTTTTAGCGAGCAGTGATTAAAGCTGGAATGTTTCAATTTTATTGAAATTAGTGTTTAATTTGCGCCCACCTCAGTTTCTTCCAGAAAGGTTTGAAGTAAGTCATGGCCCTAGTAGTGCAAAAATATGGCGGTACTTCCGTTGGCACCGTAGAGCGAATCAAGGCAGTAGCCGAAAAAGTAGGTCGCTTTCACGATGACGGGAATCAGGTCATCGTGACCGTTTCTGCAATGAGTGGCGAAACAAACCGTCTTTTGGGGCTAAGTAACGCTATTTCATCCTCACCAGCAGCGCGAGAGCTAGACGTGGTGGTGTCGACGGGGGAGCAAGTCACCATTGGCTTATTGGTGATGGCCTTGATAGAGCTTGGTTATGATGCCCGCTCTTATACAGGCGGCCAGGTCAAAATAATTACTGACAGCGCCCATGGTAAAGCACGTATTCAGCGTATCGAAGATAAAAACCTGCGTAATGAACTAGACGCCGGCCGTATCGTCGTAGTGGCGGGTTTTCAGGGGGTTGATGAGTCGGGTAATATTACCACCCTCGGAAGAGGTGGCTCTGATACCACAGCCGTAGCGCTTGCAGCGGCGCTAAAGGCAGATGAATGCCAGATTTACACCGATGTCGATGGGGTTTACACCACTGATCCGCGCGTTGTCGATTGCGCAAAACGGCTGGACAAAATTACCTTTGAAGAAATGCTAGAGATGGCCAGTCTGGGGTCGAAAGTGTTACAGATTCGCGCCGTGGAATTTGCCGGTAAATTTGGTGTGCCTTTGCGGGTGCTGTCGAGTTTTAAAGAGGGGCCAGGAACCCTGATCACATGTGAAGAGGATGACTCTAATATGGAGCGACCACTAATCTCCGGGATTGCATTTAACCGTGATGAAGCCAAGCTGACCCTTCGTGGGGTTCCCGATAAGCCGGGTGTCGCCTCGCATATTCTTGGGCCAGTGGGTGACGCCAACATTGAAGTGGACATGATTGTGCAAAACATCGGTGGTAACAGCACAAACGACTTCACCTTTACCGTTCATCGCAATGAATACCATAAAGCCATAGAGGTGCTTACCAAAGTGGCAAAAGATGTGGGCGCAGCAGAGCTGGTAAGCGACGATAAAATTGCCAAGGTATCCGTTGTGGGTGTGGGGATGCGCTCCCATGCGGGTGTGGCAAGCACCATGTTTCGGAGCTTGGCAGACGAGTCCATCAATATTCAAATGATTTCCACCTCGGAAATTAAGATTTCGGTGGTTATAGAAGAAAAATACCTCGAGCTAGCCGTGAGAGCCCTGCATACGGCCTTTGACTTGGATGTGCATGAAGACAAAGACTGAATTTCTGGTAGATCATATTGAGGGTCGCTGTAAGACATAGTTTGTCTGCTTGAAATGCATGTTAGAACACATTGGCTGCCTCGTTACGAATCTATAACAGAAACACGATCCTTACAGATGCCGGTTAACAGCCAAGCTGGCGGCTCTGGTCAATACTTAATTGTAAGCAACAAAGAGCTGAGAGAAGCTCTTCTTCGTGATAGATAAAAGGTGTGAACCCTTCCGGCTATCACGCTAGTTGGATGAATGGTGCGGCCCGGCGATGTGGATTCGCCACAGGGTGCTGCGAAAGGTAATTTAAAATTTTTGGAAGTTTGGAGAGCAGTTTATGTTGATTTTGACACGCCGAGTGGGCGAAACCCTGATGATAGGGGATGATGTAACGATAACGGTGCTTGGCGTAAAGGGAAATCAGGTTCGTATTGGCATCAATGCGCCTAAAAATGTGTCTGTACACCGAGAAGAGATATACCAGCGTATTCAAAGCGAGAAAGAGCAAGGCTCAAACGAAACAAACGAGTAATAATTGCTAAATAACGCTTTGAATTTTTTCTTTTTGTGATATTATTCGCCCCTCATTTTGGAGAGGTGGCCGAGTGGCCGAAGGCGCTCCCCTGCTAAGGGAGTATGGGTATTGCACTCATCGAGGGTTCGAATCCCTCCTTCTCCGCCATGATGGTTTAAGGGCCTTTTGCCCACTTAGTTTTAGCGCCCGTAGCTCAGCTGGATAGAGTACCTGGCTACGAACCAGGCGGTCGCACGTTCGAATCGTGCCGGGCGCGCCATATTAAAAGGTTTAGTCCTCTGGGCTAAGCCTTTTTTTGTTTCTGGTAATGCCTTCCCTGAAATAATCAAAAATGGGCATGCTTTGTTCTTTTCTTTTCGGGCTACTGATGGCTCGTCATTAAGTATTTTCACTAAAGCTTCAGTCTGGGAACTTATAACAAGAGGTTTGGAGTGATGTCGCGTCTTGGATTGAGTTTTGTTGTAACGATTTTTATGACAATCAGCGCTCAGGTGCTGGCTGAACCAGGCTCCTTTGTGGTGAGCGAAGACGAGGCCATGCTGATTGGGGCTGTGCATCGCCAAGTAGAGTCGATGAACCGAGAAGACCTAGGTGCATATATGGAAGGGATACACCCGAAAGCGCCTATTTTTGATCGCTATAAGATTGTAATGGGGCAGCTCTTTACTGTTTATGACCTGAGTACGCGTGCAGAAAAAATAAAAGTGCTATCTGTTGATAAGGATTACGCGATCGTTAGGTTGACGTTGAGCAAGCGTAAAATTCAGGGGCGGGCGAATTTCAGAGATACGACAATTGAGTCGCTTTGGGTTTATCGGCGAGGAAGCGGTTCGTGGCTACTGTGGTCGACATTGAACTTGTCGGCTTAACTGTCTTTGGATTGCCAGGGAGCTTGCTGGCTAAGGTTCTTGTTTGCTCTTGATTAGGGGTTTCAGGCTAGGTTCTGGGTGAGGTGTGGCGTTTACCGCATTTTGTGTGCTCGTTTGAGTACCAATAAGCGGGGGTATTTTACGTTTTAACTCTTTCTGTTTGAAGGGGGATGCCCTGTCAGCTTTTTATGAAACTCTACCAGTTGAATGATAAAACCTTGAGAAAAGGTTTTTTGTTGGGGTTTTTGCGGTCTCTGCGGTTTATAGAGAGCACCTAGTGGGACGCTGCAGTGTGTAGGCTTTCCTAATAATACCCTGCGTGGATGCGCCTTTTTACACTGTTCAGTGTCGCGTTTTCTCCTGTTGTGACCTTCTAGCTGTTTCTGTGGAAAAAACAATCAGTTTTGGAGCGGGTAAGGATTTCTCTTAACATGCTGATATTTCGGCATAAATATTTCGTCATTTGTATTGTGATGAGTGTTTGCAATAAAACACATTTCTTTTGGCGTTCCCCTTTTATACTTTCTGGGGATATGTGCAATACTAATATCTGTTTCGGTTGGCGCGCTTGTACTTGTCAGCGGCTTTATAATCATAATCGAAATGTTTTTTGCATCTAATAATTAAAAAACGTGGAGAAATACTATGGCAGTTATTGCTGATAAGCCTGCGGGCTTAGTGGATGGTTCAGATAGATCATTAATGAAGAGATTGCTCTTTCCTTATTCAAATGAGGGTATGCCGCGTGCACCGGTTGCACTTTTTCTGATTATATTGGCGATTATGCTTCCTGCATTGGGTTTATATCGTTGGTACATGGAGTCAACTGCCTTTACCGTTGGATTGGATTATTTTGAGCCAGAGTTTCAAACTTACTGGATGAGCTGGTTTTACGGGCAGCTGACTCTCTTTGCTGTTATCGGTGCGGTTTCTATACCATGGTTATGGTTCACTCGGCCTTCGAGAGAAGAGGTGATGGCCATGTCCGCAAAAGACGAGCTGGGTGTATATATACTTATATTCACTGGTTTAGCGATGCTAAGTTTGGCGGTTCCCCTGATTTTAGGTATTTGGACAGAGGCTGATGCGGCATGGCACCAGGTGACTATTCGTGATACTGACTTTACCCCAACCCACATCCAGTTGTTTTATGGTGTAATCCCAGCGCTTGCTGTTGCCATTGTGGTGGGTTTGCTTTGGTTGCATACGCGTATGCCTGATTATATCGGTAGGGTTTCAATTCCTTTGTTTATGGTTGGGGCGGCTCCTTTGTTGATTATGCCTAATTTGGGATATAACGAGTGGGGTCACACGTTTTTCTATGCGGAAGAGCTGTTTGCTGCTCCAGTCCATTGGGGCTTTGTAATGCTGGGATGGGGGCTTTTTGGTGTGGTTGGTTTCTTTCTTGAGAGCATTAACCGAGTACTGGTTTTAACTAAAGTGAAGAAGGGTGAGGTAAGGGTCTAATATATAAGTGCTTTTTTCTTGATCTGTGTTGCAAAAAAAAGGAGGGCTATATGCCCTCTTTTTTTTTGCATTTAAAAGTGGATTTATTATTCTCTTCGCTATAGTATCGTTTGTTATTATACGACAAGCGGTCGCGGAATATTGGAATAGATGGATAGGGTTGATATCGCTGTTTGTGTGTAATGATAAAAAAATAACTTAAAAACAAATTATTTAAAACGTGGAGAAATAACGATGGCTATTATCGCTGATAAGCCTACGGGCTTGGTTGATGGTTCGGATCGGCCTCTAATGAAACGATTACTCTTTCCCTATACTCGCGACGGCTTGCCTCGCTCACCTATCATGCTGGGCGTGCTTATACTCGCAGTAGCGACCCCGCTGTTATTCCTCTATCGGTGGTATATGGAGGCTACAGCGTTTACTGTTGGTTTGGACTATTTTGAGCCAGAGTTTCAAACTTACTGGATGAGTTGGTTTTATGGCCAGCTAACGGTCATAGCCCTAATTGGTGCTATTGGTGTGCCTTGGATGTGGTTCACTCGACCTTCGAGAGAAGAAGTGATGGCCATGTCAGCTAAAGATGAGCTTGGTGTATACGTGTTGATCTTTAGCGTAATGGGAATGGTGAGTGTTTTGGTTCCTACAGTTTTAGGCATTTGGGTTGAAGCTGACGCTGCATGGCATCAGGTAACTATACGCGATACTGATTTCACCCCGACCCATATCCAGTTATTCTATGGTGTAATTCCAATGGCTGCTGTTGGTATTATATTGGGAGCGTTTTGGTTACATACACGTATGCCTGACTATGTTGGTAGGCTATCCATCCCTCTGGCTATGGTTGCTGCTGCTCCCGTTTTGATTATGCCTAACTTGGGGTATAACGAGTGGGGTCATACCTTCTTCTACGCTGAAGAGCTATTTGCTGCACCAGTTCACTATGGTTTCGTAGTGTTGGGGTGGGGACTTTTTGGTATAAGTGGGTTTTTAATTGAGAGTATTAATCGCGTTTTGGTTTTAACTAAAGTAGCAAAAAAAGATACAACTGCTGCGTAATATAGTATGGCCATCTGGCTATAAAGAATAATAAAAAGGGGGCGACGGTATCGCCCCCTTTTTATTTTCCTCCCCTTCAAGCAATAATTCCCTAATAAGAGCCTTATTTGCAGAAGATTAATTCATGCTTCTGGCGACTCTTCTCTAGCGCCCCTTTCCCGATAGGCTGTTGACATTCTATTGACTTAGCCATCTATGGTGCTGCTTAAGGTGACTAGAGCTTGCTCGATTTGCACAGCAAATACTTTGAGTACTCTTGGTAAAGCCCCGCATAAAATATCCAAAGCGTTTCACTAGGCAGGCACTTCTTATTCACTACAAGGTATAGAAACAGGTGTATGCTCGGCTTTGGCACCCTGTGTCGTTCTACCTCCTCCATCCATGGAGTCGTCCGCTTTCTCGCTTGACTTGCCTTGTATTTGGCTTGACGTAGCGAATTCCAACAGCCTGCTAGTCCCCTCTGCTTGTTTAGTCTCGTTAGGCCGGCGCCAGACTCTTGGGAGTAACAGCCCCCCGAGAATCTACCTTCTTGTTTAATAGAGGCTTTAAAAGTAACACCGCTTAAGAGTGCGTGGGGCTTTCGAATAACGTCACTAGCTGTGCCGGCTTGAAAGCTGAGTTTGAACTTGTTTTATTTCGATCGGTTGATTGTCTTAAGTCAAAGTTTTTTAACTTTTAAGTCTGTAACTTACAACCACTGCTTATCAAGTCTGTTCAGTGAAGATTGTGAGGGGGCGAAAGAGTCTTCTTTAATGTTTTGCTGAAAATCATAGAAAAACGAAGGGGAATACCTATGGCTATTGTTACGAGTAAACCACAAGCATCATCTTCCAGTCGCACGTTTTTGACGCGCTTGCTTTATCCGAGAGACGCAGAGGGGCTGCCAAGGTCGCCGGTGAAGCTTGCGGTTGGTGTGTCCTTGGTGGCAGCTTTTGCCTTGTTCTTGTACCGCTGGTATATGGAGGCAACCGCTTTTACTGTCGGTCTTGATTATTTTGAACCTGAGTTTCAAACCTATTGGATGAGTTGGCTATATGGCCAAGGAATTGTGATTACGCTGATAGGCTTGATCGGTTTGCCGGCAATTTGGTTTACGCGCCCTAGCAAGGAGGAGGTGCTATCCATGCCTGCGAGTGATGAGCTGGGGTGGTATATGATGCTCTTTACTTTCTTAGCTGTTGGGAGCTTTTTGGTGGTGTGTGTGTTGGGCATTTGGGTTGAGGCTGACGCCGCTTGGCACCAAGTAACTATTCGCGATACTGATTTTACGCCAACCCATATCCAGTTATTCTATGGACTTATTCCGATGGCTGCAGTAGGAATTGTGCTTGGCTTAGCTTGGATTCATACGCGCCTTCCTGATTATCAGGGCCGATTCTCTATTCCTTTGGGGATAGCAGCATCAGCTCCTCTTCTTATTATGCCTAATCTTGGATATAACGAGTGGGGTCATACTTTCTTCTATGCGGAAGAGTTATTCGCCGCGCCAGTGCACTGGGGTTTCGTAGTGCTGGGTTGGGGGTTATTTGCAGTAACGGGCTTTTTCCTGGAGTGTTTTAACAGGGTTTCGGTTCTGACAAAGCTTAAGGAGAAGCGTGCATAGCACTTTTTACTGAAAGAATGAAATAGAGTGCTAGATAAAAAAGGCCGAGCTTAAAGCGGCCTTTTTTATTGTTCTGAAAAAATCCAGGTGATAGAGCTTCCCCAAAGTAAGCTCTTGTTTCGTTTTACTAAAGGGCTGTCTTTCCGTTCGCTGCCTGCTAAATCGACCAGCCTAAAATAGGCGTCAAACTTAAGCCTCCCTTGCCTTTTCTGCATCCCTAGTGAGTAGAGAAAACCGCTATACCCTTTGTCAGGGGAGTAAGGTGGTCTATACGCGGTGCTAAATGCCTTGTCTACACCATAGTAGTAATTGTTATGTTTTCTACTTGCGTAGATCGGCCCTAGGCCCGCTCTGAAGCGCCATTGGTAATACTGGAAGTGGTATTTGATGAGCGGGTTGCTGAGCCACCCAATGCCTTTCGTCTGTTTGAAGTCACTAGCAAGGCCGTATCTTAGAGGAATATCAAAAAAAAGTGTATTCCGTGCATTCCTCCACAAGTAATACTCCAGGGCAGGGCCAACCTCTAATACAGGGTCTAGGTCAGGCATTTCTTTTCGGGCGCCGTTATTTTTACTTTCTACAGGTGGTGTTCCGTCTGCACTAATGTCTATCACTACTTTTTCTGAATCAAAGAGAAGGCTGCTTATTCTACCGTTTGAGAATGTTAGCAGTGGGCCCTTGTATTCTAAATAGGGAATTGGAGCTAGAACATTATTAATGTGCTCTGAACCCGGATAGTCTGGAATGCTGTAGAAACCCATACCAACCCCAAGAGACCAATGACTTTCAGTCGTACTGTCTGTCGCATATAGCCTGTCTGAGGCGGTGATGGACATAAGCAGCAACCATGTGAACTTCTTTTTTAAGGGAGTGCAGATTTTCTTTCTCTCCGCTTGGAAAGCAAAAGGTGAATCAATCGCTTATAAACAGACTGCTAGGGCATTTCAAAATTCTGGCCATGTTTCCTGAACAGTCAGTGATATTAGAAAACCAAGTGATTACATAAGATAACGAATGAAAGTGTAAATTATGCTCACTCGGCCTCTAGACTTAGATGATAGAGAGGAGGTCGGGGGGCTTGCAAGCTGCCTGGTTTCATCATCCTCAATAATAGACAGTGGAACAGCTAGTGTCTTGAGAGCGGGTGCGATTGAACCTGCTACAGGGGGGAGTTCCATATGATTCCGCTCGTATGCTTACGGCTTTCTCTACAAAGACACTTTAGTTTGTTTATCGGTGAAAGATGAGAATACTTGTTTGTTCGAAAAAAAAGGTGGGTAAAAACTTTCCGATACCCATTCTCCTTTTGGCTGTGGGCTTACTGCCAGCATGCCAGAGAAGTGAAAATGTAAAGGTTAATTTTAATAGCGGTAGTCATTACATTGGCAAGGTGAAGTCTGAGAAAAAAGAAGGCCATGGTGTTTTTATTTGGCCAAACGGCGCTCGTTATGAAGGAGATTGGCAGGATGACCTTCAATCTGGATACGGAATTTATGTTGACGGCGCTGGTGCGAAATATGAAGGGCAGTGGCAGGCAGGTAAGTACCACGGGGATGGCATATACACATGGCCTAGCGGCAGCCAGTACCGAGGGCAATTTAAAGATGGAGAAAAAAAAGGCCAGGGCGTTTTTCAATGGGCCAGTGGTGATAAATATACGGGGCAGTGGAAGCATAATAAACTCGAGGGGTTTGGGATAAAAACTTGGCATTCGGGTAAAGTTTATGAAGGAGAGTTTAAAAGCGGCCAGATGCATGGTCAGGGAAAGCTAAAATGGCCTGATGGCCACAGCTATGAGGGTGGTTTTCGAAATAACTTGGCGGAGGGTTCTGGCATGTACCGCTGGCCTGATGAAACCTATTACCAAGGCGATTTCGTTAAAGGTATGAAGCATGGGGGTGGCACCCAGGTATGGGCGGACGGCCATCGCTACGAAGGAAGTTTTATTGCCGATAAAAGATCGGGTAAAGGTATCATGAAATGGCCAGATGGCAGAGTTTATAAGGGGCAATTCGCAAACGATGAAATCACTGGTAAGGGTGAGATGAGCTGGTTGAATACCGAGAAATATTCAGGTGAATTTGAGGGTGGAAACCCCTCGGGCACCGGCACCTATACTTGGCCCGACGGGGCTATATATAGCGGTTTGTTTTTAAAAGGCTTAAAACACGGTAAGGGTAAATATAAATATTCAGATGGGCGAAGTTATGAAGGGGAGTTTAAGAATGATGTCCCTGATGGAAGAGGGAATTACGCCTGGCCGAGTGGAGAGCGTTACGACGGCGTGTTTAAGTCAGGTGAAAAGCAAGGTAAGGGTGTTTTTTACTGGGCAGACGGTAGTCGCTACGAGGGAACGTTTGCTAACGACAAGATTAATGGAAGTGGGTCTTGTTATTTTGGTGGCAAGCCTGAATCGTGTAAATTTAAAAACGGTGTGCGTGTGGATTAGTAATTTAAAATCTACTTAAGGCCGCAGGCTGGTAATCTTTTGCCAGAAAAAAGCCACCATAGGAACAAACCTCTATGGTGGCTTTTTTCTGGCAGCTGTTTTGATGCGAATGGAATATCGGGGCGACAAGCTCTGTGACGCCGTCACGCCAGAGAGCTTGCCTATCTTTCACCCTTCTGTAAAAGTTTGATCAGTGCGGTGGATGCTCTCGCAATTTCTGCGATGGCTTGTTCATTGTTACTGATTTCAACCCATCGGTCTCCGTTAACCGGAGAGCGCAGCCAACAGCTATTTGTTCCTAGGGAGCACCGGTAAGTGATAAAGGGATCAAGACCATAAACATTTATTTTTGTGGTGTCTATTACCGATTTAGCACCTGTATTTTTAAGCATGTTTATTCTTTGGCTGCTGGTTATCAAATTACCAGAGCTGTCTCGATTAAGTCGGTAGCGTGTCAAAGGCCGCTGCCCCGGTTTGATGATCTTTGTTGGGCGCTTTAAGGCATAGGACGCAAGCATTTCATTGATATGTTTAAGCAGCGCATCGCTGGCGCTGTTCGTTAAGTAAAGTTGCTTTAACTGCTTTATGTATTGCGCCTCAGTATTTTCAATCAGTGAGGTGGGCGGCTTTGCGGTTGCTGCGTTTGGCTTGCTTGAGGAGTTCTGGTGTTGGTTGTTTCTTTTCTCAATATTGGTGAGTAAGCCAAGGGCCTTTTTGTAGTCGGGGCTTCCCCTTTCTGCAAACCCAACAAATTTGATTAGATTTATTGAGGCTTTGTCCAACTCATCGAGATGAAAGAGGGTGGTGCCGTATAAAAAGTAGAATCGCTTGGGCAGCGGCGTGTTAAGCGCTTGGGCCTGAGAAAGAAAGCGCTTTGCTTCGTGTTGGTTGTTGGAGTCGATAGCGCTCTCGGCAGCTAATAGCAACCGGTCTGCTTCCGCATTGACGGGTAAGTCCAGCCCTAGAGCAGGAAAGCAGGTGAGGAATAAGCCAAGAAATGCGAGTGGTTTTAAGAAGTTGAGTGTCTTTAACATTAATTGAGTCCTGCTTTTGTTTAAATTAAGAAAGTAACGCGGCTACTACTGAGTCTTGTAAGCGGGTTCTTGGTGAGGGCCCAGGCTGTCCGCTAAGTAAATTCTGAAGGCATGGAAATATTGGATGCCCGTTAAAGTATAAAAAGAGGTTAGCAGAGATGTTTCAAATTTCCCACTACGTTAGTAGGGCCGCCTTCTCTTAGTACATACAGGGGGCTGAAGCTTATAGCTGCGTTTGCCGTTTTGAAGTTGAAAGAGAATTGCAGGTGAGTTGAGTTTTGAGTTATTCTTCTACGGAAATTTGCTTAGAGCGTGGGTGGCTTGGAACTTATGCTTCTGGCGCTTGAGGGCTGCTAATAACAAAAGTAACAGTTGGCTGACAGCAATGCTGGATGTCGAAAGCAGGTCTCCGGGTGATTTTAAAACAATAATGAAAGGAAGATGCAAAGATGAAAAGCGTTATTTTTATAGGCAAGATAGGAACGTTAGCAACATGGGTCGCTTTGGCCAGCAATATGTTTATTCCTGAATTTTGGGCAAATATCAATGCAGATATCGGCCTCTATCTGAACCTCGGCTTTATTGGTATGGCACTTATCCATGTTTTTGAAGCGCTTATATTTATGAATAGTAACCGTAATTCAAATGAACCTATATTGTTGGATGGTTTTCAGGTTTTCGCTTTTGGTGTTTTTCATACCATGGCCCTAAAGCAAAATGACACGTCACAAGGTTCGTACTCCCAAGCTGCTTAAGCTTGAGCTACACCCTAAAAGGGAATGAATAACGCTTTTAGGGTGTTTCTGAGTGTGGGGACTGTGTGCCAGCTTGCGGTTTGCTAGTGCTGGCGAGAGTGCCTGCCTCTAGCGTCTCTTCAATTCGCGAAAGTGATTCTTCTAGTTCTGCTGAGCGCATATGCTTATTCGCAGAAAAGTCAAATTGTACTCCATAGCTGTAACCATCATCCAGTTCCTCCGCATGACATACAAAGCCAACCACTTCGCGGGCGTTGCTGCTCTGTCTGCTGATGTTGATCAGTAACTCTTCTCCTATTCGAAACCTCTCACTGTGTAAAACGCGAGCTCCAAAGCGATTGAAATCTACGACTTCTATTTTTTTGTAGCCCCCTAAGCGAAATAGGCTTTTACGCTTTACTTCGCATTGGATGGTGCTGCCATTAAGTCGTTGATATTGCCTGCGCTCATTGCTCGATAACATAGGAGTACTGCTTTTTTAAAGAAATATGAGAATGGATAGCTTATAAAAGTATAGTTGGATTTTCTTTGCGTGTAGGTTGTTTATTGAGCGCAGAAGAAGCAAGCGGCTTTTTCAAATGCTTATATTTTGTGAAAAATGTTACAAGACGCTGGAATGTTCTTATTTACCCTTCCAATAAGGCGTGAGGGGGAGTATCTTAACGCGCTGGAGAAAAGTGCCCAAAGGAAGGTGTGGGGCTTATCTAAATATAACGATATAACCTGTTGATATTTAGATAAGAGTTGTCACCCACAAGATGATAGAAACTTCTGATTAGGGGATCTCAATTTGATTAAAGTGCTTGTCGTCGACGACCATGATCTGGTAAGAACCGGTATAGCTCGGATGCTAGAAGACGAAGAGGGCGTCAAGGTTATTGGTGAAGCAAACAATGGAGAAGATGCGGTAAAGCTCACCCGGGAGCTCTCACCTGATGTAGTGCTGATGGATGTCAAAATGCCCGGAATTGGCGGCTTAGAAGCCACTAGAAAAATTTTGCGCGCTAATGCAGAGGTAAGAATTATTGCCGTGACCGCTTGCGCTGAGGAGCCCTTTCCTTCTCGGGTATTGCAAGCTGGAGCCAGTGGTTATCTCACGAAAGGCGCGGGTATTGGTGAAATGGTTACCGCTATTCGCCAAGTGCATCACGGTCAGCGCTACTTGAGCCCGTCAATCGCTCAAGCTCTGGCTTTAAAGCAGCTGTCTCTTGATGGCAAGGCCACGCCCTTTGAATTTCTTTCGGAAAGGGAGATGCAAATTGCTATAATGGTTGTTAACTGTCAAAAAGTGCAGGAAATTTCCGATGCGCTTTGCGTTAGCCCAAAAACCGTGAATAGCTATCGATACCGTATCTTTGAGAAGCTGGAAATTACCAGCGATGTTGAGCTTACCCTCTTGGCTATGCGTCACGGCATTCTGGATTCTGAATCTACGATCTAAACTGCCAGGGGAATGGCAAAAGCACCTGAAATGACCTTTGATTCCCTCTCTTTTCTAAGTACCCTCACTAGCCATCCTGGCGTTTACCGCATGTATAGCCAGGATGAAAAAATCCTCTATGTCGGTAAAGCTAAAAACCTGAAAAAGCGGGTTTCAAGCTACTTTTCTTCCAAAGAACATAGTGCCAAAACCCAAGCCCTTGTCGCACGTATTTCCCATATAGAAACTACCGTAACCAGCAGTGAAATCGAAGCGCTGCTGCTTGAGCAAACCCAAATTAAAAAGTTACGCCCGCCATTTAATATCCTCATGCGGGATGATAAGTCCTACCCTTATATTTTCATATCAGATCATCAGGAATATCCCCGTTTGGTATTTCACAGAGGTAGCCAGAAAGCCAAAGGGCGTTATTTTGGCCCTTACCCCAGTAGTGGCGCGGTAAGGGAAAGTCTCGACTTGTTGCAACGAGTGTTTAAAGTCCGGCAATGCGAAGAAAGTTTTTTTTCTAACCGCACACGGCCTTGCTTGCAAGCCCAGATTGACCGCTGTAGCGCCCCTTGTGTGGGCGCTATAAGCCCGGAGTCCTATCAGCGGCAAGTGGATCTGGCGATTAGGTTTCTGCAGGGTAAAAACACCGAAATCATTGGCGAGCTGGTGCAAAAAATGGAAGCTGCGAGCGAAGCGCTGAGCTTTGAAGAAGCAGCCACTTTGCGAGACCAGGTTATTGCGCTTCGCCGTGTCAATGAACAGCAATTTGTAAGTGGTGAGCAAGGAGAGGCCGATGTATTTGGCGTGCAGTGCGCTCCGGGTGGAATCTGTCTGCACCGCCTTATGGTTAGAGGGGGTAGGGTCATCGGTGGCAAAAACTACTTCCCTAAAGTCCAGTGCGAGGTGCTTGAGGAGGAAGTATTGGAAGAGTTTATTCCTCAATTTTATTTGTCTCGCCTTGGAAGTGGGGATGTTCCCAAGGAAATTGTACTTCCCTGTACTCTTGAAGGTGCTGATGCTCTGCAAGATATTTTGTCCGAAAAGTTCGATAAAAAGGTGCGCATACACGCCAATGTGCGGACGTTGAGAGCTGGCTGGCTGAAGATTGCACAAGTGAATGCAGAGCAAAGCTTGCAAAGCCTGTTGGCTAGCAAAGAAAATAGCTACCAGCGTTTCGTTGCCCTGCAAGAGGCACTCTCGCTTGATGATATTCCTCGGCGTTTGGAGTGTTTTGATATTAGCCATACGCTTGGCGAAGAAACGGTTGCTTCCTGCGTGGTTTTTGATCGTAATGGCCCGCTGCGATCGGAGTACCGGCGCTTTAATATTCAGGGCATTACTCCTGGTGATGATTATGCTGCCATGGAGCAAGCGCTGACGCGGCGCTACTCCAAGGTGCTGGCCAACGACGGGGTCTTGCCGGATATAATCGTCATTGACGGTGGTAAAGGTCAGATGACACAAGCGCTGCGCGTGCGGGAAGAGCTGCAAATAAACGGCATTACTTTGCTGGGTGTAGCGAAGGGGCCCACGAGAAAAGCAGGGTTGGAGCAACTTTTCCTGAATCATGATAAAGTTCCAGTCCCAGTTGCCTCAGATTCGCCAGCATTACATCTTATTCAGTACATCCGAGATGAATCCCATCGCTTCGCCATCGCAGGGCATCGAAGTCGTCGGGCAAAGAAACGTAAAACATCACCCCTTGAGGGTATATCAGGGGTTGGCCCTAAAAAACGACGTGATTTAATTAATCATTTTGGAGGGTTGCAGGAAGTAACGCGAGCGAGCGAGGCCGAATTGGCTAAAACGCCGGGCATTAGCGCTTCGCTTGCAGAGGTCATCTACGATGCCCTGCATAGTAAATAATGGTACGGCGATAAACGCCGACAACGAACGCCAAACAATCGACAAAGTGAAAAACTAAAACTCCATGATGTACACACTTCCCAACTTACTGACATTATCTCGTATCGCCGCTATTCCTGTCTTTGTGGCCGTCTTCTACATGCCCTATCACTGGAGCTTCCTTGCTGCTTCCATTATATTTATCGCGGCAGCTCTCACAGACCTCTTTGATGGCTACTTGGCACGCAAGCTCAATCAAATCACCAAACTTGGTGCCTTTCTTGACCCTGTTGCGGACAAACTCATGGTTTCCGTTGCACTGCTCTTACTAGTAGAAGTTTACGCCTCACCCTGGATGGCAATACCCGCCATTGTCATTATCGGGCGCGAAATTGTTATCTCTGCCTTGAGAGAGTGGATGGCAGAATGCGGCCAACGAGCCCAGGTAGCTGTTAGTCATATTGGCAAAGTAAAAACCGTGATTCAAATGTTCGCCATCTCTATGATGCTTATGGTTGACCCGCTTATCCTCGCGGTAAGCGGAGAAATATTTTGGAAAGGTGTTTGGTGGATAGGAGCACTTCTCCTTTATATCGCCACAATACTTACGCTCTGGTCAGCCTATATTTACCTTAAAGCCGCTTGGCCCAATCTAATGGCGGCCGATGCAGGCGAATAGGTGTCTGGCGGTACTATCTAAGTACTTGAGAAAGCCAAAGTATTCTTGACACATAAGTTTGAACGAGTAGAATACCTGCCTCGACGCGGGAATAGCTCAGTTGGTAGAGCACGACCTTGCCAAGGTCGGGGTCGGGAGTTCGAGCCTCCTTTCCCGCTCCAAGATTTTAGAGAGCCTCGGTAAAGCCGAGGCTTTTTGTGTTTAGAAATGCCTTTTGATTGGTCACGCCTGACTCAGAAGGACGAAAGGCATTCTGGCGGAGTAGCAAAGTGGTTATGCAGCGGATTGCAAATCCGTCTACGCCGGTTCGATTCCGACCTCCGCCTCCATATATATTCTACAAAGTTGATTGCTTCGGCAAAGAAACTTCCTCCCTTAGCCCGGGTGGCGAAATTGGTAGACGCAAGGGACTTAAAATCCCTCGACTGAAAGGTCGTGCCGGTTCGATTCCGGCCCCGGGCACCATTATTATCAATGAATTACAGCCTGATTGACCCCTTGTGGATTTTACGAATTAAAAAAATAGATAAATAGTAGAGGGGCGATCAAAGTTTCTTTACCTCAGGCTAAAAAGGTTTGAAGTTTTCACTGTGATAACCTCGCTTTTCTCGGCAGCTTGCCGAAAAACGCTTTAATCCAAAGAATGGCTCGTGCTCCACCTCAAGAGGCCTGTCTGACTCGCATTGGGGGCAGTTTTTCTTGAACTCTACTAGTTTTAATTTCACCCGATTCTCATCTAATAGCTGCTTTTCAATAAAGATGTTTCTGACTTTTGCGCTTAAGGGCATCCACCATGGCGCTTTGCCCCAACCGAACCAGTATGCTGTGAAAAACGGTGTAACTAAACGAAGTCCTAGATAGTCAAGAGGATAATAAACAAATAGCCACAGAGCTCCAGTTATTGACCAGAAGCTGTTATCTAGCGTCATTAAAGAAAGTGGAGCTACAACAAGAAACACACTGATAATAACTTGCGTCCATGGAGTCAGTGGAGGTATCAAGTTGAGTTGGCTATCTAGGTATTCCTTCTCCCAACCATTCTGTTCGGTTTGTTCAGAGCTTGAGCTAGCTGAGGGTTTTTCAAAATTCACAGGGTTGGTTGAATAGGTTTGGGTTTGGCTATTTGTAATATCAGGTAATTTTGGAGGCTCTAGGTTGGTAGGCTCATCGTCCAAAACACAAAAGTCTTCATTAGTCTCGCTTAATGTTTTATCTTTAAGAACAGAAAATTCGGACGGTGTAAGCCGCCCCGCCCCGTATATTCCAGCGATATCTGTTTTCGAATGGTGAAGTGGTATAGGCAAAAGCTGCCAAAATGTAGGTCTCTTATTTGGTTGTTTGATTTTGATTGGCACATATATATGCTTAAGCCCCTTTGATTCAAACAATTCAGTCGTGGCTGAGTGGTTATCTAGAATAAGCGTTTTAATCGGGTTAAATATTCCTATTTCGATAATCAGACGGGCATGGGGTATGTCACTGAAAGAGACCTCAGCTTCATTCAATATTTGATCTGAGCCGAATACCTCATTCTCGGCGTCTCTGACTAAGTTAATTAGTGAGATTAAATATGTTATCTCGCACTTGACGTCGTCAAATTCCCTCTTGGCTCCTTTTAATAGTGGGCAGCTCTGGTTTGAGCTCAATTCTGCGAGCAATTCGCTCTGCATGTTCAGGTCACTTTCATTCTTCATAAATACTTCTCGTTGCAACTAGCTATAACTATTTACATGTAGTTATAGCAGTTCACTAGCGTTCAAAAATAACTTCAAATTGGATCTCAGTCATTTTACGGGATTCAACGATGAATAAAAAATTTATTGAAAATAGCGGCGCGAGATCTGCCTGCAGACAGTTTTTGAACGACTCAGATATTACACATTTGTTGGGAATTAGTCAGAGAACCCTAAATAATAAAATCTGTAGAGGTGATGACTTACCAGAGTTCATTAAACTACGTGGGTGCCGCAGGAGAATATGGCCCTTCGAGGCGGTTCAAATCTGGTTGGATTCGCCTGAGGATGGAGCTAACAAATGAAAAGCTCCTCATTTCTCCCCCCTTTGCTATATGAAATACTGAACATGCCTGCTAAAGATGCCGGCTCAATTGTTTACGCGCCTAGATTTCTTGCGCAATTTAGTTTGCCTGCGCGAAATTTAAACAGCGGCAAATTCATTCGCCGGAATGGGCTCTATACATTTTCTGTAGTATCTCCCGGTGATACAGGTTTACCCTACGGCATATATCCTCGCAATATTCTCATCTTTCTCGCAACTGAAGTTCGCCTCACGCAAAGCGGATTTGTAGATATGGGCGTTTCTAGAGCAGCGTTTAAGAAACGATTGGGTGTGGGTGTTGGGGCTGGTTCTACAGGGCCGTCAAATAAATTTAATGATCAATTTAAACGGTTGTTTTCATCAGAAATTGAAATAGCATCAGGTACTGATAATAATTTATCAGTTGAATCGATTACTTTTTCAAAGAAAGCTTCAGCAGTTTGGAATGTTTCATCTGGAGCCATGAAGGGTGTGCTCGAGCTAGAAAATGGCTTTTATGACGATTTAGCCAAAAAGTCTTTTCCAGTAGATCAGCGCGTTTTAAAATTTCTGGGACACCATTGTTTAGCATATGACTTGTACCTGTGGTTGACATCTAGGGTTTTCAATTTGAGAAAACCTGTAATTGTTCAGTGGCTACAACTAGAGCAGCAATTCGGAAACCAACTCGCATCTAGGAGCGCGTTTAAACAAAAGTTCTGCAAGGCACTGGCTTCAGTCAAGCGTATTTGGCCGAAATTAATTGCAAAAGAACATACTCGAGGGATTTTTTTAGCTCCCTGTGCTCCTCATGTCGCTGTAGGCGGTGGATATACCTGTGAATAAGTCGAGTTATCAACGCATAAAAGGTGATTTCAGTTCGCATACTCCTGTCTCTATTTGCGCATATACAAACGGTTATCTGCGCATAGTTGAGCAGTGTAAACGCATCAAAGGTAATATCAACAGCCCTGCAGGTCACGTATATCGGGGGGTCTGGGCTGCTACATATATCATTTATCCTATAAAAATATATTTACATATATTGATCGCGACTTTCTGTGGATTACGGGGACAAAAGCCAGCTCAAAAACCTGTTCAGTTTACATCATTAGTTGACGCTCTCAGTGTCGGACTGACAACTAATGATGTAAACCAAAAAAAAGTTGAATCAAACAATTTACGCACTCTGGACGACTGCATAAATTGTTTGACGTCATCAGGCCAGACCCCTTGCTGGACGCCGGTTTCTGGCAGGGCAAGCCCTCTCGTTGCGCTACTAAATCTGGACGATTTATCCACACAACGATTCACCCCGCGCTCGTTTGGTGCTGCGCACGACCCTCGGGTTTTGAGGCTGCGAAGCAGACCGATGGGGCCCGAGCCTGCGGCTGCCCTTCGTTCCGTTCTTGTTGCTGAGCAATCACTGGACGTGACACTCAAAACCCGAGGGTCGTGCGCCGCTTGGGAGCGCCTTCCGACGAGCGCTGGCTGGGCCAGCAATCGGGCTCCGGGGAGCCGATTGCTTATTTTGCCCTGGGGGTCAAAATCCAGCCAAGGTTTTCGCTTGGGCGAAAATTCTGATTGTCGCTGGACGCGTCAAAGCAGAATCAGACCGGAATTCTGTGCTCTGGGGAGCACGGCATTCCTCTCGGCAGTGAGGCTGCCGAGCCTGCCCAAATCCGCTCCTGAACGTCACTCATCCAAGCCTGCAGCTCTGTACATGGAGGACGTTGCATGAAAATGCTGGAGTATGTTAATTGGTTCATTGACTTCCTTGAATCAGCTCAAACAGCTGCTGATACTTTTCTCTGGAAACTTTTTCTAGTGATACACCTGAATATTTTTGAGCCACTTTACCAATCAAACACAAACGCGTGGTTCTATTTTGCGTCGGCTTTCACTATAACCTGGCTGTCGACATTAAAGCTCTCAAGGTTGCTGCCAGACCAAAGTTCATGGCAGCTCACTATTATCAGATTGTTAATCTGCAAATCGTTTGTTTATTTCTCCCCAATAGGTTTATTTCTGTGGTTCGTTCTAGCGTTTACCTACTCTGGAAGCGGTCTTGAAGAAGAGTTTTTCAGTTCTATAGTTCGATACCTTGTAGGGCAAAAGGAACATTTTGCGTTCGGTGGTTTGATCGGTTTATTTGGCGGTTTTGCCGCCATTCTATTTATAGGTAGATTCGTAGAGCCTTCGTTAGATAGGTGGCTCAGTCAATTAACCAAAAAGTCCACTCAAGATCACAAACATTTTGATGTTAGGCAAGTCGCGGACGAACTACCTAAACCTACAGTCTTCGATCCCTATCAGTTTTTTGCTACCGCCAGAAAAAACAAAGCTTTGTTCTTTGGCAAAAATGCCAAGGACAAAGCAATTTTTATCTCGCGTGTAGAATGGTTAAACAGCAATATTTTGTTGCTTGGCCCAACCCGTCGAGGAAAAGGTGTCCAAGCTTGCATGGTTTTGGCGCAATGTCTGTTTTTCGAAAAGCCGGACATCATAGTGGTCATCGACCCAAAGTGCGATGACTGGGGGCCACTTGTATTAAAGGATGCCTGTCAGCGA
The DNA here is from genome assembly GCA_002366835.1 of Gammaproteobacteria bacterium UBA3067. GTDB lineage: Bacteria > Pseudomonadota > Gammaproteobacteria > Pseudomonadales > UBA3067 > UBA3067. Next base: position 26,407 of record DFBZ01000096.1, read on the forward strand.
GCAAAGCTTCCTTTTGTTTATATCAATGCGAGGCGTGGCCAATCTCCTCAGTACAATCTGCTAAAAGGCACTACAAAGGATGATCTCATTGCTATGTTGGTCGCTGGCTATGACTTATACCCTAAAGGTTCACCAGATGATTTTTACAGAACACTGGAACAAGAGGCCGTTGAGCAATTGGTAGAAAATTGCAGCGCCCACCCAACAATTGCTGAATTATATGCGCTTTCTCTTTCATTATTTACTGACAAAGAAGCTGAGAACATCCAATCTCTGCTTTCGAAATTGAAGCAGGACAGCAAATTAGAAAGCATCAACTCCCAAACAGGACCATCTATTGATGACCTGCTAACGACAGGCGGAGTATTTTGGTTTGTAGGGAGTGAAGACGACCCTTCAGTCATTCGTATTCAGCGAATGTTTGCATACCGAGCCGTTCAATTTTTCCGAAACCGAACGGATAAAGGGCACCACGGGACAATATTTGCTGATGAGCTAAAACACCTTATTTCCGGTCCATTCTATAAGGCGTTCGGAACGATTTTGGGTGCAGGTAACGCCAATATTATCGCGGCAATTCAAAGCAAAGGAGACTTAGAAGACATACCTCAAAATCTGAATCCGCGAGCAGTCTCAAAAACAATTTTTGACAACACCAATCTCAAATGGTGCTACCGAACACACGATCCAGAAACAGTTGAATGGATTTGCAAAATGGAGGGCACTCAAGTGATTACTAAAGAGCGGCACGCAGTCGAACGCAACATGCAGCTCGCCGAAACGTCAAACGCTGAACGGTCTATTAGCAAAGAGGAGACGGGATACCTGCACAGAAATCAGATTTTTCACCTACCAAATTCATGTGCTGTGCTCATCGGCCATGGCATAGCTCAGATAGCCTATACATCACCTATCAAGGTTAAAAAAGAGCCCATTGAGCCTACGCACGTGCAAGAAAATATCGAACCCACCGAAGATAACAATTTAGGAGATGCCCTGCTATGACAACAACTGGCACCCTTTTGCCACGCAACGCTGCTTTCGCACGGCACGACCAAAAGGTCGATCTGGTTTTGCGTTATCTGCGAACAGAACGTTGGTCTCACCAAGACATTTTGCAGCGTTTGCTAGGTCTGCGCTCAAGACAAGCTATTCACAAAACGCTTGTTAGCATGGAGAAAAAAGGCCTCGTTCGGCGTCATCATATAGAGCATGGTTTTAGTCTACCAATGACTATTTGGGGAATCACGACGCATGGAGTGATGTCGAGTTTTAGCGATGATGAAACGATCACGGATTGCAGGGCGTTTGAACCAAGCAAACTAAAGCCCACACAAATCAACCACACGCTAGATATTCAACAGGCCAGGGTGAAAGCTGAATTGGCTGGTTGGTGTGAATGGGCGTCGGCTGGATTTGCAAAGAAAGGGATCAAAAATCCAGACGCCACAGCGATACGCCCTGACGGTATAGTAGTCGCTTTCGAAATCGAGCGAACACTAAAATCACTCCGCCGTTACCCCGATATACTTGTGAGTCACCTAGATGCACGAAAACAAGGCCTTTGGAAAGAAATCTACTACCTCATGCCCGATCAGAGTATGAAGCACAAAGTCGAGCGCATTTTTAACTCTATTACGAGTGCTCGTTACAAACGTCAAACTATTCAAATAACCGATGCTCACAAGACACATTTCAAATTTTTCACTTACAGCGAAAGCTGGGAAATAAAACTATGAAGACAGAACTAATCTTTACCGAACCGAAAACTCTAGTTTATCCAGGCGCGCATGGCCAGGTGTCATATTGTAAGTATCAAATAGCACTGTCTGTCTACCTAGACAGCCCCCAAGCCAACCTACTGCTTTGGCACGAAGATGGATATACAGGTACTACAGTCGTCAATAATGGGCGTGTTTGTGATAATGCAGTTAACAGGATTCTCAAGGATGAGCTGTTCGGTATCTGCATGTCTGATGTGAAAATATTCTATCAATGGGATCTAGGGAGGGGCACCCCTGTAATCCACACCATTCCCTTTCAGGTCAACTGGAAACCGGACCTATCATGGGGGCAAAAAATACTTTTAAAAATGGGTTTCAGGCTTAAACTATACCCGAACCCTGAGCAGGAAAAATGCGGCAACTCTCCCGTTATAACCAAAGACAACATCGCCATCTCTCAAGAAGAAAGTAGCGAAATTGTCACCATGTTCAACTTACCTAAAACATCTAATAAATTAACTAAAAGAGAACTCGCATGAGCTTCGATTGGGTAACTGAAACATATGTGAAGCATTTGAGGGTAATCTCGATAAGAGCTCTGCAGACAGAAAACAAAACGGCCTAAAAGATGAAGATCGGTTCAGTGTTCTCGTTTGGATGAGTGAATTGGATAGTAAAAACTTCCATTATGTCGTAAGTAAGTTGAATGTCGCCCTCTATTTAGCCTTTGTTAGAAAGTTTGACAGGCAGCCGTAGCCAGAGTTTTCTAGATCAATTTTGGTTGACTAATATTATTACAGCTTGTTAAGTTGTTATTATATTCCAACTGAAAATTTAAAAATTGGATGTGGAGACGGATCTTGGTGTAAGGGGAGTAGAGGGTACGCAGGAAAACCCAATAACATGCTCAGTTGTATTGAACATGAATCCTTCCTCTTACTCCACCTCCTTGCGAATCTTGATCGGAATCGACAGGCTATCCCAGGCAAGATCAATCACTGGAATTTTCACATACTGTTCTTTTAATGCCCATCGGGCATAACGCTCGTTGAGCTTTCTATACTTTAACGTAGCAGTGACAGTGAGCGGTGATTTTACCCAAGACGGTACAGTAAATTCAAAGTCGACGATATCGGATTCCCCCGCTTTAATTACGCGCTTGAAAGACTCGCCAACCATATTGAACAAGTCGTGTTTCCATACCAGTTTGCCGTTGCGATCAACCGCTAGCGAGCGGTAAAAATAGGCGTTCTTGTCTACATAACTGTCAGTACCAATGGTTCCGCTACTAAAGACTGGCTGGCCTTCCGCGTCTATTACTAAAAATTCAATCCAGGCCTGATTGATATCGATAGAGCCACCGGGGAAGTCATGGCCAACGCCATGATTACTGACTACCACATGAAGTTTAGCTTGTTCACCTAAATAATAATAATAGGGCGCCTCTTCAAAATTACGTAGTTTTTCATCGAGGGCATGCAGTGTCTGCAGGGCATCTTCACGGTTGGGTTTGTCGATAGTGACCCGCATTTTATTAGATTGTAAAAAAGTTCTGGTCGCTCGCAACTGTTCTTCATCACCGTTCAATAGTGGTAGAAAAGTATTGGCGCCGGGAAAGTGGTGACTTCGCACTTTGCCGTTCTGGTCGGCGGAAGGATCATCGGATGTTAGTAGCGGCATATGACAGTCTTGGCAGCGCATGGCTGTACTATTGGAGAAGCCCTCTTCATGTTGTTTGGAGTAAGGGCTTGCCAGCCAGGCTGCGTATTCGTCCTGCATCTTGACCCAGCCCCAGTTGTTCATGTCTTTATCCATAAACTGTGTATGGCAGGCTGCACAAAACTTGGGATCTTTGAATAAGGGTTTTCCCAGGTCGCGCTTGTGCTGATCGGGTTTAACGCGAATTAATAGATCCTGAATTCGCATGAGTAGGGGGTTTTCGCTGCGAGCAAAGAGATAGTCTTCTGCTGGAGTGAATTGAAAGCTGGCAACCCCCTTGAGGTGCGCCAGTGAATTAATGCCGTGGCAACTCATGCACGATACGCCTTCAGTATTAGCAATGGATCCTGATATGCCTCCATGCTGACCTCCAGGGGTTAGTTCGCCACTTAATAATGCTACTGGTGCATGGCAGCCTTCGCAGTAGCGAGTGGCACTGATCCCCTTCTTTTCTGCCAGTAGGTTAATGTTAGTTACATAGGCTGGGTCAGCTGCTGCTTGCCGATGAACTGAGGATAGCCACTGTGAAGCCACATCTTCGTGGCAGCTAATGCAGCGTTGGGAATTAGCAATTTGCCGTTTATCAATAAAGACATTATTAGTGGTTTCGGTTTGGCTGGGCCTGAACGGGTGCTCACCGTAGGAGTAGTCGTAGTTGGGAATGGCTGCTTGCTCGTTGTAGGGGGTTAAGGTTAGGCTGTAAATCTGCGTCGCCATTCCGATCAAGAGCTGGGCTAAAATATTGATAATGAGTATGTGCTTGAAGATGTTTTTTGGAAGACTGGGGAATCGGTTGTCTTTACGACGTTGCGGTAACAGTTTTATGTGTAGTGTCAGGTGTACTAGGACGATGGCTATAAAGATAAGGGATGTGATGACGTGGGTTTGGTAAATAAGGTGTTGGTTTTCACGCTGGCCTTGTAGTAGTAATTGCCAGCCAGTGCCAATGAAACCAGCGAAGAACAAGGTGGACAATAGCCCACTAATTAATACAGTGCTGCGCCGAAAGCCCACTGTGCGTCGATAATGGATAAAGAGATAGGGTGTGATAAGTAAGCTGCAGACTATACCGGTAAACACGTGTGCCAGTACCGACCATTGCAGCCATACAGTATGCCCTGGAATTAAATACGTGATAATTCCTGTGAATGCGCACGCTAGAGTTAGTGCTGCTGTGATCGGAGTCAGTCTTTGTTCGTTGTGCAGCAAGTTTTTTGAATCAATCATTGTCACCTGTGCTGAGTGTCGGAAAACTCTCGAAAAGATAAACAAGAACCTGGCTGATCTGTTCTTTATTATTTGTTTCTTTATATAGGTCCACAAGCATAATGGCAGCCTGTAGGCGCAGTGCTGAATCGAGTTGTATATTTCGATAAAAAGACCAAAGCATATCTTCAATTATTGCTGTAACGCCAGACGATTTAATCGCCTTGAGGGCGGGGAGTAACCAGTTTTCAGGTAACGATTCCAGTCTTTTGGAAAGAGTGGTTTTGGCAACTATTGCGTTACTGGTAGCGGCTTTAATTAACAATCTGATTTTTGTGTCCGAGTCTATTTGAGAGTCCGTCAGTAAAGATTTGACCATTCTATGAGTTGCCAGGTTGTGCTTGAGATCGGTGCCCTTCCCCTTGATGTTTGCCGGTGAGTCTTGGTGCCGTTGTAGGTAGCAATCAATGGCTTGCAGACGTATTTTTGTCGAAGGGTTTGACCAGAGTGACCGTTGAGCTACGGGAGGAAAAAAATTCTCTTTAGTACATATTGTTAGTAGTGCTGACAACTGTGATTCATTCTGTGTTTGGGTTAGTAGTGAAGCAAATAGTATGGATGCTCGTTTTTTTGGTAATTGTTGTAATAGGTCCAGAACGATAAGAGATGTACTGGTTTGATGGTATAAAGTGCTTACTAGTTTTTGAGAAAAACTATAGTGGTTGTTGGCGAGGCGATTGACTGTGATTCGGATGGATGCAGGCGACTGCTTTAGCAAAAGTGTTTCGAATTGATTTCGGCTACTTGCGGTATTTAATGTGGCTAATGCAATCAGCGCTTCTGAATGTATTGATCGGTCATTTTCGATTTGGTTTATGTTTAGTATATTAAGTATGTTTGATTCAAACTGTTGAGATTTTGTTGAAGCAATAGCCCGAAGGGCCGCGGGTGTTACTGTTTTAAATTGCTGGGTTTTAAGATTAATCGATAGCTGTTTTTCTAAAAGCTTATCCAGTGTGTTAATCAGTTTAGACTGGGGAAATACAATACCGTCGGGTGTCGATAGTAGGTAGTTTAGCGTGTCGTAAAGGCGGGTCCACTCAGGAGCGGTGCGAGGGGTACTCTTTTCTTCGAAAAAGAATTGATCAAATAATATATGTAGCTCAGGGTCGTTTAGTCTGGACAGGGCTGTCAGGCTTGAGGCAACAACCGGGGCTGTTGAGTCTGGATTAGTGGCCTGTTGTCGTATTAGTGCTAGTGCTTTTGTATCGCGGATTAAGCCTAGCGCATGAATCGCAGCAACCTTTACCTGGTGGTCATGGGTTTGTTTGGTTAGACTTATTAGTGGCAATATGGCGCGTTTGTTTTCAGCGGCAGCTAGTGCGCCGGCTGCGCAAATAGCTGCTTGGGGTGAGCCTGATTCCAGTAATTTTATTAAAGGGGAAATGGCAAGTTTCTTACGGTGAGTAACGGCTTCCTCTTCATTAAAGAAGAAGCGAAAGGCTTCTGCTACAGAGCACTGAACCTTAATATCTTCATCAAAAAGTCGCGGAATCAACCAGGCCATGCTGGCTTCTAGTTCATCCTTCTTAATTTGTTCGACAGCCCTGCGCCTGATGCTGTTGTCTTTATCCGCTAGGGCCTGTTTCATTAATGCTAGATAAAGAGAGACCGGTAGGATTTTTTGGTTTCGATCCCTATGGCGAGCAATATATTCGAAGATGTTTCTTCTTGTAGTTGGTGATGCCTGTTGCCATAGATGCAGTATGTCACCCTGATTATCTTGTGTGAATGATGTGTTTATTAGCAACTTAGCCAGAAGTGTTGATGTTTTGTCGTTGAAGTTTGGCAATAAATAATCAAAGTGCGAATTTGTAATGTGTTGATAAGTTTTTGGCTTAAGGCTGTTCGATTTTCTGTCGACAATATAATATTGGTTGGCATCAATGTTACTGAATGTCGTTTTCGATCCGTCGCGCCAGTGGATAATAAGCTCATTAATTTGTCTTGCGTGACCGAGGCCGATATGTACCCGGCCATCACTTTGTGACAAAAAGGCTTGTTGCGATTGCAGGGTACGGTAAATTGTTTGTGTGTCAGTTCTGGCAGTTAATTGCGCATCATATATTTCGGCTTCATTGAAGGTCGCCAGAAGATCAATACCTATCCAGTTACCCGTCGGCGATATGTTTTTAAAAACCTGTAATACATCGTTGTTATTGCTAACAACCATTTCTAATTGGCCGTCGTTATTTAGGTCTACACTGATCGCTCCTCTAGAAGAATGGGGGTGCAGTAGATCAATGGTGGGCTTGTGGCTATTAAAGTTACCGTTGCCGTTATTAATAAATAGGCTGTTGGTTTGTGCTTGGGGCACGAAATGTGAGTCAATGTCAGGTAGAGCGTTGCCATTAGCAATATAGAGATCAAGAAAGCCATCGTTATTAAAGTCGGCTGCGGTAGATGCCCAGCCTGAATATGCCAACAGCTGTGCTTGTGCTAGGCCTCTTTCCCAAGCTTGGTCGGTATAGCTCTTCTGGCTTGTGGCCGAGGCTGATGTTTGTGCTAATAAAACGGGAGGGTGGCCCATCCCCCTGCTCATAAAAAACTCTTGTTGGGCGTCATTGTCAAAGTCATTGATTGATACATCGTGGGCCCCGGCAATTTCAAAAGCGGCGTAGCTATCTCCTCCCCGAGAAAAGCCCTTGCCATTTTCGTTGATAAATAACTGGTTTGGTGTGTTGTGATCGTTTATTACTAAAAGGTCTGGCCAGCTATCCCTGTTGATATCAATCCATTTCGCGCCCAAGCTTCGCCCTAAAGAATTGCTTACCCCCATTGCGTTAGCGGTTTCCTTAAAACGAAAACCCCCCATATTAAGGTACAGGTGATTGGCCTCAGGGTCATACAATGTTTGATCAAAGGCAGCATTATTTGTAGTGTAAAAGCCGCTAGTGCGTTCAAAGGTACGAGCATCTTTTTTAAATAAGATATAGCCACTGATATAAATGTCTATCAGGCCGTCGCCATTAAAATCTGACAAGCTGGCCCCTGTGCTCCAGTGATTATTAGCAATGCCGGATTCTTCAGTGACATCACTAAAACTCAGACCACCATTATTTTTGTAGACCTGATTTTTACCAATACCTGTGACGATTAAGTCGGTAAAGCCATCGTTATTGAGGTCGGCTACAGCACAGCCCATACCCGATATGGCGCTTTGTAGTCCGGTTGCCTCGGTCACATCTTCAAAATGGTGGCCCTGTTTATTGAGTAGTAAGCGGTTGCCCTGAGTTTTGTGCCACCAAGATTTTTTGCCGTAATGACGGGTATGGCTACTGCCGCCAACAAAAAATAAGTCTATCCAGCCGTCTTTGTTCGCATCAATAGCGCAAATCCCGCTACCCAATGTCTCCGTGAGTGCCGACAAGTGTTTGGATGTTTGCCGGTGATTGGCGGTAAGTTGCCAGTTGAGGCTGTCATCTTGAAATGATACAGCCCTGGCTGTGATCTTTTGTTGGGGGGCTGTCGGTATTTGAGCTGGCAATGAGGAAGTTGGTGCTGGCTGGTAATAGAGAATGGCCATGAACACTATAGCGCTGATAGCGACAAAGCTAGGAACGAGAGGGCTGAGGGAGCGCAAGACCATACCAGTAATGCTTTGTGTTATTGAGTGTGACGAATTTCTTTGTGAAATAGAGTCGACAGAGTTTATTGTTGTTTCATAGGGCATTTGGGGCTCAGGCGACCCAAATCTATTATCTTGATGCTTTGAGATTATAAGGGAGATTGTCAGCTGGGAGAATAACTGTTTAGTTCCTTTTATTGTTTTCATTGGAATGGGTGAGGGGTGCTGGTTGGTTATCTTGTGTCGATAAGCCCGATAAAAAATAAAAGAATAACAAGTTGGTTCGACAGCTTTTTGTAAAAGCCTTAATTTATCAGCAGGTTATGGGTGATTTTATTGTGTTGGTTTTTATCTTGAATTGTTACATTCATCGAGCAATGATTTATCACCGATTAATTATGAAAATTTAGGAAATTAATGTGTCCGGTTTTGTTGACCAGAACACCCAAAGTTAAATAGAGTAACAAGAATAATTTAGGGCTAAGGGAGTTAAAGGGAAGATTTGTCATGCAATTTCTAAAGTTTTTTTTTGTACCAGCCTTGCTGTTATCGTCCAATACCTTCGCCCTGGCTCTAGTAAATGGCGACTTTTCTTCAGATTTGTCGGGTTGGAATAATGCTGGCGCCACCGATGCCACAGTTAATGCCGGGGTTGCTGAGCTTTCCACTCAGGTAGGTGATGGCATCAACCCTTATAGCTCAGTTTTGGTTCAGGGTGATGATGGTTCCTTTACCTTTGGCAGCCCAGTTGTGTTGGGGGCGGATATAGAAACCCTGATATTCGATATTCGTTTTGATCAATTTGATGACTCGCTCGAAGCGGGGTTTTCTTCCTTTGATGATAGTTTGACGGTTGCGCTCTACGATGAACTAGATTTTTCAGGCAGCAGTGATTTGATTTTTAGCTCTGGCAGTGATTTTTCTGCAGAGTCTATTTGGCAGACTGTTGAGCTGGATGTCACTGCGTTGGCTGGCCATACCTTGGCGCTATCCTTTGAGTTGTTTGATGAATCCAATGGTTTTGACTCAACTTTTTACTTGGATAATATTAATTTTCTGGCAGCAGAGCCTCCACCAGAACCGCCTGTGTCGGTCTCTGAGCCTTCATCATTAATGCTACTGCTAATAGGTATAGTGGGGATGTTTGCTCGTAGGCGCCATTTTAAAAAATAGGAATGGAATATATTCAGGGTAAGCCAAAGGCCCGGAAAATGGATTTTTGCTTTGCCTCTTCCAGTCTAGCTAGTTATTAAATCGTCAACGGCCCCCTTAGGCTTCTGTTTGACGGCTTTTTTGTGCAGTTTTTTTGTTACAGCAATTGAAGGATTTAGGGATGCGGCTCTCCTCATTACTCGCCTATAGGTTTTCGTACAATTTTTTTGCGGCGTTTTTTGCGTATTTTTTTTTCGTGCTTGCGGCGATTGAGCCTCAATCCGCCTGGGCGGCAGAGTGGGTTGATGTTTCTGATCAGTACCAAATTAGCCTCGGGCAACCGGTTAGAAGCCGTCGTTCACCTGATGCCAGCGTTACTGTATCGCTGATAAATAACAGTAATGATATGGTTGGTGATCTACGGATGGTTATTTCTGGGCTGCAGCCAGAAACCGTTTCAATTCAGGGTGGAACGACAGTTAATTTACCGTCGTTGATTGCTATAGATGGCAGTAGTGCAGTTGTAGTCACTGTTATTGGTGGCGGTTCCATCAGCTTTGGCTTTGATGTGTCAGTTCAGCAATATCAGCTTGCCGATGAGCCAGATCTTGATGGCGATGGCACTCCTGACTCAGAAGATGATGACCGCGATGGCGATGGTGTTGCCAATGGCGAGGATATTTTTCCGAATGATGGCAGTGAATCCGCTGACCTAGATGGTGATGGTTTAGGTGACAATACCGACCCTGACCGTGATGGCGATGGCGTTGAAAATGCTGATGACCCCTTTCCAGAAGACCCAACTAAATTTATTGTTACCACAATAAAAATTAGCTCTCCCGCGTCTTTGGTTACAATCGGTGCAAGCCCAGTAACAGTTACGGGTGAAATTAGTGTGGAAAATGCAGCGCTGACCATTAATGGTTCACCTGTAAACTATACCGACGGTAAGTTTGAAGCCAGTGTCAGCTTACAAGAGGGGCACAATAGTATTGTTGCCAGTATTGTTGCAACGGATGGGCAGCAAGCCACCGACTCCATTTCGGTATCTCTGGATTTAACGCCACCCTATATCACTGTTGAATCCCATCAAGATGGCCAGGATGTTTATAGCGATAGCATCACGGTTACAGGCCTTATCAACGATATCGTTCGCGGTACCATTGAGGACGAGCAAGCAAATGTCTCGGTCAATGGTTTGGCGGCATCAATTGCTAATCGCAGCTACTCAGTTAGCAATATCCCACTAGCCGAAGGGCTTAATACCATTACCGTTGCTGCCAGTGATCAGGTTGGCAATGCCAGTCAATTAACCTTTCAGCTTAATTACATACCTCCTAGTGGCAAGCGTCTGGAAATGGTAGCGGGAGACGCCCAGTCAGCCACGATTGGTTTTGAGTTACCCCAGCCCTTAGTCGTTAAAGTCTTAGATGATAATTTACAGCCTTTAGTCGATACCGCGGTTGTCTTCCGGGTGACTAAAGGCTCTGGCGCCGTTGCTATTGAAAGTGACGGTGAGGCTAGAGCGGTTGTTGTTACAACAGGTGCTGATGGCGTTGCCGGCACCCGTTATCGAGTGGGTACCCGCGTAGGGGTTTCCAATCACTCGGTGGTGGCGAAGGTCGTGGGTTATGACGATGAAGTGATTTTTTATGCCTCAGCAACAGGGAAAATAGGCAACAAGCTCAGTGTTAATTCGGGCAATAACCAGCGTGGGGCAGTAGGGCAAATTCTGCCGGCGCCGCTAGTAGTCTCAGTGACAGATGACGGTGCTAATGTTGTCGCCGGTGCCAGAGTTACATTTGATGTCACCAAAGGTGCGGGCCATTTTCAAAATGACGAGTCATCTTATGAGGTGCAAACCGATAGTGATGGCCGAGCGACGGCGCAATATACCCTGGGTCAGTTGGAAGGCGTAGATGCACAAAGAATAACTGCGACGCTAGTGGATGCACCAGAAGGGCAAACTTTGACGGCGGGCTTTACCGCGACAGCTTTTGTGCCTGCCGATCCTGGGTTAACGGCAATTACAGGTATTGTTCTGGATAATCAGGATGGGCCAATTCCCGGGGTAACCATCAGGGTTGAGGGCAGTACCCGTACAGCGGTAGCTGATGAAGAAGGGCAATTCATTATTACTGAAGCCCCGGTAGGGCCTGTACACCTCATTGCCGATGGATCAACCGCATCAATAGAGGGCGAGTTTCCCTCGCTAAGTTATAACATTGTGACTGTTGCCGGGGTCGAGAACCCATTAACTTCACCGATTTATATGGTGAAGTTAAATACAGAGCATTCGGTATTGGCTGGCCGGCAAGATGTTGTCTTAGAGTTGGATAAATTTCCCGGATTTAAATTAGAAATCACCAAAGACTCTGTCACTTTCCCCGATGGTTCAAGGGAAGGTTTAATTTCGGTCACGCCCGTTAATGCCTCAAAAGTGCCCATGCCACCACCTAACGGTATGCAGCCACAATTTATTGTCACCATTCAGCCAACGGGAACAAAGTTTGATCCACCGGCCAAATTAACCCTGCCCAATGTGGATGGTCATGCACCGGGTACACAAACTGAAATGTATTCCTTTGATCATGATTTGGAAGAGTTTGTATCGATTGGTTTGGGTACGGTGAGTGAGGATGGCTCGTTGATAAGTTCTAACCCAGGGGTTGGGGTGATTAAGGCGGGTTGGCACTGTGGGAGTGTACCTGGTGGGACTGGGTGTGCACATGTGTGTGGAGCATGCGGAAAGTGCAGTGATGATGGCAGTTGTAATTGTTCGCGTTTAGATTTTAGTTTTAAAATTCAATACAATAAAGACGTTAATGATAATGAATATTTGTTAGCGCAACCTAAGATAGGCACTAAAGAAATGGGGAGGGAGTTTGTACAAAATTTTAGTTTGCGAATTGAGGGGCCTGATGCAAGCCTTGTAGAACCCGATCAATTCAAATGGTCACTGAGTAAGATTGTTGGAATAGCTACTTTTGATGGTGACACTAGCACCACGGGGCTAAGTGCATCGGTCAGGTTTGTGACGACGGCCCAGGAAAAATATACCAAAGGAGGGGGGGGGACAGGCGCTAGTGACCCACTGGGATATAAAGTGGTTGTTAAATATTGTGAGAAAAAACCTATTCCCAAAATTTTAACTCAAGACGCCAAAAACATAATTAGGCAAGAATATCTTAACCACGGACTTCCGGTGCCGACAAGGAAGGCACTTGTGGCGGGGAGAAGTCGTACTGCTTATGGATATACTATTGATCCGGGAGCCCCGGATCTATTGAGTGACATCGGGATTAAATATACGGAGCTAATGAAAAAATTAGCAGAGGCTCCTAATATAATAGATGGCAATTCGTATCCGATAAGGCATAGTAATGCGTGGAGGAATCCTGAAAAAAATGAGAGCTTATCCAAAGCGATATTTAGTGTTCATCAATTCGCAGGAGCTTGGGATATTGTACCCACTAATATCTCAATACTTATTGGAAATGGTTTCACGAAAAAAGCCATATGGGAAACGCTAGAGGAAGCCGTTAGAGTCGCAATGACAGCTTCGAAAAGCAAGCCTAAGAATTCAACTCCCTATGTCCAGTGTGACATGGAGGGTAATAAAGTCCCATGTGAAAACGCAAACCATATTCATGGTGCATGGTATAACAGTTCTACAGTTAAAAGTAATGCGAAGAATTTCGGAGATGTTTACTGGCTAAATAGCCTGTTATATTCAGAATAATGTTCGCAAAGGTGGTTGCAGTATTCCCTGTTGCTATGAAAATGAAAACGACTTTAACCCTATTATTAATTGTATTTTATTCTGTGATGACCATATGTTTACGACGAAACGAAGGATTCTATATTGATGGATAATAAATATATCTTGCAAAAACCCTTTTTTTTGTTTTTCTTTGGTTTGTTTTTCAGTGGGAATTTATTTGCTGAGTTAAATGATTCATGTGTAGTGAATATTTTGAATCGCTCTGTGCAGGTCTCTTCCGACGGCAATTGGTCAATGCCTAACGTTCCCGCAAACCAAGGCCGCATAAGAGCGCGCGCAACCTGCACCACCGAAGACGGGAAAACAGTCTCCGGCCAAAGCGACTACTTTAGCGTCGTCACCAATGGCATTGTCGATTCCGGTGCTATTGTTTTCGAAGGCCTGGATCCTATCCCAGCTGAAATTAACTATTCCTCTACTGATACTGTCCAGTTGAGCGTGATCGGTGGCACTTATCAGCTGGCGGTTACCGCCGTCTATTCCGATGCAAGCACAAAAGATGTCACTGCTGTAGATAATGGCACTAATTATAGTTCTACAAATGCTGCTGTTGCTTCCGTTGATAGCAATGGCATTGTCACTGCTATAGGCAATGGCTTTGCCCTGATTAATGCTCGTAAAGATGGTGCCTTGGCATCCCGTGGCGTGCAGGTGAATACCAGCGGAGACCTGGATGGAGACGGTATTCCTGATGACTATGAAAATGAAAACGGTCTTAATCCCAATGACCCCGTAGATGCTTTTGAAGATATCGATAAAGATGGGCTTAGCGCACTAGAAGAATATAACGAAGGCACTAATGTCAATCTTGCGGACACTGATGGCGATACCATCAAAGATGGCGAGGAAGTGGTAGCTGGCGAAGACGGTTTTATTACTAACGCATTATTGGCCGACTCAGATGGTGATGGTTTGAGTGATGCGCTTGAGATTGTTGTAGGCTCTGACCCCTCGATGCAATCTGATGCTAATTTTAACGATGCGCTGGTTGATTTTAATGTCACGCCTAGTTCAATAGGGTTGACTTTTAACTCGATCGACAATGAATCCAGTGCGCAGTTGAGAGTAACGGGTGTATTACTCGATGATACAGAGATTGATCTTACCGGTACTGATCTTGGTACGGCCTACAGTTCCAGTGATTTGTCTGTCGCCAGTTTTGGTACTACCGCAGGTGAGGTTTTTGCCGGCCAAGTAGGTAGTGCGATTATCACTGTCAGTTTTAATGATTTTCAGGCGCAGGTTAATGTCGAGGTGGCTGGTTTTGATCCAGTCGCTTTATCAACATTGTCGATTCCGGGTTATGCCAATAATGTTGATATTGCGGGTGATTATGCCTTTGTCGCAGCGGGCAGTGAAGGTTTACAAGTAGTCGATGTCAGTGATCGCACCAATCCCTCGGTGGTCGCTAGCCTGGATACAGATGGTGTGGCTATTGATATCAGGATCATGGGCAATAACGCTTATATTGCCGATGGAGAGTCTGGGCTTGTGATTGTTGATATAAGCGATCCGCTTAATCCTCAGTTACTGTCTACTTTGGCAACTTCAGGTGTCGCGCAGGATGTAGCCGTTGAAGGGGCTTATGTGTATTTGGCATTAGGTCGTGGCGGTTTTGAAATTGTCGATATCTTTAACCCATTAAAACCTTTCTCCAAAACCATAATGGGGGGCTTGGGCTCTGTACAGGCTGTTAGTGTTGATGGCGATACGGCGGTTATTTTGCTTACCAGCTCTCTGCATGTTATTGATATTAGTGATCGATTCGACCCCATTAAACTGGGGGGTGTGGATCTCTACGATACTAAAGATGTTGAGCTAAAAGATGGCTATGCCTATGTGGCTGCTGATTTCAGTGGCTACAGGGTAGTCAGTATTGCTGACCCTATGTCGCCACAATTTGTGGGTGGTGATGCATCAATTAGTCCTCGTGATGTGGCGCTTGCTACTGGCTTTGCATTCTTTGCCGATCATCTTTTTATCAATGCCCTGCCATATGTGAATATTTTTGAACCGGAGAACCCAGTATTTCAGGGCCTTATAAACCTTGCTCCTTCGTCGCGTTATGCTGGCACAGGTATAGCAGTTGATAGCGGCTACGCTTATGTCACCAAAGAAATTGATAACGTCGTTACGGATTATGGCTCTCTGGGTAATACCAATTTGTTTATTGCTCAGTATCGTAACCAGTTTAATACTGGCGGGGCGGCTCCAGTGGTGGATATCCGTTCTCCTGATGTGTCTGAGTTTGCTGTCGAAGGTAGCAAGGTTTTTGTTGATGCCGATGTGGTTGATGATATCGCTGTCGTGGCGGTGAGTTTTTTAGTTAACGATGAAGTTGTAGCCACTGACACCACCGAACCCTATCAGTTATTTCTTGATGTGCCTTCGGGCTTTGACCAAATGTCGATTGAGATTAGGGCGGTTGGTTTGGGTAACAATGTAGGAGTCGCTCAAAGAGTATTAACTGTAAAAGCGGATGCGGACCGTGATGGGCTTTCTGATGAAGATGAGATTGGAATATACGGTACCGATATTGATGATGCTGATTCCGATGATGATGGCATTGATGACTTCGAAGAAGTATCTCGAGGTTTAAACCCTCTATCGAAGGACTCAGATGGTGATGGCTTCGAAGATAACTTTGAGCTTGATCAAGGTACCGACCCATTAAATCCAGATGTAACGCCGCCGGTGTTTGTATCGGCTACACCCGAAAATACTGCGATAGATATTGCTGAAAACAGCACAATCCTGATTCGGTTTTCTGAAAAGCTACAGGTCAATTCAGTGGCTAATGATGGTCTCATGTTGACGCAGGACACTGTCCCAGTAGCAGGTAGCTGGCAGTTAGTTTCGGACAATACTGAGTTAATGTTTACCCCAGAGCAATTGCTGGAGGATTATGCTGAGTATGCTTTGACTGTGCAGGGAGTAAGGGACGAGGCTGGAAATATATGGGTAGGGTCGTATGTTAGCCGTTTTACCGTTGGTAATACCTATGATGTAACGCCTCCGCAAATTGTCAGTGCAAACCCTGCTTTCGCTGCGACCAATGTGGCGATAAATACGCTGATTAGGTTGGAATTGAGTGAGCCGATTATCCCGGCATCCGTTTCAGAAGATAGCTTTTATATGAATGATCAAGTGGCTGGAGGTCGGGTTTCGGGGTCTATAACTTTGAGCGCTAATAATCGCGTTATCGAATTTATTCCTGATAATGTATTGGCGGTAGGGCGTAATTATGGGTTAGTCGTTACATCTGAAATAACCGATTTGTTTGGTAACAGTATTGATGATTACTACTTTACTTTTGAAACTTCGTTCGACGTGGATTTGCTTGGGCCTGTTATTGTTAATACCAGTATTGACCAGTTTTCGGCAAGCTCAACGGCCTATCCCATTAATAGCTATATCGCTATTGAGTTCAATGAGATGGTTAGTAGCATTTCATTACTGGGTGTCAGCTTGCTTGATGATTCTGGGAATCAAGTTGCTATCAGTCGTAAGCTTAGTGCAAATCACAGAGCAATCATCTTAGCCCCTAAGTTAAATTTGTCATCCGATAGTTTTTATACCGTGCTTATTGATGGCATTGAGGACTTAAGTGGTAACCTGATTCAATCATCGGAGGAGCTTAGTTTTACTACAGGTGCAGAGGTAGATGTGACCTCTCCACAATTAGTGGCCCGTAGTCCGTTGGATAATACCCAAAACGTTCCTCAGAATGCAGTGATTCAGTTCCAGTTTGATGAACCCGTTGATTTGGGGGGGCAGGATTATAGTATCGCTGTTTACAATTATACAGGCTCTAGTCATCCCGCAGGAGTTATTACTCAAAGTGAGGATGGACGAACTATTACGTTTACTCCTGATCAGCCGTTACAAGTAGGATCTGGATATGAAGTTTTTTTTGGCGGCGTTACTGACTACGTGGGTAATTATGCAGTGGCGCAGTATGGCAGGTTTACTGTTGGTAATAGTGAAGATCATACAGCGCCTATAGGTAGTCTAAATATCACCGATGGCGCTGAAGAATTACCCGTTAATGCACGCATTGTATTGCAGCTGGATTCATCGGTTAATACGGTGTGCGTTAATGATTCTACGGTACAGTTAAGCGCGAATGACCAGCAGATTACCGCTTCTGTATCGTTGGGTAGTGATCAACGAACGGCGATTGTTACACCCGATAATGTATTGTCTGCCGATACGGTTTATACCGTTAGTATCGATGGCCTATGTGATCTAGGTGGGAATAGTTTATCGGGCTATAGTAGTAGCTTTACGACGTCTGTTTCTGATGTCTCAGATACGACAAATCCGACAGTAACGATTCTGCCGGCCTACAGTGCCACGGCTGTGGATGTTACGAGCGCGATTACGTTTAGCTTTAGTGAGCCCATAGACCCAACAACAATTGAGGGTGGTATATCGATAACGGTTCCGACGTTCGGTGGTTCTGTGGCGGGTAGTTTCGCGATTGATGAGGCTTCGCAAGTAGTGACATTTACGCCTTCGGGAACTCTTCCGAGTAATGTGCAAATTAATATTGATGCCCGTAATGTGCAAGACCTTGCCGGTAATTATATATCCAGTGGTTACAATAGTTTTTTTACCACGGGATCGGATGTTAATGATGTACCTCCGGTAGTGGAAATGATTAGCCCAGTTAATAACTCGATGGATATGGGTTTGTACACCCCGGTGGTAATGACCTTTTCCGAACCAATCGACCCGGCGACAATTAGTAGTGCAAATTTTGTATTTTACACCAATGGCGATGTGATCCGCCCTCAAGTGGAACGTTCGGGTGATAACCGTACGGTGACGTTGAATGCCTTGTTGCCTGAAGCCAGTTTGGTTTGGGTGGTAGTATCGAGTGCGGTCACTGATTTGTCTGGTAATAGCTTGCCCGGTGGTTCTTACATTAGCAACTTTACAACGGGGTTAAGTAGTGGGGTGGCAAGGACGGAAGTGCTTGTCCAATATCCGGCGAACGGTAGTTATGATGTGTCGAGTGATCGCAGTGTGATTTTATATGCAAGCAGGCCGTTGGATCAGAGTTCGATAGCCGAGGCCTTGTATGTTTCTCAAGACGGTGTTTTGGTTGATGGCTCGCTGGAATTCATTGGCGATGAGGCTGTTAAGTTTACACCAGATCAGCCTTGGGCAAGTGATGCGCTGATACAGGTCTTTCTGGAAAGTACGGCGCTCGATGCATCAAGTAATGCGGTGGTGGCTTATCAGGGGCAGTTTGTCGTAGCCGACGAAGTGGCTGATGTTAGCCCTGAGATTATAGCCGTGTCAGTTTCTGGCACGATTTCTTCACTAAACCCACGGCTCGAGGTGTTGTTTAACAAGCCTATCGATTCGCTGTCTTTGAATGATGATTTTGATGTTCTGTATATACTCAGTGAAGATGGGAGCTGTTGGTGTGACATGGTAGACGGTGCTTTTGTTTGGAGTGATGACAGCATGGTATTGCGCTTTGAGCCCGATAATGCTTTGGATGCTGGCAGGGTGTACGGGCTGGATATCGGTAGATCCCGGAATAATTTTGGCTTACGAGACTTGGAAGGTAATCTCTTAGCTAGTGGCGTCTGGAGGGTTTTCGATATAAGCGCAGATGCTGCCAATGACAGTGTGGCCCCTGAAGTCGCTCAGATGCTGCCACCTGGCGGTTCGACTAATGTTGTTAGGAATGCATTAACTAAAATTCAGTTTACTGAAGCGATGAGTGAAGTCAGTATAACTCAGCAGATGTCAGCAACTGATCGTTCGGTGATGTATAGCAGCGAAACGCAGGCAGTGACGATTCAGCATCATATCCCGTTACCAGCAGATACGTTGATCACCCAATTGGTAGAAGGGGTAACGGATGTATCGGGCAATGTTGTCATTCCGTATAGTGCAAGCTATGAAACTGGCTCAGGTATTGATGTTGTCGGCCCAAGGGTTGTGTTTGGCGATCCTTACCAATACGCAACTGATGTTCCAATAAATGGCGTGATGCGTATTGAATTTGATGAAGCTATTAATCCGTTGAGTCTGAATAGTACTTCCGTGTATCTCCGTGATGACATTAGCTATGAATATGTTGATGGAATATTTAGTCTAGATCCCGATGGCCGTACAGTTTCATTTATGCCAACCGTTGCCTTACCTGTTGGTCGACACCTCCAGTTGTACTATTTTGGTATAGAGGATGTAACGGGTAATAGGGTGGGCTGTAATTATGGCTGTTCTATAAACTTTACCACGTCGTTTGAGGCTGATACGCAATCGCCTGCTATTGAGCGAATTAATATTACGGATGGTCAGTCAGGATTGCCGCTTAATGTGCATCTCAGAGTGCACTTTGATGAAGCAATTAGCCTAACGACTGCGTCTAATATTGTTGTCATAGGCCCATTGGGTGAAGAGGTATCTACGAGCCTTGAGTTTAGTGGTGATTACAAGATGCTGACGTTTATTCCTGATGTTCTACTGGATGCTACTGAAACTTATATCTTTGAGGTGAGTGGCATTGAGGATTTAAGTGGTAACCTGATTCAATCATCGGAGACGCGTAGCTTTACTACTGGTGAAGAGGTAGATGTGACCTCGCCCCAGTTGGTGTCTCAGAGCCCGATGTTTGGTGATGAAAGCGTTCCTCAGAATGTAGTGATTCAGCTCCAGTTTGACGAGGCCATTGATTTGGGAAGTGGGCAGGGTGCTGTCATTTTCTTGGAGAATTATTCAGACTGGAACCAACAACCCACGGGTGTTATTACTCAGAGTGAGGATGGACGAACCATTACGTTTATTCCTGATCAGCCTTTACAAGCAGGAAATGGATATCAAACTTATTTTGGCTACGGCTATACTGATTACGCGGGTAATAATGTATGGGGGTCGTCTTATAGAAACTTTACTGTTGAAAATTAATTTCATACTCAATGTTTAAGTAAGAGAATTTATGGCGTCTAAAAGCAGTATTGTTCTTTTGTTGGGCCTGTTTGGTTTCGTGGCTTGGTTGTATTTAGATCGTAAAGAAGAGGTTGTTTTATTGGGTAATATTGATAGGTCTATCCCAAAGGAAATTGCTATTGTCAATAAGACGGAAACACGCTTGCCTTCAGCTACATTTCGTGAAAATAAAAGCTCTCCCTCGTTGGAGCATAATAATTTTATTTCTAAAAAAGAGCGTCAGGGTTTGAAAGCTCAAGAAGAAATGATGCGTGATGAAATTGAACCACTTTTACTTCAGCTTAATGCCGATCTTTCTGATGTTGATAATAGAGCGGTTATTAAAAAAGAGTTTAAAGCCATTACTGATAAGAATGAGGAAATTGTTTTGCGATTAGCATTGGATGCAATCGCGAGGGAAAATTTGGCAGAAGGGGAGTGAGGTTTTTTTGTTTTCTTTTAATGTTTCCTTTTCTGGCCAGTGCTGCTGATACAAGTAACATGCTGGAAATTCCTACCGCTATAAAATACCGTGATTTCCTTCTCGGTTCCTGGAAGGCAGAAAATCCAACTCTAACAATTTTCGTGGATCCTTTCTGTCCCTATTGCTTAAAATCACTCGATCGTAAATATCAGTTTGCTAATTACAATACTTTCTTATTTTGGGCGCCAATTTTAGGTGATAGAAGTATCAGCCGAGTCAATGAAATTTTTGCTTGCAAAAATGTGGTGGGCGATCGAGTGATTGAATCAGTTATTAAACGATTATCACCGCAGTGTGAACAGCCTACTGATAAAGAGGCTGTCGCCGCTAACATGGATATGCTTAATCAATACAACCCCAATACAGTACCTGCGTATTATTTAGGTGGCAGAAGGGTTTCTCTAGCGCAGCTTGATTTGGCAGTGGAAAGTGGTTCTGTGCTTGGTCGCCAGCAGTTTAAAATTAATTGGCAGCGATATGAAGAAATGTCGGTTTCAGATGTGAATGCTTCGGCTAAACCTATGGGGCTACTGGTTCCTTCTGCGGTGAAGTTAAGCTTGGCGCTTGTTAAGCAACTTGAAAATGATAAGCTTTATCAGTGGTATGTTTTTATTGAAGATAAAGACTCGCCCTTGTTTGATCGCTTTTGTTCTGTCTCACAGTGTGACAAGCAATTGTATGTCAATCGTTATAGTGAGTTTATGTTACTCACAGCAATACCCATCAAATCCAGCCCCGTAGTAGTAAAAGATGGGGTGGTGTCGCTTCTGCCCTTGCGTAATTATTTGCAGGTAAATTTTAACAAATAGCAATATTTTTTGTCAGTCAGTTATGTTAGCAGTGAACTCAACCGGTGCAGGAATACGAACATTAAATTTATTGTAAACGCCGAATAAACCAGGTTTAACCATGGCTCGAGGTACCTTAAGGCTTTGTTATTTTAGCTAGATCAAGCAAACGATCAGTAATTGCCTGCATTGGTTTTCTCAGTCGCTCTGCTCCAATCTGCAGATACCCGTCAGTGACATCTGACCTATCTGTTTTGTGATTTACGAGCCGCTTTAGTGCATAGTGCGAGATGTCAAGTGACTCGGCGACGGTGGCAAATGTTCTACGCAAATCATGTAGAGTAAACTCTACACCGGAAGCTGCGCTGACATGGTTATACCATGCCCTCATGTCTTTCAATGGGCCCCCATCTTTATTGGGGAATACCAATGGCGAGTCAGTTTTCGCTTTAAAGCGTCTTTCAAAAATGCTTGATAAATAATCCGACATGGGGAGGGTATGGTCAGATCGGTTTTTCGTATCTAATGCTTTAAATGTTTTGTTAGCGAGACTAACGTGTTGCCACTCAAGTAGTTTCGCTTCAGTTTCGCGAAAACCCGATAGAATAAGAAACAAAAAGTAGTCCCTTGTTACCTAGTGAACAGGACTATTTTTTAATGGTTGAAGATTTAATACGGCATCAAACCAAGCTTCAAGTTGCTCTTCTCGAATATACTAAGTTTTGCGCTCGACCCTATTCCAGGATTTTTTAGCAGTGAGGGTTTTAGTTGGATTTTGCGTAATGAGCGGCTTTCCAGACTTGATCTCATATTCTTCCATTGCGTAATTGAAAAGTGCTCGAAGCACACGCATTGTGTTGTCTGCTCTCGCTTAAGAATTTGTATTTCTCTGTTATATTTGTTTTTGTTATGGAGTTGATGGGTTTGGCTTGCCAATCTTTCAGGCTTTCATTTAATACTCGCCTATAGTCCTCTATCGTTCACGGCTTGAGCTTTTTTTGATCAGTATTGTAATTATCGAATACTTCGGGAGCAGTCGTTTCTGCCTTTTTTCTAGCCTTGTCTTGAGCGACTTTATCAATACCTCTGGAGAAGTCTCCAATCAAGCCTTTGGCATCTTTTCTTGCTTACTCAATTGTTACACCAGGATAACGATCAATCTTCTTTCTTCGGCTTCTACCGTTGCCCCACCCTTCAACAAAGAAGGTTTTGGTTTTAGTAGAATAAAAAATATGCAGAAATAAATAGAAAAATAAGGAAAGTGTATTCTATATTTACAGAGCCATATTTATATATGGGAAGAGTCAAAGGGATAGGTCGTCACTAATTGTCATCGCTTGTAATCGGGTATGACTTTTACCGTGACTGGAATGGTGTGTTTTTTCTGGGTGTAATCCGGCCTTATTTTGGCAAAAAAATTCTCGCTTATTATATTTATGTCTACGCCACCGCCCTTGGGTGATAGGGATGCATGAAGTGTCCACGATTTTCACATAGTTTATCTTGCTATTCTGTATAGCAGGATGCAGTGTAGACAACCATTCTGCCCACATATCTATACAGCTTGATATAAACAAAAGGTCGGTACAAATAATGATCAGATGCAACCTTTCCCGCTATATGGGTGCGCAAAAGATGAATATTTCTGATGTCGCTCGCCAAAGTGGTCTGAATCGAAGCACGATTTCACTGCTTTATCATGAAAAGGCAACGCGAGTAGACCTTGATGTCTTGGAAAAGCTCTGCAAGATATTTAATTGCGGTGTCGGAGAGATGCTGGAGATCAATGAAGGGGAGCAGGGGTAAATGGATAAACTCTGGAAACAGATCACCCCTTCAGGCTATACCTGGGAAAGTGAGGCGTTAGAATTCGCCAAACACGCTTTACCCGATCATGATCCATACCGAGCCTGGGCAAATTTTGAATTTATTGCTCTTGATGGTTCCATCAATGAAGTTGACCTGATGGTGCTAACTCCCAAAGGGTTATTTCTAATTGAAATCAAATCGCACCCTGGCGTTATGCGTGGCGATGCAGGCACCTGGATATGGGAGAACCCTACCGGTGGTCGAAAGGTTTTCGATAACCCGCGAATTCTAACAGATCGAAAGGCCAAGAAACTCGCTTCGCTGTTACAGGTGCAACCCTCAGTCAAACGTAGTAAAGAGCGGATACCATTTCTCACCGCACATGTTTTCCTTTCAGCAGAGAACTTGGTTAACAAGTTAGATGGGCCTGCTCGCCTGAATGTCTGTACCCGTAAGAACTTTCTCCATGATATTACGCACATGGATGAAAACTGGCGTCATCGAAAAATGAACACGCCCATTGCCAAAATGTTATCCCGCGCCATGGAAGAGGCAGGCATTACAGAATCTGTCCGTATGCGCAGGGTAGGGCTTTATGAGTTAAAAGAACTGCTGGATGAGGCTGATCACTTTCAGGAGTGGTATGCCGTTCATACGGATTTAGGGATAGAGCGTAAGGTGCGTATTTATCTAACCTATGGCAAGCCAGATGTGGAGGCGCAACGATTACAGAAAGCGGCTCAGTTGGAGTTTCGTTTGCTAGAGGGGATCGAGCATCCAGGCATCCTCAAAGCGAAAGACTATCAAACTCACGATCACGGGCCTGCGCTAGTCTATGAATATGACGCCAGTGCTACGCGATTGGATCATTTCCTATTACAAAGCAACGAAGTTAAACGTCTTGATACCCTGCAATCGTTGAACCTGTTGAGACAAATAGCAGAAGCAGTGCAATATGCCCATGGTCAAAAACTCTATCATCGTGCTTTAAGCCCTCAGAGCATATTGGTAAAGCAGCTAGATGAAGATAAATACAGTATAAAGATAGCGAATTGGTCTACAGCTGAGCGAATCTACGAAACAGAAGCCCAGCAAATCAGCGCGTTCAGCCATCTGAGCAGGATGCTTCAGGAAGAGGCGAGTCCTTACGTTGCCCTTGAGGCGCATGCAAGCGGAGGTGCAGATGGTGTTCATATGGATGTTTTCTCCCTCGGTGCCATTGCCTACCATTTATTTACTGGTAAAAAACCTGCAGAAAATAACCTGGAACTACAAGATAAACTAGGGCGTGGTAATGGCCTGCAAATAACCGATGAAATAAATGGTGCCAGCGAGATGCTGCAATACATGGTGCAGTATGCCACGCATCCAGACACCAGTAGTCGCCTTGGTTCGGTAGATGAATTTATTACCTGCCTGGATGAAATTGAAGAAGAAATAACCCGCCCAGATACTCAACGCAATAGTGATCCAACAGAGGCGACTAAAGGCGATACTTTTGAAGGTGGCATAACCGTTAAAAAGCGGTTGGGTAAAGGTGCTTGCTCCGTCGTGTTTCTGGTCGATTACCAAGGTCAGGAGCGAGTTCTTAAAATCGCTTCTGACCAAACGCACAATCGACGGTTAATGCAAGAAGGTGAAACACTGGCCAAGTTCAGGCATCACGCCATCGTCGCTTACTACAAAACAATTGATATAGCGGGTCACACCTCATTGCTTATTGATTACACCAGTGAGGGTACTCTTGCTCAGCGTATTCGTAAATTTGGTGCTGTGCAGCTTGAGTTATTAGAGCGCTTTGGAGATGACCTGCTAAGCGCACTGGCACACGTTGAAGACAAATCTATCGTACACCGCGACTTAAAGCCTGAAAACATGGGGTTAACGTTGCAGGGTAGCCAGCTCCACCTCGTATTGTTTGATTTTTCACTTTCAAATGTAGGTTCCGATAATATTACTGCCGGTACAGGTGCCTACATGGACCCTTTTATTCGTGATGTTGGTAGACGCAGGTGGGATGATTTTGCAGAGCGTTTTTCTGCAGCCTTAACACTCTATGAAATGTCTGCCGGTGCATTGCCCGGTTGGGCCTCAAATGAAGGCTTACCACTACAAATTGAAGGCGAGTTAGATATAGATCGCACCATGTTTGATCCCACCATACGGGATCGAATGGTGGCTTTCTTTAAGAAAACACTCGTAAGAGATGTGCGTGAGCGTTTTGCCAATTCGGGCGATATGCTACGCGCATGGAGAGAAATCTTTCATGAAGCGCGCAAAGATTCACAGCATCCTACGGTACATGATAATGACAAAACCTGCCCAATCGCTGAAGCAACGCTAGATACCCAAATTGGTCTGTTGCAACTGACACCACAAGCACTGGATACCTTAAGTCGTCGCAACATCAATACGGTTGCTGATTTGATTAAGCTTAGCCGCAGCAGAGTGCGTGTCTGGACTGGCGTGGGAGTGAAAACCCGCACCGAATTATCGGATGTCATTGGTCAGCTGCAAAATGTACTTGCAGCTGATGAACAAGCCAAAGTATTGGAAGCAAGTAATACTGCTATCGTTAGTGTTGATCGTATCTTCACTCTCGTGATGCCAAAAGTTACCAAGGCAAGCGATCAAACAAAGCTACGCTTTCTCAATGAATATCTTGGTCGTTTAGATGAAAGTGCTCCTAAGGGAGCCCATAATGTGCATTGGCCAACAGCTGCCAAGCTCAGTGCTCATGTTGGTATTGAAACCTCAGAAGTGCGTGCGCTCACCAGCAAAGTACAAGCTCAATGGGGCAAAACAAAAGCAGTTACCGAACTGCGTGATGAAATCATCGAGCTGCTGGATGAAAATGGCGGTGTGATGACGGCTATTGAAATTGCCGATGCCGTGTTATTGCGCCGAGGCTCTGTACAAGATAGCCCATTACGAGAACGTTGGGCCCATGCAGTTGTTCGTGTTGCAGTTGAAACTGAACTTAGCAAACAAGCGCCCCGGTGGATGCTGCGCCGTTCTGGTAATCGCTTTTTGATTGCTGATGACCGCAGCGCCATGGGAGAAGAGTTAGCAGATTATGCCAATGATTTAGGTGAGCTTGCGGATGAATGTGCAGAGCAGCAGCCTCTGCTGTCACCCGTCAGGGCACTGGAAAAAATTCGCGCAGTTCCTTCCCCTGAATCTTTTGTGGGCTTGAGTAATCACCGATTATTGAGACTTGCCGCTGCCGCATCTCAAAGTGCAGCGTTATCCAGTCGTGCTGAGTTTTATCCACGGAATATGAATGGGGCTCTTGCTTTAGAGTTAGCGCAAGGTGCGCTCCTGGGTAGCAAAGCACTGAGTGTTGATGAAGTTAAATCGCGAGTGGCAGGCCGTTATCCTGCCGCAGAAATCCTACCTGGGCGCCCACAACTCGATAGTTTGGTTCAAGACCTGGATATCGGTTTTCAATGGGATGGCAGCCATCAATTCCCAATGGGAAGTAATAAAGGAAAAGGTGCCTATTGTTTGCCGAATGCAGGGTTAACGAACCTGGCCTCAACAAGTAAAACCCAGTATCACTTCACTAGCCATGGCGAGCTGGACACAACTAGCGTAAAAGAGATCAAAGCACTTAACCAGGAAATTAATGCAGCAGTAAATTCCGCTCGTTTCTTAGCGCTTACAGTAAGGCCGCGACAGTGGCAACAGGCGAAGGAAAAGCTTTGTCGAGAATACCCGCTAAAACATATCAGTTTTGATGAACTGTTGTTGCGCCACTTACATCAGCATTGTCAATCCATGCCCAAATCGCCGGACTGGAATGTAGTGCTTAAAGCCGACGCTGCGGAGCCAAACTCAAAAAACTGGCAAAATCTGCAGCGCCTAGTGCAACGGGTTTTACCCTTCATGGCAGATGAAATTAAAAATGCAGGCCAGCCCGTTTTATTGACTGAACCAGGGTTAATCGCCCGTTATGAGTTGGTCAATACCTGGCTGAGTGATTTACGCCAACACTTAATGAATGCCACTGAGGTGCATGGGCTGATTATGCTGATAGCGGCCGATGCGCAAAGTGCATCAGCCGTGATTGATGGTATCACGGTGCCCACAGGAGCAGGGAGTACAGAATTTGCGCGTATCTCTAGTGTTTGGTTGGAAAATGGTATTGATGGTTTGCAATCAGCGGATCAGCATCAAGGCGCTGTAGAATGACTCAACCGCTGATTCCCCAAAACCTCATTGATAGTATTTGCCTGGTTATTGAGCAATCTCGTGGTCGTCTTCTTCAGGTCGCTAATAGCAGCATGGTTCAAGCTTATTGGCAGATAGGTCAATTGATTGTTGAGCAAGAGCAGCAGGGCAAGGAGCGGGCGGAATATGGGAAGCAACAGCTCCAGTTATTGTCAAGCCAGCTAACAGCAGAGCTGGGTAGGGGCTTTAATACACGAAACTTACGTAATATGCGGGCTTTTTACCAGCGTTATCCAAAATGGAACGCAGTGCGTACCGAATTGAGCTGGACCCATTACCGAAGCCTTATCCGCATAGAAAACCCGAAAGCGAGGGATTGGTATACCCAAGAAGCGATAACGCAAAATTGGAGCGCCAGAGCCCTAGACCGGCAAATATCGGTACTGTATTACGAGCGGCTACTGTCCAGTAGTGACCGCCAGGGTGTAGAGCAGGAAGCACTAGAAAAAACACAGCCTCTAGCAAACAATCAAAACTACCTGCGTGACCCTTATATCTTGGATTTTCTTGACCTGCCATCACGGCGATTGCATGAAAATGATATCGAGCAGGGGATCATCAGCAACTTGCAAATCTTCTTATTAGAGCTGGGCAAAGGTTTTGCGTTTGTTGAGCGTCAGCAGCGTATCAGCACTGAAGATCAAGATTTCTATCTCGACCTTGTGTTCTATAATTTCAAGCTTAAGTGCTTTTTATTAATAGACCTAAAACTTGGCAAACTGAACCACCAAGATGTCGGTCAAATGGATACCTATGTGCGTATATACGACCAACACAAAAAAGGCAGTGATGATAATCCGACCATAGGTTTGATTCTTTGCAGTGAAAAAAGCGAAGCCGTTGCCAAATATTCCGTGCTTACCGACAGCGAACAACTGTTCGCCTCCAAATATTTACCCTACCTGCCCAGTGAAGAAGAGTTGCGTAAAGAACTTGAGCGCGAAAGAGCGCAGTTGCAATTGCAGTTAGAAAAGGGAACAGATCCAGGAAGTCATCCATGATAAACAGAAGTGCACTATTAAAAGACTTGCAGCGTGAATTACCCAAAATTGAAAAGGATATTTTGGCCTATAGCGAATCCCGTGAGGATTTGACTGCGCATCTACAAGATGAGTACAAAAAAGCTAAGGAGGCGGGGCGTACCGCAGAGCACTTCGTTTCCTGGCGAGAAGCACAAATTACCCAAGCAGCAGTATCATGGATATTGACCTGTGTGTTTGTTCGTTTTCTTGAAGATAATGATTTGTTAGCAGAGCCGGTTTTGTCTGGGCCAGTGTCTAATCAGCGGGATGAAAATCCGCTACAGTTTGCCAAAGAACGTATGGTGGCTTATTTTAATGAAAACCCCACCCATGAAGAACGTGAATATTTATTCAGTTTATTTGAACAGTTAGAAAAATTTCTGGTTATTGCTGAGCTGCTGGATCATCGTCACAACCCGCTTTGGCAGATTCCAGTTTCTGCTGACGGTGCTAAAAGGCTGATCGATTTTTTTCAGAAAATTGATGCCGCTAGCGGTGAAATTGTTCATGACTTTACCGACACTGAGTGGGATACCCGCTTTTTGGGTGACTTGTATCAGGAACTCTCTGAGTCTGTCCGTAAACGTTACGCGCTGCTGCAAACTCCCGAGTTTGTTGAAAGCTTTATCCTGGATTATACCCTGGATAAAGCCAAAGATACCTTTGGTTTAAAAGGCCTGAGGTTGATTGACCCTACCTGTGGTTCTGGCCACTTTTTGTTAACCACCTTTCAACGCGTATTTGACGATTGGGTAAGGCGCGAACCCGGTGAAAATAACCGTGTGCTGGCACAGCGTGCTTTGGATGTTGTGCATGGGGTGGACATTAATCCTTACGCCATTGCAATTTGCCGATTTCGATTGCTGGTGGCGGCGATGAAAGTGGCGGGTACAACCAAGGTTAAAGATGCCCCTGATTTTCATTTTAATTTGGCTTGTGGGGATTCTTTGTTGCATGGGCGGCGTTTTGAATGGCAAGGCCAGGGCATTCAAACTGATTTGATCGAAGAAGATCCTATCAAGCATGTATTGGAAGTTGAAGATAAAGAAAAACTGCTGAAAATTCTGGGGCAGCAATATCATGTGGTAGTGGGAAATCCGCCTTACATTACAGTTAAAGATAAAGCCTTAAGAGCTGCCTATAAGGCGAAGTATGCAACCTGCTTTCGAGAGTATTCATTGGGTGTTCCATTTACAGAGAGATTCTTCGATCTCGCGTTGAACCAAAAGGATGAGGGGCAGGCAGGTTTCGTCGGTATGATTACGACCAACAGTTTTATGAAGCGTGAGTTTGGCAAGCTATTGGTTGGAAAATATTTACCTAACAAAGATCTTACACATGTAGTTGATACATCTGGAGCGCTAATTCCAGGGCATGGAACACTGTTCTGGTCAACAAAACCGGACACAATAATTTGCTAAATTTTCATAATTAACCGGTGACATATCATTGTTCGAT